>CANJJU010000007.1 GCA_947474815.1 Chitinophagaceae bacterium | reverse complement strand
ATCTAAAGTTTAGGAAACTTCTATTCTATCCATTGAACTACGGGACCAAAATTAAAAAGGAGTGCAAAAATACAAGATTCGTCTGTAAAGACTGACTGTAATTATGATTGCTTATTTTTGTCTACTTTTAAAACCTCCCAATACCCCATATTAATTGCAATCACATCTGTTGCTTCTTGCTGTAAGTATTTTTCTCCCTGTGCTGATGAGGTTTATATCCCCTTCTCTTACAAAGGAAATAGTAAGGGACCTACGGCCACTCAGGATACTCCATTATGTAGTTCTTGCTTTACTCGGAATTGCTGTTGTAGATAACGATGAAAGATTAGCCGAATTCTTTGCAGGCAGAGAAACCATGTTTGTCTTTCCTCTGTTTATTATTGCTATTACTTATGCTGCTGTGTTTGCTATTGTAACCAACAACTTGGAAGATCTTGAAGCAGATAAGTTTACCAATCCTTCGCGCCCATTGGTGCTTGAAACCGTGAACAAAGACTCCTACCTTCTGGCGGGAATACTATGTCTTGCATATTCATTATTTCTTTCATTTCTTGTTCGAAAAGAAATGTTCTTTGGTATAATTGCAATTTCTGCAGGCTATTATATTTATTCCTGCAGACCCTTTCGTATTAAGAAGATCCCTATTGTATCTAAGCTATTCATTGGCCTGAACTCTTTTATGCTGGCAGTGTGTGGATTTCTCCTTACAGGGGGAATCCTTAAAGATTTCCCTTTGAATTGGGCTCTATTTATTTTGTTGCCCCTTTCTCTTTCTGCCAACTTCGTAGACATTAAAGATATTGAAGGAGACAAAAAAACAGGAGTTAACACATTGCCCGTGCTCTTTGGAGAAAGAAAAGCAAAAGCTTTTATCGCAGTCTGCACATTATGTACTTACCTGATGGCATCCATACTCATTAATATTATATGGTTCTACCCATTGGTTATTCTAATGGCTGTTCTGCATTGTTACCTGCTTTATAGGAAACCCTATAATGAAAAGCCCATTTTCATTGTTTATATATCCGGCTTGCTCGGGCTGGAAATCATTTTATTCTTTCACAAATACCTGCCTGGATAATGAAAGGACAATTCATAAAAACTATTGCGCCGACTTTACTATTATTGACTTGTATCACATTTGCCTCTGCCCAGGAAAAAGAAAGAAAAGCATTGGTCATAGATGCGCTGGGAAAAGGCATAAGCTTCCTCAGCAATATTCAAAGAGCCGATGGAGCCATCTGCGATACTAGCAATGCTCTTTTCGATATATGGGAAACAGTTCTTGCTGCAACTGCGTTGTATCAGATAAAGCAAGACACCAACCAGCCAGCCTTAAAAAAAGCACTTTCATTCCTGCGTGAGAACGAAAATCCTTCCGGACTTATATGCCATAACAAGAAGTGCAGGAATGAGTTTTGTCTTGAAACAACATCAGTGTATTATACGCTTCTCTTCGAAATTGGCGAAAGGGAGAATGTCAGAAAAGGCGCTGAAGGCATTGCAGCAATGCAAAAGCCAACGGGCCAATGGGCTATAGGCAATCCCGATATTAGTGAACAAAAAGAGTTTCCTTCAGTAACTGCATTTGTTTTGAATATGCTTAACAAAGCAGGAGTAGCACCTCCTTATAAAAAAGAGAATTATACATGGCTATCTGACAAACAAACGCTAGATGGAGATTGGGGCCATGCATGGGAATACTATAATTCACCCGCCTATGCTTTATGGCCAATGATGAAGACGTTGAATAATAAAAGTGCCGAGAAGGAAAAGGCCCTTAACTACATCTTGTCTCGACAGCAAAAAGATGGCGGCTGGTCATTGAACGACTCTTTCATCAAAAGAACTATCTCACCAGAATTACATACAGCTCTAATGCTATCTGCATTGTATAATGCAGGCTTTAACAATAAAAAGGTGATTGATAAAGGGATTGATTTTCTTCTTTCAAAGCAAAGTGAGAAAGGCTGTTGGGACGGAGGTTATTTTCCTATCCCTGTTGATCGATATATTAAGAAAGAATATGTTTTTGCTACAGCACTATCAATGAGTGTTTTAATTAGTTACCTTCACAGCCACCTGAATTAAATGAAGAGCTGCATAATAATATTTCCCTTTTTTGCTTTTTTTTGCTCCTGTTCAGTGAGTCATACATTACCTGCCGAAAAACCTCTTCTTCCTCATCAGGAGGAGGCAAAATGGTGGATCATCAATTCTGTTTCCAAAGCGAAGAATGACAAAGACATTCATTTGTGTGCACTGGTAAGCATGGACTTCTTTGCAGGAAAAAAGTATGGGGGATTTTTCTTCACAACATGGTCTGAAGCTGATTCTTCCTTTTATTCAGGATTCCAAAACTCTGGCAATCCCGAACTACAACTTAAAGAGCATTTCCCTGTTTCAATCACTGCCAATGATTCTGTTTCAGGCGGCTGGAGTTGGACCATGAAAAGGAACAACACAAACCTTGAAGGAGTACTTAATAAAAGAAATAGCTTAACAATCTCCCCCTCTTCTTTTAAAGCCTCCCTAGATTATGAAACTCAAAAGCCCTTTATACTTTCTCCTATACTTGTGGCTCCTAATGCATGGATAGCAAAGCCTCTGAATGCAACCCTTTCACTAGAGACCGGTTCAACGTCAACATCAGTAGGTAAATTGTTTATCAGTACTTTTACAGGCAAAACTGTTTTGTTCGGGAGAGCAAAAAAAGACTTTGTGACATGGCTTGATATCTCACTTAATACCGGTGATCATCTTAACTTGTTATTCAGAACAGACACTAAAGGCGCTGTAATAGTAGATGCTGCCATACTCTCGGATAAGAATGGAAATTTCATGCTCAAAAGCGAAATAGAAGTTCAGACAAAAAGTGTTCGGATTGAGGCGGGCGGTTCAAAGCCATATCCTCTATATTATTCTATTAATTTACCGGGGAGTAATATAAATATTTTAGAACGCCCGAGGATGCAGAATCAGGAAGTGGTGAACAATAAAAGCTCTTTCTGGATGGGTGCTGTAGAAGTGGTTGACCCGAATACCGGCGTGCAGCAAGGCAAAGGAAATATGTATATTTTCAAACAATAAAAGAGATGAAAAGGATACAGCGCATATTTGAGATAATAGTAAACAATGTAGAGAACAATCCTACTCCTTTCAAGAGATATTTGTTTTTATTTGGCGCTTTACTCACTTTGCGTCTTGCCCTTGAATTCTTTTCAAGTCACCGCCTTTTTACTCTTGACGATATTCTGCACATAGGACTTTGGTTCATTTTTATCGTTGTTTCTTTTCTTATCATGCTGCATCTCTTTTCCGGAGAAAAGATCATTCGGGTAGCCAGGCTCGTAATTGTATTTTTCACTATTGCTTTGACTGCTCCTATTATTGACCTGCTAATAACAAAAGGCGTTGGAGCCAAGATGAATTACCTCTCTCTTAATTCATGGAAAGATGTTTTGTGGTCTTACGTAACTATTGGGGGATCAACATTCTCAAGAGGGGCAACTCCCGGAATTCGCATCGAGATCGTATTGCTTGTACTTGCCTCATTTAATTATGTGCGCACAAAAAAGAACAGCATTATAACAGGACTCATTGCGGCTATATGCATTTATACAGTATTGTTTTTGTCGGGTGCCGTTCCTTTAATCCTTGGTTACATGGTCAATACTTTTCGCCTGCAATACCAGCATGATGACCAAAGTACTTTACTGCTATTGCTCACACTCGATATCTTTCTTATGTTTATTGCCCTCTTTCGACATTCGCCTAAAAGGATATTTGAAATATTAAAAGCTACCCCATGGTTAGCAATATTATCAGGACTAATGTGCTTCTATATGGGTGTTTATCTTTCTTTAAGGAATTATGCCGGTAATTGGATATTAACTCCGACAACATTATTTTGGTTTCCTTTACTTGTCTTCCTGGCTATATGCTTTGCAGGATATACAGGACTTCAGAGAATGCAATCCGGCAAATATGATTCTATTAAAAATGCGCTTGTTCTTATAATACTCATTATCGGTTGTATGATCTCGGCTAAAACATTTTTTACATCTGCTCTTGTATGGGGGCTTCTGTATATTTTAAACGAACCTCCTCTTCAACTTAATAGCATACCCATTCTTCGTAATGTGCTTACAGGAACGATCTACCTGTCTACTGCATTAGTCGGCTTCACAACTTTTAATGCACCTATGGTTGGTTTCCCCCCGCAGTGGATGCTTGTTTTGTTGGTTACTACTATTCTAGCAAGCCTATTTATAGAAATTAGCAGAAGAAAGCTTTATAAATAGAGGACTTCATTTGAAGAAATCTGTATCTATTTATTTGTTGTACATTATTTTGTAGCATATCTTCATGCATCGTATGTTACTTTTAGTAATTCTATTAAAATTTAACTCATGAAAAGTATTTACTCGCATATTACAACGCCATTCCTCGCACTTGCCTTTCTTATTTGCATCTCTGTTTCTTCAAAAGCGCAAACTATTTGGAGCGACAATTTTAACAATGGGTGCTCGGCTAATTGTCTTGCAACTGCTTGGAACGGCTGGACCTTGGTTGATAATGTTGGTGGTACAACAGGTGGTTCCCCAAACAATTGGTACATCAGTTGTGCTGAGGAAGGATTAGTTCCGCCCAATTGCGGCAGCTCGTGCATAGGAGATCAATCATTACATATAGGAGCCGATCCGGGCTCGGGTGGTGATATTGGTGCAACTTATAATGAAACTGGTGCTACAAACGCAACTTACAGGCTGATTGTTTCCCCAACTGTCAGCACGGTTGGGAAAAGCACCATTACTTTAAAGTTTGATTATATCGCTTACGGTAGTGCAGGCTGTTCTGATGACCGTGCGCAGTTAAGGCTAAGTACCGACAATGGCGCCACATGGCCTGTTGGTTATCAATATTGCCTGACTTCTGTTTGCTGCGGAGCTTGCAACGGGTATAGCCAGGGTCAGTGGACCACTTATACCCTTTCTCTTCCTGCTGCCTTTGATAACAACCCTAATGTAAGAATCGCTTTTCATTGGAAGAATAATGGAAATGGCTCAGGAACCGACCCCTCCGTAGCAATTGATGACATTAGCCTTTCATCTGTTGTTGTTTTGCCAGTAACATTAGTTCGTTTCCAAGCAGCAAAAGAAACAAATAAAGTAAAATTAAACTGGACAACAATATTGGAAAACCAGTTAAGCCGTTATGAAGTAGAACGCTCGGTTGGCTATGCCAGCTTCTCTAAGATTGGCGCAGTTGTTGCAACAGGAAACAATCAGGCTGGTCAGATAAATTATATTTATAATGATGCTGAGCTATTCTCAAAGCCTGTTTATTATCGCCTGAAAATGGTAAATAATGATGGCAGGTCTACTTATTCTAACGTTGCGCGTGTAGGAAGTGCAACAGCTAATGAAAATATTATCATCGTTTCTACAAATGGAAGAAATGGCAAAATGCAAGCCTATATCTGGGCTGGATATGCTGTAACCGCCACCATTTCTGTTTATGATCTGCAAGGTAAAAAGATTGCAACATTTCCTGACAGAAGATTAATAACAGGCGATAACAGACTTGATCTGAACTTACCTAAGATTTCTTCAGGCTACTATACAATAAAAGTAGAGACATCAAATAGTTCACAAAAAATTCCAATTAGGATTACTAAGAAGTTCCTTTACGGAAAATAATCCCTCCTAAATACTTTGTATGCCGCGCTGTTGAAGCGTGGCATATTTATTTAGAGCCCTCAGGAAAATCTTATAGAAATAATTTGTATTCTATCCCTGCCAAATTTTGGCAGACATTGAACTACGGGACCCGTTTTTTTAACAAGTCAGGAAAAATAATGGATTCTTTATTAGAAACTAGTGCAATAAAACAAGGTCGCTCTTATGGAACGACCCTGAAAATCATATTAGCTGTTGAGCACTATATTTTTTGAAATCTGGCAAAACAGAACTGATTCCCATAATAGATTCTTATGGTATAATATCCAGGTACAAAATTGTTCACGTTGAGCGAAATGGTATTGTTTCCTGTTATACCTGCTTTTGTAAGTCTTTTTACACAAATATTTTGTGAATTATATACAAATACATTGATTGGCAATGCTGTAGATAAATATGCATTCACACTTACTTGAGTATGAGCAGGATTGGGAATGGGCATTAACTGACATTGTGGAACAGACGAAGTGTTGGGTGTTCCAACAATTATAGAATCACAATAATACGCTACACAATTAGGAGAAGTTTGCACACGCAAACAAACATAATAATGCCCCGGAAATGAATATTGATGAACAGGACTAAATACAGTTGATGAAGTACCATCTCCAAAACTCCACATGATAGCCGCGGTGGTGTCCTGAATATAAGTAGTATTATAAAAATGAATGGTTTGATAATTTATGCTATCTCTATACCAATTATAAGAGGGAGCTAATGTACAAGTTTGAGATCCTGTTATTGTTACAACATGACAAATATAACTCACGCAGGAAGCTACCCCCGCAGGGGTTGGATTTTTTCTCACTACCAAACAAACATTGTATGTACCCGCATTGGCATAAGTATGAATAGGGTTTACATCGTGAGACACCGTGCCATCCCCAAAATTCCATGTAATCGAATCTGTTGCAGCCAATGGAGTAGATTGATTGTTGAAATAAATAGTACTTGAACTCGCTCCAGTTGGATTGTTTTGAAAATTAAATTCTGTAACTAAACTACATGGATTATTTGTTGGAAGGGTAACCGTTATCGTTTGACAAAGGTAAGCTGAGCAAGTATTGCTATTGGAAACATACATACAAACAGTATATACTCCAGCATGCGTATAGGTATGTGTGGCATTATAACCTGTTCCGGTGGTACTATCACCAAAATTCCAACTTACAGATGCTGCAGTATTAATAGGCGTGCTGGTATTGGTAAACGTTATAATGTTTGATTGCGTTTGATTTACAGACCAAGAAAATCCAGGAGCAATTGTGCAAGGTGTCGGTGGCGGAGGCGTTGGCATTGTTACAGTTATAGTAACACAAGTATCTTTTATACAAGTGCTGCTAACAGCAATGTGCATGCATACGCTAAACGTACCCGCATGATTATATGTATGAGTGATGCTACTTCCAGAACCCGTTGTGCTATCACCAAAACTCCATGAAATAGCGGGATTGGCAACGGTTTGGACCGTTGTGTTGGTAAAGACAAAAACGTTGGGTTGACTAGGAGAAGATTGAATACTAAATGTTGGAGAAATATTACAGGGGTTGGTGTTAGGTACCTGTACTTGTATTTGTTTGCAAATACTGTCAACGCAATTTACACCGCCACTAACTTGGCTAGTAATGATTTTCAAACAAACATTGTATAAACCGGATACATTATAGGTATGTGTTTGGTTCGTAAGTCCAGGAGTATTCACAGTAGTACCATCACCAAAGTTCCAGCTACTATACACAGCAGTGGGAGCAGGAGGCGCCGTAGAGGTATTTGTAAATTCATAGACATTCAATTGATTGTTTACCGTAGCACTGGTAAACGAAGCATGAACATTACAAGAAGTATTGCATGCAATAACAACTGACACAAAAGCACTATCCGAACAGATAATGACTCCATTGGGATTGCGCTGGCGTGTATAATGACCAATGGTATAAGTGCCGCAAACATTATAAGTATGTGTTGGATTCTTTATTGAGCTAGTCCCACCATCACCAAAACTCCAATAATGAGCTGTTAAGGTATCTATCATCGCCGGCGTGCATAGTACAGTATTCCCTGTTGGGGTTGCATTAAATTGAGCCGTACAATTGGTAGGCGTATTTTGAGCAGTGGAAAGTTTCACAAAGAAGGCAAAGAATAAAGCAGTTAATATGTATATTTTTTTCATACGCTTGATTTTAACTGTTTAATAAAATTGAACCGAGTATTTTAACTAATACGAATTAAGGTAGGTGTTATTGTGTAGCCAATATGAATTTACCCTTTTTTATTAAAAAGAACAATTTATATATAGCTAGGCAGGTATTTTCTTTTCATGGCATCTCTATTTAATTAAAAAGAATCGTTATTTATAGTTATATATATAATAACAACTTATAAGGAAGGCCTAGGATTTGGAATATGATAATAAATAACAAGAAAACCCCTTTATCTTTGCAGCCTAATTTTTGATGTATGAAGTGGATGAACACGCTTATCAAATACCGCCTTTTGTTGGGGGTTGTCCTATTGGCACTGGCTATTTTTGTGCATATGCAAACGGGATTTTGGCCGTCTTTTATTCTTTATTTAATCTCTGTCATATTAGTAATTGGCCATTTTCTATTTGGCCCCATGCGACTCATACAAACAGCTATGGAAGAAGGAGATATGGTTGCTGCAAAAAAAATAGTAGACTCGATCAAATTCCCTGCGTTACTAATTAAACCCATTCGCTCGGTATATTATACTATACAAGGAAACTTAGCGATGGTTAATGAGGATTTTGATGTGGCAGAAAAAATGATGAAAAAAGGGCTTTCCCTTGGGGGTGGCTCACTTTCCAAACAAGCAGAAGGACCTAATAAGTTACAATTAGGAATGTTGAGCATGCAAAAAGGAGACAACAAACAAGCGGAATCATATATCAGACAAGCGATTCGTGCCGGATTGCCCGACAAAGAAAACAATGCAGCTGCTTATTTACAATTGTGTTCCATCATGATGAATAAAAGAGAATTCAGAGCAGCCAAAGAATATTTTAGAAAAGCAAAAGGATTTAAACCTACTACTCCTCAAATAGTTGATCAAATAAAACAAATAGAGAAGTACATCACTAGAATGCCGGGATAGAGGCTTCGTTCAACGTTTAAGGTTTAACCATCCGATTATTTCCATTTATCTGCAACTACTTTATATCGGTAGTCAAAAATTTGCTTCAATTGTTTTTTTACAAAAAGACAATGGGCTATTCGCCCCAAAATACCCAACGGTAATTTATAGTGAACAATATCCGTCATTTCTACTCCAGCAATGGTTTCTTTAAAATGATGTTGGTGATGCCACATGCAATAAGGACCAAATCGCTGTTCGTCTACAAAATATTTTTTATCCTCCACGTGTGATATTTCAGTCATCCAATACAATGGAATACCCAACACAGGCTTTACAGTATATTCAATAATTTGTCCTGCATACATTTTTTCTCCATGATGCTTAGAAACAATTTGAAATCCTAAGTGATCAGGAGTGATGGTTGAAAGATTGGCCGGACTACTGAAAAAATCCCAAGCCTCTTGAAGACTGATGGGCAGCAGTTGAACTGTTTTTATACTATATACTTTACTCATAAATACCTAAACAAAAGAAGCAAGGTTTTGTTGTGTTAACAGATAAAATATTTTACTTCTAATCCGCTATATTTTAATTACCCATTCGGGTAAAAAAATTAACTTTACTCCATGTCTACTTACAGCAATAAACTCCGGGAAACATTCGAGAAAGAATACCAACAATTAAACGAGCAGCAGCGCAAAGCAGTAGACACAATTGAAGGACCCGTAATGGTTATTGCAGGACCAGGCACCGGTAAAACGCAAATATTAGCCAGCAGAATTGGAAAAATATTAATTGAAACAGATACTTCGCCAGACAATATTCTTTGTTTAACGTATACAGACGCCGGAGCAGTAGCCATGCGCAAAAGACTGTTGGATTTTATTGGTCCGGATGCTTACAAAGTAAATATTTATACATTTCACGCATTTTGTAACGATGTCATTCAAGATAATTTATCGCAATTTGAAAAAACATCATTAGATGCTATATCGGAACTTGAAAAAATAGAGTTGTATAAAGAACTGATTGATACATTGCCAAAAAACCACCTGTTAAAAAGATACCGCGGTGATGTGTACTTTGAAATAAAAAACCTAGAAGGGCTTTTTAATGCAATGAAAAAAGAAGGTTGGACTCCACCGTTTCTAAACGAGCGAATTGACGAGTATCTTAAGGAACTGCCTAATGACAAAGAATATATTTACCAGGTAAACCGAGCAGGAAAATGGAACAAAGGTGATTTAAAACCAAGCTATCATGATGAAGTTGAAAGAATGGAAAAGCTTCGTGCAGGCGTAAACGAGTTTGAACGCTTCACCGGTATGATGAAAGCAAAAAACAGGTACGACTTTAATGATATGATCAATTGGGTAATCAAAGCATTTGAAGAAAATTCAAACCTGCTAGCAAATTATCAAGAAAAATATCAATACATTCTAGTAGATGAATACCAAGACACAAGCGGAACACAAAACAAATTAGTAGAACTGCTAATCAGTTTTTGGGACAACCCCAATGTATTTGTTGTAGGCGATGACGATCAAAGTATATTTAGATTTCAAGGAGCCAACGTGGAGAATATGTTACAGTTTGCTACCACCTACAAAGATGACTTACTAAAAATAGTGTTAACTAAAAACTATCGATCTACTCAACCAATATTAGATTCTTCAAAAGCATTGATCAATCGGAATCCAGATAGATTGGTAAATCAAATTGAAGGATTAACGAAAGAACTTTCTGCATCCAATACGAAAATTCAACACCTAACTCATTTACCCCTTATTGCAGAATACGAATCGAGAAGACACGAAATGATTGGGGTGGTAATAAAAATACAAGCATTGCTGGCCGAAGGAGTATCGCCAGGAAACATTGGCATTATTTACAAAGAACATAAATATGGTGAAGCACTTACACAGCATTTTAATTTACTAAATATACCGGTATACAGTAAACGCTATTTAAACGCGCTAGAGCTCCCATTGGCAAAAAAAATAATGCTGATGTTGAAATACCTTTCCTCAGAGCATTTTATTCCATATAGCGGAGATCAACTTTTATTTGAAATACTTCATTTTGACTGGTTCAATATTCCACCCATTGAAATTGCAAAAATAACATTAGAGGTTTCTGAAAGAAGATTAAAAGGAAACAAAACCTCTATCCGCGCGCTGCTTCAAGAAAAAATAAATACTCCTCCTCAAGAGCTTTTTACTAAAAATATACACGAAGGATTACAAAGTGCTTCATTGATAATTGAACACTTGATATCAAGCGCTTCAAATGTTACACTCCAGTTTTTATTTGAACAAATCATCAGAGAAGCGGGCGTCATTAACAAAATAATGCAAAGCAACGATAAGCATTGGCAATTGCAAATACTTACAGCGTTGTTTGATTTTGTAAAAGAAGAGACGCATCGAAATCCATATATCAATCTTACGCAATTAGTAACGCTGCTAGAGTTAATGGAGAAAGAATCGATCAGCTTGCCACTCATTCAAACAAACGGAAGCGAAAAGGGAATCAATATCATGACGGCACATGGCTCAAAAGGACTAGAGTTTGAATATGTATTTATTGTAGGAACCAATGCAGATTTATGGGAAAAGAAAAAATCAGGTAACAAAGGATTTAAATTGCCTGATACGGTTTTCAGCTCAATGTCTTCAACGAAAGATGATCAGGAATTGAGAAGACTTTTTTATGTTGCCATTACTAGAGCAGAACAACATTTGGTTATTTCATATAGCAAGTTTAAAAACGACGGAAAAGAAATTGAAGCATCAAAATTTATTGCTGAGATTCAAGAAGCGTTCGAACTTCCGGTAGAAAAAATAATCATCGATAACGAAATCTTGTCTCAATTTGCTGCGCTATCTTTTGGAATAGGCGCTTCGCCAGAAATAGAAAAAATAGAAGATGATATTGTAAAGCCAATTTTGGAAAAGTTTGTAATGAACGTGACTGCTTTGAATGGGTATCTTAAATGTCCGCTTGGTTTTTATTATAATAATTTTATTCGCATTCCTTCTGCAAAAAACGAAGCAACAGAATTTGGATCTGCGGTTCACCATGCATTAGAACAGTTATTTAAAGTAATGCTAGAAGATGATCAAAAAGAATTTCCTTCAAAACAATCATTTGTAACCTATTTTGATTGGTACATGAATCGTCACAGAGAAAGCTTTTCTACTGAACAATTCAATAGAAGAATGGAGTACGGAAAAGAAGTGCTCGAAAAATATTATGATACACACGTTCAATCTTTTAATAAAATTGTAGTGATTGAGCACAATATTAAAAATGTAGTACTCAACGATGTTCCATTAAAAGGCAAGCTAGATAAATTAGAGTTTGATGGAAAGGCAGTGAATGTAGTAGATTATAAATCTGGCGACCCCGACAAAGGGCTCAAAAAAACAGAAGGTCCGTCAACAAAAGAGCCCAATGGAGGCGACTATTGGAGACAAGCTGTATTTTATAAAATTTTAGTAGATAATAAAACAGGGAAAGACTGGAAGGCGGTAAGTACAGAGTTTGATTTTATTGAACCTGATGCCAAAAAGAAATACATCAAGAAAAAAGTAGTGGTAACACCCGATGACATTGCGATTGTTACAGAACAAATCAATGACACTTGGGAAAAAATTCAAAACAGAGAGTTTTATATTGGATGCGGTAAAGAAGAATGTCATTGGTGTAATTTTGTTAAAGAGAACAAGCTGGCTGTAGCTTTACATGAAGAAGATGCCGAGGAGGAGGCATAAATTTACAATTAGCATGTTTATTATTTAAGATATCTTGCGCTTGCAACAGTCATAACTATAATCAGACAATGAAAAATAACTTACTGGCACTATTAATATTTATGTTGCTTGCTCAAATCGTTGTTACTTTGGGAAGCGGCTGTGCACAAATCGGCGCCCCCACAGGCGGAGCAAGAGATACTTCTGCACCAATGCTTGTAAAAGCCATTCCTGAACTCAACACCCTTAATTTTAACGGAAATAAGATTACCCTTACTTTTAATGAATACATAGAACTGCAAGACTTACCATCTAACCTGCTCATCTCACCGCTTCAAAAAACCATGCCAAGCATCAAAAGCAATCTTAGAAGTATTTACATCACTTTAAAAGACACCCTATTATCTAACACCACTTATACCATCAATTTAGGAAATGCTGTAAAAGATATTAATGAAGGAAATATTTATAAAAATCTGCAGTATACTTTTTCTACAGGGAACTCGATAGACTCTCTTCAGCTTTCCGGAAAAGTTACGTTGGCCGAAACAGGAAAAGTAGACAGTACACTCATAGCGCTTCTCTATCTAAATCCAGTTGATAGTTCTGTTACATCTAGAAAGCCAGATTATATCGCCAAAGTCGATGGCAAAGGAGATTTTGTTTTTACACATTTGCCCCGAGCTAGTGCCAGAGTGTATGTTTTAAAAGATGGGGATGGAGGAAAAACCTATAATTCAAAAAGTGAATTGTTTGCATTTTACGATACTGATTTAAATACGACAAATGCAATCGCTCCTGTTATATTGTATGCCTATGCAGAAGAAAAGTCAATGAAAGAAAGCAAAGTTGAAAAAAAACAATCGAAAGAAAAGAAATTGAGTTTCAGCAACAATTTAACTGGTCCTAAAAAAGATTTATTGGAGCCCCTCAAATTAACTTTCAATACATCAATAAAAAAATTAGATGTGAAATCTATTGTATTAACAGATACAAGCTTTAAGGTGTTACCAAATACAAACATAACATTTGATAGCAGCCAAGGAATTATCACCATAGATTACAAATGGATTCCGGAAACGAGACTTAGTATCATCGTTCCAAAAGAAGCGGTAGAAGCCGAAGAGGGGAAAACGCTTTCAAAATCAGATACGCTTTACTTTATCACTAAAAGCATCAGCGACTATGGAAATCTGGTGCTGCGTTTTAACAATCTTGATACGTCCCAAAAAATAGTTGTGCAGTTTGTAACAGACAATCAGGTTAAATACGCATACCCCATTATTGGGAACGAATGGAGTAATAAAATATTTCCGCCGGGTGAATATGAAGTCAGAATATTATATGACTCAAACAATGATGGAGTATGGACTGCAGGGAAATACAAGGAAAAGTTACAACCAGAAAAAATAATAGTATTGTCACAAAAAATTTCAGTAAAAGCTAATTGGGATAATGAAAGAATAATAGATCTTCCCATAGATTAAAAATCGCACAAACAATAATATCAATTAACTTTAAAGTATGGTTTTCTCTTCTTCTCTTTTAGAAAATGCGGTAAATGAATTTGCTAAACTTCCGGGTATTGGAAAAAAAACAGCGTTGCGACTTGTCCTTCATTTGATAAAACAAGACAAAAATGAAGTAGCACATTTTAGTGAAACAATAGACGCAATGAGACGCGAAATAAAGTTTTGTAAAAATTGCTATAATATTTCCGATAAAGAACTTTGTAATATTTGCAGCAACCCCATGCGTAAAAAAGAATTGATTTGTGTGGTGGAAAATATTAGAGATGTAATCGCCATTGAAAGCACTCAGCAATTTAATGGGGTATACCATGTATTAGGTGGCATTATTTCTCCCTTAGATGGTATTGGTCCCGAGCAACTCAATATTGAAGGGCTTACAAAACGAGTGGTGGAAGAAAAAACACAAGAAATTATATTTGCCCTTAATCCTACCATCCAAGGAGATACTACCATCTATTATATTGGAAGAAAATTAAAAGAATTGCCCGTTAAAATTACTACCATCGCTAGAGGCATCGCCTTTGGAGGCGAGCTTGAATATGCCGATGAAATGACATTGGCTAAAAGCATCAGCAATCGAATTCCTGTTGAACATTATATCTCTTCAATAGGATAGCCTACTTTAAATAATCATTAGAAAATTCGCTTACCCATATTTTATATAACATTTTGTGTTATGCCTTTCTTATTATAGCTTTGTGCATAGTGTCGCGGCGGCTTTGTTTATTGTTCAACCACGACATTTAATATAAAATTGAACTAATAAACGACATGCATTTCCACACTACTCCTCGGATTTGAGCATCGTTTATTCATGTAAATTTTATTGTGTTTTCATTCGCTAATTTTTAATTAGGGATTATAAATAAATGACGTCATGAGTACAATTAAAGATATTTTAAAAGAGCGCATTTTAATTATTGATGGGGCGATGGGCACCATGATTCAACAACACAAATTGGAAGAAGAAGATTATAGAGGCGACCGATTTAAAGATTGGCATAAAGATGTGAAAGGAAACAATGACCTGTTAAGCCTCACCCAGCCCCAATTGATTACAGCGATTCATAAACAATACCTTGACGCAGGCGCTGATATTATTGAAACAAACACATTTAGCAGCACTTCTATTGCACAAGCAGACTATGACATGCAATCACTTGCGTATGAATTAAATGTGGCCGCTGCAACATGCGCCAGAAAAGCAGCTAATGAAAGCACTGCAGCCAACCCAACCAAACCAAGATTTGTTGCAGGAGCCATAGGGCCTTTAAATAAAACACTTTCTCTTTCCCCCGATGTAAACAATCCTGGATTTAGAGCAGTCACTTTTGATGAAGTTGCACAAGCCTATACAGAACAAATCAATGGACTGGTAGATGGAGGAGTAGATTTATTATTAATAGAAACTATTTTTGATACCCTCAATGCTAAAGCGGCTATCTATGCAGTGAAGAATTATTTTAAAGAAAAAGGAATTCCCGAATTGCCTGTCATGATTAGCGGAACCATCACGGATGCAAGTGGACGAACATTGAGCGGACAAACTCTAGAAGCGTTTTATATTTCTGTGATGCACGCCAATCCATTGAGCATAGGACTCAATTGTGCTTTGGGCGCCAAAGAAATGAGACCACATATAGAAGAATTGTCATCATTGGCAAGTTGCTTTACCTCTGCCTATCCCAATGCCGGCTTGCCAAATGCATTTGGAGAATACGATGAACAACCTCATGAAACAGCTCATATTATTGAGGAATGGGCAAAAGAAGGATTTGTAAATATTGTAGGGGGCTGCTGCGGCACCACACCCGATCATATTAAACATATTGCCGAAGAAGTAAAAAAATTTAAACCAAGAGCATTGCCAATCGTTGACGTGATTTAAATTAAAATGAAAGAAACAACACACATAAAACCATATTTACGTTTAAGCGGGTTAGAGCCTTTGATAGTTCGACCAGAAACCAACTTTGTAAATGTGGGCGAGCGAACAAACGTAACCGGTAGCAAGAAATTTGCTCGACTTATAAGGGAGAGTCTTTATGAAGAAGCATTGAGCGTTGCCAGACAACAAGTGGAAAATGGCGCTCAGGTTCTTGATATAAATATGGATGATGCACTATTAGAAGGTGTTACGGCTATGACGACCTTTATAAATCTTTTGCAAGCAGAACCAGATATTGCAAAGATTCCTATAATGATTGATAGCAGTAAGTTTGAAATCATCGAAGCAGGATTAAAATGTGTACAAGGAAAGTGTATTGTGAATTCGATCTCTATGAAAGAAGGAGAAGCCGCATTTATCAAACAAGCATACATCTGTAAAAGCTATGGGGCTGCCGTGATTGTAATGGCATTTGATGAGATTGGCCAAGCAGACACTAAAATTAGAAAAGTTGAAATTTGCAAACGGGCGTATAAAATACTTACTGAAACAGTAGGGTTTGCTCCACAAGACATCATCTTTGATCCAAATATTTTTGCTATTGCAACAGGCATCGAAGAACACAATAACTATGCAGTAGATTTCATTGAAGCTACCCGTGAAATTAAACAATTGATGCCGCTGGCAAAAGTAAGTGGTGGTGTTAGCAATGTGTCTTTTTCTTTCCGTGGAAACGATCATGTGAGAGAGGCCATTCACAGCGTTTTTTTATATCATGCCATCAAAGCGGGAATGGACATGGGCATTGTAAATGCAGGCCAGCTAGTAATCTTAGATGACATAGAACCAACACTGAAGCAGCTTTGTGAAAATGTTATTCTTAATATCAACAACGATGACAATGGTGCTACAGAAAAATTAATCCAATTCGCTGAAACAGTAAAAGCAAAAGGAAAGGAAATTATTAAAGACGAATCGTGGAGAAAAGAAGCAGTACAAAAAAGAATTGCCCATGCCCTTATACATGGAATAACGGAATATATTGATGCAGATACAGAAGAAGCAAGGCTACAATACCCAAAACCATTAGATGTAATTGAAGGACCGCTGATGGATGGAATGAACATTGTGGGAGATTTGTTTGGAGAAGGAAAAATGTTTTTACCACAAGTGGTAAAGAGCGCAAGGGTAATGAAAAAAGCCGTTGCGGTTCTTACCCCTTTTATTGAACAAGAAAAAGCAGATAGACGAAATGATAAAACTGCAAATAGCAACAATCAACAAGATGCGCTTGGACCTGCAAAAATATTATTAGCTACAGTAAAAGGAGATGTACACGATATTGGAAAAAACATTGTAGGAGTAGTACTCGGATGCAATGGATATGAAATTATTGACTTAGGCGTGATGGTTAGTGCTGATAAAATACTTACAGAAGCTCAAAAACACCAAGTTTCCATTATTGGTCTTAGCGGCCTCATTACTCCTTCGCTTGATGAAATGGTTCATATTGCAAAAGAAATGACCCGGTTAAACATGAACATTCCATTGCTCATTGGCGGTGCCACTACAAGCAGAATGCATACGGCTGTAAAAATTGCTCCTGAATACGAACACGGAGTGGTGCATGTGTTAGATGCTTCTCGCAGTGTTACTGTTGCGGGCACCTTGCTCAACAAAGAGCAACAGCCCGAATTCGTAAAAGAAATTAAAAAAGAATACGACCAATTAAAATTAGACTTCGGAAATAAAAAATCTGCAAAACAATTGATCGCTATTCATGAAGCACAACAAAATATCGCTTCCATAGATTGGGACAATTACATACCCGTGCCACCAAGCTTTATGGGAACAAAAATTATTGATGATTATAATCTGGCCGAAATTGCCGAATACATTGATTGGCAACCCTTTTTTATTGCTTGGGAAATGCACGGTAAATTTCCACAAATATTATCCGACGATATAATTGGGGTAGAAGCCACCAAATTATATGAAGATGCAAAAATTCTTTTACAACAACTAATCAATGAAAAATGGTTAACTGCAAAAGGAGTTGTAGGATATTGGGAAACAAAAAAAATAGCACCTGATTCACTTGTCGTTAAAAGCGAAAAAAATATACAGCTCGAATTCCTTAGACAACAAATAAAAAAAGCTGCCGGACAACCAAATTTATCATTAGCCGATTTTATTAACCCTACCCACACTGATTACATTGGCGCCTTTTCAGTAACCATTCAGGGAATAGAAAAACATATAAAAAGATTTGAAGAAAATTTAGATGACTATAATAAAATCATTTTACAAGCACTGGCAGATCGATTAGCAGAAGCATTTGCAGAGTTGCTTCATAAAAAAACAAGGACGGAGTATTGGGGATATTCAAAAGACGAAACATTGAATACCGATGCTTTAATAGAAGAAAAATATCAAGGCATACGTCCAGCACCTGGTTATCCCGCTTGTCCTGACCATACAGAAAAATATAAACTATTTGAATTATTGGGGGGTGAAAACGCAACAGGAATAACCCTTACAGAGTCTTTGGCTATGTATCCTGCCTCCTCTGTTTGTGGATGGTATTTTGCACATCCTGAAAGTAAATATTTTGGCGTAGGTAAGATAAACAAGGACCAAGTGGAAGATTATGCCAAAAGAAAGGGAATGACAATTGTAGAAGCAACAAAATGGCTAAGGCCAATCATAGAATAGTGATTTTTTATTAACCATAATTAGTTTGCAAATGCGCATTATTTCATACAACGTAAATGGTATTAGGGCGGCCATTAAAAAAGGTTTTTACGAATGGCTTAAAACGAATCCGGCGGATGTGATTTGTTTGCAAGAAACAAAAGCCACCAATGACGATGTGGATGTCAGCGAACTTGAAAAATTAGGATTTGAGCATCATTGGTTTAGCGCTAGCAAAAAAGGATATAGCGGGGTAGCTATTTTCACTAAAATAAAACCAACAGCCGTCAAAGTAGGGAATGGCTTTGAAACAAGTGATTTTGAAGGAAGGGTAATAGAAATGCAATTGGGAGACATAAAATTAATCAATGCCTATTTCCCATCGGGCACCTCAGGAGACGAAAGACAAACATATAAATATCAATGGCTGGATGAGATTTTTACACATGTAGAAAAACTAAGAAAGAAAAATCCTAAAATTATTTTATGTGGCGATTATAATATTGCACACGAAGAAATTGATATTCACGATCCAAAGGGGAATAAAAAATCTTCTGGATTCTTGCCAGAAGAAAGGGCCTGGATGACTAAATTTTTGGGAGCAGGATGGATTGACACCTTCAGAAATTTTCATAAAGAACCTCACCGCTATAGCTGGTGGAGTCAACGCTTTCCGAGCGTTCGGCTGAACAATAAAGGATGGAGAATCGACTACATATGCGTTACAAAAGAATTAAAAGCACAATTAGTAGAAGCAGATATTTTTCCAGATGTAAAACACAGCGACCATTGTCCGGTTTATCTAAAAATTAAAGCTACATAAAATGTTTATCTACAACGTAACTATAAAAGTGAGGGCCGATATAGCCATCGAATGGTTAAACTGGCTAAACAATGAACACATTCCAGAGATTATCAATACAGGATGTTTCATAGAAGCAGCCGTGTTGAAATTATTAGAAATAGATGACAGCGAAGGTCCAACTTATGCGGTTCAATA
This sequence comes from Chitinophagaceae bacterium, assembly GCA_947474815.1. Taxonomy (GTDB): domain Bacteria; phylum Bacteroidota; class Bacteroidia; order Chitinophagales; family Chitinophagaceae; genus Ferruginibacter. The sequence goes on along the minus strand of CANJJU010000007.1, from coordinate 21,320 downwards.
TAAGGCTGAAAGCAAAGCAGCCTATAACTTATATATAGAAAGACATGCCAACGTACTAAGGCAAAAATCATTTGAAAAATGGGGCGATGCATTTATAGCATTTAGGTCGGTTATGCAGGTTATTAACTAATTGTGCAAAACAAAAAAAATTCAGTTTTTTAAAAGATATTTTTTCTGTATTATTCTCCTGACAGCCTATAAATAAAGGTTTTACAAAGAAATTGTCCTGAAAGTCAATATGAGCAAGGCTTTCAGGATAACTTATTCTAATCTATTTGAGGCGAAATAATTACCCTGTTTCTCAAAATGCACTCCAATTGGGCTTTGTAGCCAATTGGGCCTTTTTATTTTAAAATAAAAAAATTTTGTTGGAATTAAAAACCTTCTATATTTGTTATAGTTAAAACTTATCAAAAACTTTATTATGAACAAAGCTGAATTAATTGCAAAACTAGCTGATGATGCTGGCATCACTAAAACTCAAGCAAATGCTACTGTAGATTCTTTTATCGAAGCAGTAACAAAAACTTTAAAAAGTGGTAACAAAGTTACTTTAGTTGGATTTGGAACATTCTCTGTTTCAAAAAGAGCTGCTCGTAACGGACGTAATCCACAAACTGGTGCGGTTATCAAAATCAAAGCAAAAAAAGTTGCTAAATTTAAAGCAGGTAAAGAATTATCTTCTAAGATCTAATTTGCTTTAAAAAAGTAAAAAAGCAAGGCGCTTTATGTGTCTTGCTTTTTTATTATCAAATTTATTGAACTAAAAAATACTAATATGGGACGTGGTGATATCAAAACAAAAAAAGGTAAAATATTTGCAGGAAGTTTTGGAAAAAGCAGACCTGCTAAAGTAAAGGCTACTGCCACTACTAAGACAGCGACACCTAAGAAGGCTGCTGCACCTAAGAAAGCGGCCGCTAAAAAAAGCAAATAACTATTTGAGTTGATAAGTTGATTGATTTGTCATTCAACTTATCAATTTCTTTATGTATTATGGAGCTAATCTAGCCAGCTCCCATTCATTTCCTTCTGTCAAGTTGTATACAATTCTATCATGCAACCTGCTTGGTCTTCCTTGCCAAAATTCAATCATTGAGGGCTTCACAATATATCCACCCCAAAAAGGTGGTCGGTATATTTCATTGTGGGCAAACTGACTTTCTACTTTTAAAACATTTTTTTCTAAAAATTCGCGCGAGTCAATTTTGGTGCTCTGTGGTGAGGCCCATGCGCCCGTTCTACTACTAAGCGGTCGCGAATTAAAATATTCATCACTGTCGCCTGCTGAAATTTTTTCTGCCACTCCTTCTATTCTTACTTGTCTTTCTAATTCTTTCCAAAAAAACATCAAGCTTACATGTGGATTAGATTCAATATCAATTCCTTTGTTGCTTTTATAGTTGGTGAAAAATACAAAGCCGTTTTTATCGTACCCCTTTAACAATACAATTCTTGCAGAAGGCTTGCCTACAGCACTTACAGTAGACAATGTCATTGCATTCACTTCATCAATCTTACTGTCCAATGCTTGTTGCCACCATTGATCAAATTGTAAGAAAGGATTTGTGTGTACGTCCGCTTCAGAAAGTGATGCTGAAAGATATTCTTTTCTTATGTTGGCGATACTTGACATGAATAAAAAATTTCATTAAAATAATCTTGAGTCTTATCTACAAAACAAGCTCCTATTCATTTGTATATTTATTGGATTCATTTCTATATTGAGCAAGTTCTTCTTTTAAAAATCCGTTGTCTAATAAAATAATTTCTACATTACTTTCAAGGGCTGCCACCTTGTTTTTTAAAGTAGCGACTTGATGATAAAGGCTGGTTGCTTCTGCTAATTGAAAATTTAAATCTGCTAATGCAGCTTTGGTGCTATTCAATTGTCCTTTCATTTCATAGTAGGCTGTTTCAACCTGAATACTTTGTATCATTTCTTCTTCTAATGACGATTCACGCTTTGTGGCACCAACCACCTGCTCGTGCAATTCGCCTATTTTACTATGCAGCTGTTCAAATTCATATAAATTTTGATCCAGACTGCTTTGAAGTTGTGACACTTTGGATACTGTATTATGCAACTGTTCAAGTTCTTCTTCTTTCATTTGAACTAGGTAATTCAAGTCCTTTAGCTCAAATTGTAGCTGATCGTTTTCTTGTTTTAATTGAAGAATCAATTCACCGGATTGCATATACTAATATAGGTAGTAATCTGTTTACTTTGGTTGAATTTGTATGAAATTTTAATTAAAAATATTATGAAACAAACAAGCATGTTTATAGTTTTTGGTACGCTTGCAATTGCCGATAGTTTATTCTTCGCAAGTTGCTCAAGAACTGGTGCTGCTGGTCCAAGTGCTAAGTATTACAACTTTTCGCTGAGCTTTGATAACAGCCCTGGAGATGCAAGTACGCTACCTGGAAATTATGATGTTTATTCTAGTATTTCAGGGGTAGATACTACTAAGGATATTGTTCTTTTGTATGAAGTATATACCGCTAGCTCTGGGAAAAAATTCTATTATGCCTATCCTTACACCACTGATGGCATTGCTTATAATTTCTTTTATACAGGAAATTCAACAAGTACAACCGGAGGAATCTATCTGATAGTGTCTATTGAAGATGCAACGGATGCTACTATTAATCCAGTAACAACTCCATTTTCAGTAAATTATAGAGCTGTTGTTATAAAAGGAACGGCAGGAAGAAATCCGAATTTGAATTATTCAGATTATAATTCAGTAAAAGAATTTTATCATTTAAATGATTAATTCATTTTAACTGAACAATTAAAAAAGCCGGAAAAAATTTTCCGGCTTTTTTAATATAATCAATTTGTTATTAGCTTACCAAAGTACCTACTTTCTCACCTGTTACTACATTTAATAAATTTCCTGGTTTGTTCATATCAAACACAATGATGGGTAAATTATTTTCCATACAAAGTGTGAAAGCGGTCATATCCATCACACTCAATTTTTTTGAAATGCATTCCGCGAAAGATATTTTATTAAATTTTGTAGCCGTAGGATCTTTTTCAGGATCTGCCGAATAGATGCCATCAACTCTTGTTCCTTTTAAAATTACATCGGCCTTGATTTCAATTGCCCTCAAGGACCCTGCAGTATCTGTAGTAAAATAAGGATTCCCTGTTCCGGCCCCAAATATCACCACGCGTCCTTTTTCTAAATGACGCATTGCTCTTCTACGAATATAGGGTTCTGCAATTTGTTCCATTTTAATGGCACTTTGAAGACGAGTATATACACCTGCTTTCTCAAGACCACTTTGTACAGCCATTCCGTTTATAACCGTAGCAAGCATTCCCATGTAATCCCCTTGGGCTCTTTCAATACCCGTTTCTGCTTCATTCATTCCACGATAAATATTGCCGCCGCCAATCACAAGGGCCACCTGAACACCCATTTCAGTTATCTGTTTAATATCTCGAGCATATTGTGCAATCACATTAGAATCTAGTCCGAAGTTTTTGTCTCCCATTAATGATTCTCCAGATAATTTTAATAAAACTCTTTTGTATTTAGGTAACATGGTTGGATATTTTAAAAGTTTACAAAACGTTTAATAAGCAATATTCATAAAAAAACCCGGTAAATACCGGGTTAAAAATAATAAATTAATTTATCCTAATGCTACTCTTTTAAAGTCAGTCACCTTTAAATCTGCTTCGATGCTTTTAAGATAGTCTGCAACAGATTTATTGTTATCCTTTACAAAGGCCTGAGCCATTAGTGTATTGTCTTTGAAAAACTTGTTTAATTTACCCATAGCTATTTTCTCAGCCATTTCTGCAGGTTTGCCTTCTGCTTTTACCATTTCAATAGCAATGTCCTTTTCTCTTGCGATTACATCTGCAGGAATAGAGGTTTCATCCACTGCTAAAGGATTCATTGCTGCAATTTGCATCGCAACATCTTTGCCAGCTTCTTCAGAAGTTTTAGTTAGTCCAACTAAAACACCCATTCTATTGGCTCCGTGAATATAGCTAGAAACATATGGTGCTTCTATTCTTGCGAATTTAGACACTTCAATTTTTTCACCTATAGATGCTAATTTATCATTAATCAAATCAGCCACTTTAGCGCCATTGATTTCAATATTATTTAATTCTTCTGCTGATTTTACATTATGTGCAACGGCTGCATCAGCAATGCTATTAGCAAACGCTACAAACTCAGCATTTTTACTAACGAAATCTGTTTCACAACTAATACACAAAACGATTCCAGCTTTGTTATCGGCAGTTGTTTTAGCTAAAATTACTCCTTCTTTTGCTTCACGATCGCTTCGTTTTGCTGCAACTTTTTGTCCTTGCTTGCGCAACCAGTCAATCGCTGCTTCAAAATCACCATTGCTTTCAGTTAGTGCTTTACGACAATCTAACATTCCTGCTCCGGTTGCCTGACGTAATTTATTAATATCTGCTGCTGTAATTGTACTCATACTTACCTCCTGACAATATCTCTAAAAGAGAATTATTATTTAAACTGTTTTAAAATAATGTTTACGCAATACAATCTGATGATCGAATTACTTTCCTGCTGGCTTTCTGCTACCTGTTGATACACGACGTTTTGAAGGAGCTCCGCTGCCACCTTTTCCACGCTTTCCTTTATCATCTCCCCCATCCACTTTTTGTTCGAATCTTGCTGCTTTTGCTTCTGGAGTTTCGTCAATATCTGAATGGTCATCTTCTTCTTTATCGGCTTGACGCTCTTGTAATCCTTCTGCAATTGCTGCTGTGATATAATTTACAATGATAGAAATTGATTTAGTAGCATCATCGTTTGAAGGAATAGCAAAATCAACTTTGTTGGGATCGCAATTTGTATCAACCATACCGAAAGTGCCTATGTTTAAGCGCTTTGCTTCAGCCAATGCAATGTGTTCGTGACCAATATCAATTAAAAACAATGCTGCAGGAACACGACTAATTTGTGCAATACCACCCAACACTTTTTCCATTTTATCTTTATCCCTGGTTAAAGTCAATCTTTCTTTTTTGGTAAGATTTTCAGCACTTCCGTCTCCTAATAACTTTTCGATGCTTTGCATTTTTTTCACACTCTTACGAACAGTATTAAAGTTGGTAAGCATTCCACCCAACCAACGTTCTGTAACAAAAGGCATGTTTACGCGCTTAGCACATTCTTGTACAATTTCTTTTGCTTGTTTTTTTGTAGCAACAAACATGATTTTTTTACCACTGCGTGCAATGGCTTTCATTGCGGCAGCTGCATCTTGCAATCCTTCAACAGTTTTGTTAAGGTCAATGATATGAATACCTTTCTTTTCTGCGAAGATGTATGGAAGCATTTTTGGATTCCACTTTTTTCTTAAATGACCAAAGTGAACGCCTGCTTCTAAAAGTTGCTGTTGTAAGGATGTATTTTCCATTTATTAATTTTATAGTTTGAATGTTTAAAGTTTTAAGTTTAATACTCGGGTTAATAAATTCATACTCCCGATCCATTAAACCTGAAACAGCGAGGCTATTAACGCTTGCTGAACTGGAAGCTTCTTCTTGCTTTCTTGCGTCCTGGTTTTTTACGTTCTACAGAACGTGGATCGCGTTTCAACAAACCTGCTGCTTTCAACGCCGGACGATAATCAGGGTTTACTTCCAACAAAGCTCTTGAAATAGCTAGTTTAGCTGCTTCTGCTTGTCCTTTAACTCCGCCGCCAGCAGCATTAATAACAATATTAAACTTGTCTGATACTTCTGCTAATTTAAGTGGCGCTTCTACTTGATTTTGTAGATATACCAGCGGAAAATAGGTTTTATAGTCTTTGCCATTAACTGTTATTGCGCCATCTCCTTTAGAAAGGAAAACACGGGTAACAGCTTCTTTTCTACGGCCGACTGCGTTTTTTTGCTTTTCCATTTATTATACTTTTTAGTACTAGGTTTAAGTACTGTTTGAATTATTTAATTACTTTAAAGGTTAATGCAGCAGGCTTTTGAGCTCCGTGTGGATGCTCTGCACCAGCATATACAAATAGTTTTTTGTACATTTTACGACCTAAACGATTTTTAGGCAACATACCCTTAACCGCTCTTTCTATCACTACTTCGGGACGACGCTTTAATAAATCTTTAGCTATTTCACCTTTTTGACCACCTGGGTAGCCGCTATAAGTTAAATACTCTTTGTCATCCATTTTGTTACCAGTAAACTTTACCTTTTCGGCATGTAATACAATAACAAAATCGCCACAATCTACGTGTGGAGTGTAATAGGCTTTGTTCTTACCACGGAGAACAGACGCAATTTTTGCGCACATACGCCCAACGGTTTGATTAGTACCATCTACAACGTACCAATTACGCTGCACAGTAGCCTCGTTCGCATGTTTAGTGGTGAAATGTAATTTACTCATTGTGTTGTTTTTTAGATGATGTTGAAGCTATCCCTCCAACAGTGTTTAATTTTGGATTGCAAAGGTAGGAGAATAAATATGTTTTTTGAAAGAAAAAGGAAGATATTTTTTATCGTACTTACACAACTGATTGATTATCAGTAAAATATTTGCTATATTATTTTAGTCGAGCTAAAAACAGGGTAAGAAATGAAGCATTCTATTCATTTGCATGAACCACTAATGGCGATTGCCTAAGCTTGCTTTCTAACATATTTGGTCAGAATAACGATCAGTTGTCCTTCTACTTTTCCTTCTATTTGTTCGGTATTGCCCTCAACAATTTTAATGTTTTTTACAACGGTGCCCATTTTAGCATTTAGCGTAGACCCTTTTACATCTAAAGACTTTATTAAAACCACCGAATCTCCATTTTGTAAAACTTGGCCATTTGAATCTTTATGCAAATCAACACTAGCATCATTTTCGTGGTCTCCAGTTCTTTTGGCCCATTCGATTTTTTCTTCATCTAAATACATCATATCCAAATTGTCCATTGCCCAACTTTCGTCTCTAAGTCGATTGAGCATCCTCCATGAAATAATTTGTATTCCGGGGACATCACTCCACATGCTTTCTGTTAAACAAGCCCAATGTTTATTATCTAGCGCTGCTTTTTTCTCTAACTGTGTTGAACATGTGCCACAAACCATCGCGCAGCCATCCTCATCTTTGTGCATTGAATAAGGAACCTCATACAACGAAATTTCACTTGAAGATTTACACAATTCACATTTCTTTTCACTTCGAGCAATTAGTTTTTCTTCTAGTGTCATTTTTTATATTTTAAGTGGGCGAAGGTAATATTTTTTATTTGTTGGGTTGAAGGGAGATCGCTTCCTTTATTATGCAATCCATTAAAACACTTGTTCGCCATTTAAATAGGTACACAATACTTTTGATTGCAGAATTTTATCGTTTGCGCATTTCATTAAATCATTATCAAGCATTATGAAGTCTGCTGCTTTGCCGGTTTCCAAACTTCCTTTTTCTTTTTCTTCGAAAGCTGCTTTGGCCGCCCAAATAGTCATGCCGCGAATGGCTTGCTCTCTGCTTAAACTATTTTCATGCTGAAATCCGTTTTGAGGGAATCCGTTTGCATCTTTTCTAACAACTGCGGCATAAAAAGTTTTAAAAGGACTAATATCTTCTACCGGAAAATCTGTTCCCAGGGGCATCCATAAGTTTTGTTGTAATAATTGTTGATAAGCATAGGCGTCTTTTATTCTGTTTGATCCAATTCTAGTTTCAGCCCAATACATATCACTAGTAGCATGAGTAGGTTGCACAGAAGGAATTATATTATTGTCTTTGAAAAAATGCAAATCATTTTGATCAACAATTTGAGCGTGTTCAATCCTCCATCTTTTATCGTTTTTCCCTTCAAGCATATCAGCATAAATTTTCAATATAATTCTGTTTCCACTATCTCCAATAGCATGCGTACACATTTGAAGCCTTGATGCTGAAAGCTTTTTAGCAATGTTTATAAAATGATCTTTCTCATTTAATAAAAAGCCTTTCCAGTTTTTTTGATCTGTATAATCCTTCAGTAAACAAGCCCCTCGTGAACCAAGAGCACCATCGGCGTATAGCTTAAATCCTCCTACATGTAGTCGGGATGTTTTATATGGACCCTTTTTAATCCAACGATCATAATACGCTACACTATCAGATAGCAATGCAAAAATTTTCATTTTAAGTCTTCCTGCTTTTTGTTCTTCGTCCACTAGCTGAATGGTATGCTCATTCACGCCACAATCCTGAACGCCCGTTAGTCCTACTGCGAAGCATTTTTTTTCAAGTTGGAGATAATATTTTTTAGCCAAGCTATCAGGTAATGCAGGTATTATCTTGTCAACCAAATCCATTGCATTGTCTATTAAGATTCCCGTAAGCTGACCATTTTTAATTTCCACCCTTCCACCATGAAGTTTTGTATGGCTGTTTATTCCGGCAAGATCTAATGCTTTTTGATTTACCAATGCCGCATGGCCATCTATCCTTTTTAAAAAAACAGGTCTGGTTGGAAAAAGGCTGTCTAATGTTCTTTTATTGGGAAACGCTTGATTGCTCCAGTCGTTCTGGTCCCAGCCTGTTCCATAAATCCAAAGCATAGGAGCAGTTTTACCATATGCAATGACTTTGTCAATAACATCAGCAAATGAGGTTGTTCCAAAAAGATTACACTTCCAACTATCGGTTGCAAAACCTGTAAAATGACAATGAGCATCAATAAATCCGGGGAAAATAATTTTACCGCCAGCATCAATTAGGTCGTTAGCCTTATAGCTATCTAAAATGTCTGCATTTGTGCCTGTAGCCACTATCTTTCCCTCTTTAATGGCCATTGCTTCGGCAATAGTAAACCCACTATCTACCGTGTAAATTTTGGCATGATGAACAATTAGAGATACATTGGTTTTTGTATTACACGATAACAAAAACAGGAGAAATATAGATAGAAGGATGTCTCTTAAAAAAGTCATATTAATCTTTTATTAAAAATACTACAAAAGAGGCGATCATATTTTTTAACTTTGAGAAAGATATGTATTTAAAGGAAACCATACAGGACATTCAAAAGCAAACATCCAATTGGCTAAAAGGAGCAGAGGGATATACGCCTACTGTCAAAAATATAGAAGCGCTTAGAAATATTCTTCGTTTTCACGAACACAGGTATTATGTAGAAAACGATCCACTGATCAGTGATTTTGAATATGACCAGCTCTATAAGATTCTGGAAAAATTCGAAAAAGAAAACCCATCATTTGTTACCAAAGATTCTCCCACACAAAGAGTGGGCGCCGGATTGATAAAAGATTTTCCTAAAACACAGCACTTGGTTCCTATGTTGTCGCTAGAAAATTCTTACAATGAAGAAGATCTAATTGATTGGGATAGAAAAGTAAAAGAGTTGTCTAGCTTAGAAAAAGTAGACTATTCTATAGAGCCTAAATTTGATGGGGCAAGTATTTCACTTGTATATGAAAACGATTTACTTGTAAGAGGCGTTACTCGTGGTGATGGAGAAGTTGGAGATGATATTACACCCAATATTCAACAAATAAAATCAATTCCACTATCAGCAGCGTTTAGTAAACATCATATTCAGCAAATAGAAATAAGAGGAGAGATATTGTTGAATAAAAATAATTTTAAAAAATACAATGACACATTGATGGAGGAGGGCCTTCCTCCTTTGGCCAATCCAAGAAATGCTGCAGCAGGATCACTTCGAATAAAAGACACGAGCATTGTTGCTAAAAGAAATTTAGAGGGTTTTTTATACCATGTGAGTTTTATTTCAACAACAGAAAATTACACGAAAGAAATTGTTCACACCCACTCAGATATGCTCAATCTATTGTGGGATCTCGGTTTTAGAAGTCCTCAGAAAGAAATGAAAGTAGTGAAAGGTATAGAGGATGTAATTAAAGTAGTAAACGAATTTGAAAAAAACAGAGATAATTTACCTTATGAAATTGACGGAATGGTGATTAAGGTAAACGACTTGGCTTTGCAAGAAAAACTAGGCATGACATCGCATCATCCACGATGGGCTATTGCTTTTAAATTTAAAGCAAGACAAGCAACAAGTAAATTATTATCTGTGCATTTTCAGGTTGGTCGTACAGGAGCCGTTACCCCAGTTGCAAAAATTCAACCCGTTCATGTTGGTGGCGTAACCGTTAGTAGTATTTCAATTCACAATGAAGATTATATAAAAGAAAAAGGCTTACTGTTAGGCGACAGTATTTTAATTGAACGCAGTGGAGATGTAATACCACAAATTGTGAAATCGTTGCCTGATCTTAGAAATGGAACTGAGCAGCCAATTGTTTTTCCGACAAAATGTCCTGAATGCGGCCAAGCCTTATTTAAAACTGAGGACGAAGCTGTTTGGCGATGTATCAATATTAACTGTAAGGCACAGGTGCTCGAGCGTATTATTCATTTTGTAAGTAAAGACGCAATGGATATTAGAAGTTTTGGTGAAGCCAATGTGAGAAAATTTTTTGAAGTAGGTTTAATTGATAGTATTCCTAGTATTTATGAATTAGATATAGAGGCATTAAAAAATATTGAAGGTTTTGGGAGTAAGTCAATCAGTAATTTAAAAGAAGCCATTGAAAAAAGTAAGCAACAGCCCTTGCATAGATTGATTTATGCTTTAGGCATCCGTTATGTGGGTGAAACAACTGCCAAAACATTGGCACAGAAAATTAAAAATATTTTTGATTTACAGGAGCACACAGAGGAGACCTTGAAAAACCTCGATGATGTAGGCATAAAGGTTGCAGCGAGTATTTTTCAGTTCTTCCAAAACAAAAACAATCTTTCTTTACTCAAAAAACTGGAAATATTAGGGGTACAAATGCAAAATACCACACCAGAAATCATAGAAGGAAACCTTACAGGTAAAACATTTGTGTTTACGGGTACCCTTTCCCGATTGAAAAGATCAGAAGCAGAAGAAAAAGTTGAAAAAAATGGGGGTAAAATCCTAACGGGGGTAAGTAGCAAGTTACATTACCTTGTAATAGGAGAAGAGGCAGGAAGCAAACTAGAAAAAGCTAAGAAGATCCCTGGTATTAAAATTATAACCGAAGAAGAATTTTTAAAATTGTTGGGTACTTAGTATAATTTTTTATTATATTTATAGTTCATCACTCAATTAAACCATTTGTTTAGCTTCAAAAACTAAACCTAACAATTAAATCAACCTCGATGATTAAGAAAATTCCTGGTGAAATCTGGAAACAAATGCAGTTTTCCGGCTATAAAAATTTAAGAAAGAAATACGCTGTCTCTAGTCAAGGACGAGCAGCAAGCTTTACCGAATCGGTTGCAAAAGATGGCAAGCTTTTAAACGGCTCCCTCACCTCTGGCTACCGCACCCTTAATCTTCATGTGGAGGGAGGGAATGGCACTATTTATATTCATAGAGAGGTGGCTAAATTATTCGGAAAGAAAAAATCACCTAAGCAGAAATTTGTTATTCACGTAAATCATAAAAAAACTGATAATACTGCTAAAAATCTTAAATGGGCAACCTTAGAAGAAGTAAGCAGTCATCAGCAAAAAAGTCCACTAAAGATTGCGTATAAGAAACGTCAAGCAAATCGAACAGAAGGATTAAAGCTCAACGCAACTCAGGTGAAAGCAATTAAGGATATTATTAAGAATCCAAAAAGAAAGCTGACCTACAAGCAACTTGCTACAAAATACAAAGTAAGTGAAATGACTTTGTATCGTATCAAAAGTGGCGAAAACTGGGGAAGAGTAAAATAAAATAAATTTTATATAAAAAGGGGAATCGGTCAACAACCGGTTCCTTTTTTTGTTTACTCTATTTAAATAATAAAAATGATACAGCCATCTATTATAAAGTTTCTATCGGCCCTTAAAAAGAACAATAACAAACAATGGTTTGATGATCATAGAAATCAATATGAATTAATAAAAAAAGAATTTCGATTGTTTGTTGGGCAGCTAATTAATAGTATAGCTGTTTTCGATAATTCCATTAATTTTCTAGAACCCAAAGATTGTGTGTTTAGAATCAATAGAGATGTGCGTTTTAGTAAAGACAAGCGCCCTTATAAAAACAATCTTGCTGCCTATTTTAACAAAGGCGGCAAAAAGGGTGGTGGTGCCGGATATTATATTCATATAGAGCCAGGGAAGAGCTACATGGCAGCAGGGGTTTGGATGCCTCCTTCAGAAGAACTTTCAAAAATAAGACAAGAGATAGATTATAATTTTGACGAATGGAAAAAATTGCTGTCTGATAAAAGCTTTAAAAAATATTTTAATGGTACTATTGATTTGAAAGAATCCCTGGTACGTCCTCCTAAAGGATATACAGAAGAGAATCCTGCAATAGAATATATTAAGTTAAAAAGCTTTGTAGCAACCTGTTCATTTACAGAAGAGGAAACATCTTCAAAAGATTTTATAAAAATATTATCTAAAAAATTTCAGACATTAAAACCCTTGGTTGATTTTATTAATCGCTCTTTAGATTGATATCAAAAACTAATAGTATGTAAGAAGTTCAATTCTTTCTTCGGGCAATAGCAAATGCGTTTTAAATCCAAGCCTTGTTGCAGTATCAATATTTATTTTGGTATCATCTATGAAAAGCGTTTCTTCCGCATTGATGTTGGCATCTTCTAAAACAAATTCAAAAATATCCGCATTAGGCTTTCTCATTCCTACCTTGTGAGAATAATAGGCTTTTTCAAAATAATCATCTACTTGATTTACTCCCAATTGCTTTTGTAAAATTAAGTTCACTTCGTCAAGATGAATTGCATTGGTGTTGCTTAATAAAAACAATCTATACTCTTTTTTAAGAGTAAAAAGAAAGTCCATGCTTTCTTTCCTAAAATCTTCGAGAATAGCATTCCAGGCGTTTTTAATAGCAATTGAATCTGCTGTATTGATGCACTGTGATTGAATTTGTTGATAGAAAGCAGCTTCCGTTATTTTACCTGTTTCAAGACTTTCAAAAATGGGCGACGCGGTAGTTTGAGAGAATTGTGTACCGAAATCAATGATGCCTATTTCTTGAAAAGCCCGAATGGTTTTATTGTAATCAATATTAATGAGCACGGCGCCCATATCAAACAATAAATTTTTAATTTTTGCCATGATTATTTTTAAAAACTTGTTACAAATATCCGAATTTAGTTACTTTTGCAGTCTGTTATTTTATATAACAGGGCCTATAGCTCAGTTGGTTAGAGCATCTGACTCTTCCGATAGCTATCGGAACAGAGGGTCCAGTCAAAAATATTCTCGATTAACTTATTGGTATCAAATGTAGATTTTTTCAAATGAACTTTTGTTATATAATTTATTCTAAGGATTATAATAAATATTATACGGGCGTTTCGCATGAAGATGTAGAAACTAGAATACAAAATCATAATAATAAAAATTATGATAATGCATATACGTCCTTTACAAATGATTGGAAGGCTTACTTGTGTATTGAGTGTAAATCTTTTAAACAGGCCTTGAAAATTGAAAAACATATTAAACTAATGAAAAGCACCTTTTATATTGAAAATCTTAAAAAATATCCCGAAATGATTGAAAAATTAATGGCTAAATATGATCATTAAAAAATATCTACTGTTTTTTATTAAATTTAATTAATTTAGCATCCCGTTTCCTTCTTAGGAAAGGGCCTATAGCTCAGTTGGTTAGAGCATCTGACTCATAATCAGAGGGTCCTAGGTTCAAATCCTAGTGGGCCCACTTCAAAATCCTCAGCATTCCCTGAGGATTTTTATTTTGAAATAATTTTTACCAAAAATAGTAAGCACTGACTCTTCCGATAGCTATCGGAACAGAGGGTCCTAGGTTCTCCCGATAACTATCGGGACTAGTGGGCCCACTTCAAAATCCTCAGCATTCCCTGAGGATTTTTTTATATTTAAAGGTCAAGGCCATTCTGATTACTACCGATTATTAGGGACAGTATCTAGATTAAGAATAGGCTTTTTTTTATTTCCTTGATTTTGATGTATTTTACCCTTCTATCATGAAAAATATTCCACAGCTATTTATTCAAAATGTCGTTTGGAGGGGATTGTTTTATATAACTAGTTTTATATTAAACCTTGCCATTGCTCGACACTTTGAAGCAGGGGCAAGTGGAGTAATTTATTATTTGATAACCAGCTATGCCTTTATTACACTATTGTTAAGTATTAGCTTCGAATCAGCAATAGTTTATTTTACTTCAAACGAAGAAATAAAAAAATCAAAACTATTTGGCTTGTCAATAATATGGCTGATTTCTTCAGGGGTTCTATTGCTATTGTTTTTTGGGTTTATTAAATACACATACCCAGAAAGCGTTTATGCAAAGCATGGTACACATGGGGTTCTTTTTATTTGTGGAAACTTATTAACCGCCTTTATGAGTGGCTTTTTTTACGCGCACAAGAACTTTAAGTTCTCCAACATAATAGGAATAGTTATTAATGCACTTTTAATTTTATTAATAGTATTGGTAAATGAGAAGGGCGTTTTGAATAACAATATATATTTGAATGTGTATTTTGGCAGCTATCTATTGCAAGGAGCAATACTAGCCATAGCGCTAATAAAGAGTTCGAATATTTTTAGAGAAGATCTATTCCCCACTAAGGTTGAATTAAAAAAAATATTCAATTACTTGTTGATCGTGTTTACGTGTAACATCATCACTTTTTTATGTTATCGCATAGACTATTGGTTCGTTCACTATTTCTGCACTCCAAAAGAGCTTGGAAATTATATTCAAGTATCTAAACTTGTGCAAATGTTCTTTGTATTTCCTTCAATTTTAGCGGCAGTAGTGTTCCCGTTGACCGCAGGAGGAAATAAAAAACAAATTAAAGACCTGCTTGGTATGGTGTCTAGATTGATTTTAATCACTTATGCGGTTTTGTGCTTATTGCTAACAATAACAGGCAAATGGTTATTCCCGTTTATGTTTGGAGATAGTTTTACAGAGATGTACTCTTCATTCCTTTTTTATATCCCTGGCATTATTTGCTTTTCTTCCCTGTATATACTGTCGGCCTATTATTCAGGCAAGGGAAAAGCTATTGTAAATATGAAAGGAGGGTTAATTGCAATGACTACAATTATCGTTGGAGACGCATTGCTTATTCCTAGATTTGGTATAAAAGCTGCAGCAGGAGTGAGCAGCGTAGGCTATCTTCTTTATTTCTTATACGTATTGAGAATATTTATGAAGGAATACGACGTAACAATTAAACAGTTTTTTTATTTACACTTCGAGGACCTAAACAAAATAAAGAAAATTATTTTTAGAGACAACTAACATCCAATGAAAAATTATACTCTTTGGCTTCCAAGTTGGTATCCTAATAGAAAAGATGCTTTTGATGGTGATTTTATTGAGCGCCATGCAATAGCAGTAAGTAAGCAAACAAAAGTTATATTATTATTTGTAACTAAAGATGAACAACTAAAAAGCAATGAAGTAGAAATTGAAAAAAACATCACTGGTAATTTGATGGTTTACAAAGTATATTATGGAAAAACAAGATGGGGAGGAATGTTTGAAAAACTTCATTCATTTATAAAATACGTTGGTTTACAAAAGAAAATTTATAGGCAGATTATAAATGAAAATGGCATTCCTGACATTGTTCATGTACACGTTGCAATGAAAGCAGGTCTTCTAGCGCGCTATTTGAAGAAAAGATTTCAAATACCTTTTGTTGTAACCGAACACTGGTCGGGATACTCTCCTGGTTTAAAACAAAGTATTTACAAGGCTAATTGGTTTCAAAGATTGCTTAATAAAAAAATATTAGAAAAGGCTACATTTTTTTTACCTGTATCCGACAATCTTGGAAAGACTGTAACAAAATATTTTACGGCTATTAACTATCACGTAGTACCGAATGTGGTAAACACAGAAGTCTTTTACTTTGCCCCGATTGACATAAAAAAGTTCCGCTTCATCCATCCTTCTTCTATGAATGATTATAAAAATCCTGAAGGTCTTTTGGAAGCATGTAAATTAGTTAAAGAGAAGGGGTATGATTTTGAATTACTCATGGTGGGCAACCAGCCCGAAAAATTAATTTCGCTTGCAGTGCAACTAGATTTGTCTGAGCAAGTTTCCTTTATGCCCACTGTCTCTTATGCTGAAATTGCCCAGTTAATGCAACAATCTTCCGCTTTGTTAATGTTTAGTCTTTTTGAGACTCAGTCTTGTGTAGTTTTAGAGGCACTGTGTTGTGGTCTTCCTGTTGTTGGGACTAGAGTAGGCGGAATACCAGAATTAATTGATAAAGAAAATGGATTGTTGGTGGAAAGTGAAAACATTCCTGCTCTTGCAAAAGCTATGATGCAAATGATGGATAATTATAAAGCGTATAGCCCTCAGCTTATCTCCGAAAAAGCTACTGCATTATTTAATTATAAAACAGTAGCAAAACAATATACAGATATATATAATAAATTTATAGAGCAGGCGCCTGTCGTAGAATAGTTTTACTCTTTTATAAACTGCTGCTGAAAAACACCCTTGTCGGTAATTAGTTTTACAAAATAAGCACCCTTGCTAAGTCCGCTTAGGTTTATATTGACCGTAGAAATATTTTTTGTGTCAATTTCTTTTATTAACAACCCAGTTATATTATATATAAACACTTTGGTATTGTTGGGTGGAAGTAAAACTTGTAATGAAGAGGTTACTGGATTTGGATAGATAATAAATTTATCACTAGGCCTATTGTAAATATTAGCCAATTTCGAATATTGAAAATTGCCGTCTTTATCAACTGATTTTATTCTATAATAATTGTATCCTTCGTGTAAACGGCTGTCTATATATTGATAGCGATTACCATTAACAGAATTCATTGCAGATACAATTCCTATTCTTGAAAAATGTATTCCATCAAAAGCATGCTCCACTTCAAAATGATCATTGTTTTGCTCGTGGCCAGTGGCCCAGTTTAGTGTGCCTGTGTTATTATTGCTTATGCTCGCATTAAAAGAAGTCCATTCTAAGGGTAAAGTAGTAATACAAGCGTTGCCTCCCATATCTGTAATATTTTTACACATTGATTGATAATACTGATTAGCGATGTATTGATCGTGCACTATAATAAAGTTTTCATCATTAGATGATTCTGCTGAAGCAGACCAATTATAAGAGCCGGTTAAGACTTGTGGGTCTGAGGATGGAGCAAGCGCATCTACCAACATTATTTTATTGTGATATAATCCAGTGCCAGTATAGGAAATCATATTGTTGGCCAATGGAGTACTAAGGGTTGTATAAGGAGAATATATTTTACTAAAATTATCCATAATGCCCCTTACCGCAACGCCGGTATTAAATTTATTTAAAATTAAATTTGCAATAGTATTGTTTGTAAAAGCATAGATACCAAAAAACAAATCATAATCAGATGAATTAATTACTTGTGATAAATATTTAGAACAAGTGTCTTTTGGACTAAAGTGCACCTGCACATCTGTTCCATTCACATTAAAATAATGCGCAGCAGAAGTGGTTTTACGTGTACCAAATTTGCTTGAAGTTAAATTAGGTGTATTATCTGTGCCGCCCCACATTTTATTAAACTCATTGTAATATGCTAAGGCAACATCCTTATTTTGAATAATGATTATATTATTATAATCAGTGTTGGTTTGAGAAAGCGTAAAATTATATGAACCGGAAATAACATATGGATCTTCACTATTAGCGGAATTAACATCTATCACTACAAATTTATTATGCATGATTCCATAGCTTCCACTCGTAGGACTTCCAATTGTGGGAATGTTTGTGTTTAATAAACTTAATCCGCTATTACCAGAGCTGCCATCATAAATCCATCTAACCACCACCCCTCTTGTATAAGCATCATTTACCGCTGTTGCAATCTTTGCTAATATATCTGTACCCGTGGAAGAAAAATTATACACGGCAATGTCTAGTGTATATTTTGCCCTATTGATATACGCAGCAATCGTATCTGGAAAAGCTGAATTTAAGTTGATAGCATTTGTACCTGTAGACAATGCATTATCAACTGATTTATTAAAATAGCATTTAATAGTAGGATTTTGAGCTTCTGCAGAAATTGTAAATAACAACAAAAGTACAGTAATAATATTTTTATGTCGCGCCCTCATTTAATTTTAAAACTTTACCAAAGTTATTTCTTTTTGTTTTAGTGTATTAAAACATTACTTATATGTTGTTTTCAACTCAAAGGGTAATAACGAATTAATAGGCCAATTGTTGTATCTAGGATCCCGTTCTATTAAAATAAAAATCCCCACTCATTTTGAGCGGGGATTTTTATAAAGATTTATATTACTAAAGAGACTGTTTATTTTTTCACAAACCTACTAACTGCTTTAGGGCAATTGTTGTTGCATGTTAATTTTACAAAATAAGTGCCTGAAGCCAATTGAGCAATATTAAATGATACAACGTTGTTTCCTTTTTCAACTGCAAGTTGTTTTTGTAAAATAGTCTTCCCAAGCACATCTGTAATAACGGCTGTTACCTTGTCACTCATAGGTGATGAAATAACAACATTAATAAATGAGCTTGCAGGATTTGGATATAATTCAGTTATTGATAATACAACTGGATTAGCCTCTCTGATTACTACCACATTGCTTAGGTGACTCGTATTGTCATTGTCTACCTGACGCAAACGATAATATTGAATAGTTCCCGTAAAGGTGTTATCTGTAAATAAATAGCTAAGGTTTGAAGAACTATTGCCACCAGTTGCTAAAGATTGAACGTATCCTATAGCATTGTAATGAATACCATCTGTAGAACGCTGTACTTCAAATCCATTGTTATTGGTTTCTGTTGCAGTAACCCAACGTAATATATTACGAGTACCTTCTTTAGCTCCTGTTAAACTTAATAAGCTCACGGCCAATGTACTGGAATTAAACTCATCCGCACCCATATCTGGTGTAGTCAATGACCTAGATTCTAAATCAATATCATTCGTAATGGCGGCTAATGGCGTACCAAGGTTATCAAGTGTTGTATTGCTAGCGGGTATCAAGTGTAAATTATTAGCCGCATTCACAAAAACAGGAGCAATATTTTTGGAATTAAGGTTTCCTCCAAAGGCAGTTTGAATAGCACCGAGCGTTGCCTGATTTGCGCCCAGAAAGCCGATATTGGTTCCTGCAGAATAATAATCATTGTAATCAATAGTATTAAAAACAGTATTTGCAGCTCCACAATAAATTGCATATCGCTTTCCCACCGTTGCAGGAATAGAGAAAATATTATTTCTGAGATTTATTCCTCCCGTAGTAGTAAAATTAGAAGAAATATTTATAGCAGCTGGATTGCCATTTGCTGCGGTTTGACTGGTTGCCAAGTTTATAGTGTTGTGATCAATATTATATCCGCCTCCAGAATATATAAATATTCCATTGCCATTATCCGCGCTAGTTACGCCGTTATAACCATAAGAAGCTACATCACTAATAAAGTTATTTGAGACGTTAAGATTAGCAGTAGTAGAAGTGTTGCTTAGATAAATACCACAACTTCCATATCCAAGTGTGCTAGAATTTTTTATATCGTATATTTTGTTTTTTGTGATTGTTCCATTGGCAGCTAAAAAGCCTAGCTGAATACCAATTACAGAAGATGACCCTGAGTAGTATACACCATTAATGGTGTTTCCATCAACTAAAAAGTTATCTACATTACCTAAGAACATTCCTCTGTAACCAAGTCTATTAGCAGCAACGCTAGATCCAAAAATATTATTAGTTACAGTTAAATGATCATCATGCGAAGATGCTTCTCCAGAATAATACAAGGCATTCTGAGCAGCTGTAATGGTATTATTATCAATAGTAATATAGGAATTGGGCGCCCCTGCAGCATCACCCATTGTTATGTTGCTTCCAGCTATTACGCCTGCAACAGTAGTATTGGCATTGTTTCCTGAAATATTGCAATTCTTAACAATAATATTATAAGCCCCGTAAACAGAACTACCAATCCATATAGCGGCGCTAGTAGTAGTACTATTATTATTTGTAATCGTGAGATCTTTTGAGGTGGTACCATTATTGGAACCATCAATAATAATATGGTGAACATCATTTATTTTAATAATAGCCGATGCCGTCAAATTAGATGAATTAATAATAGTAGCCGTCGTTGCCGGACGAATTGTTAGAGTATAATTGGCATCGTTAGAGATGTTATTTATTACAATGGGGAAAGTTTCTGCTGAAGAATAGTTGGCATCCATTAAACGAAATACAACATCTCCAGTGATACACTGAATATTATTGTAGGCCGTTACAGCTGCAGTTAATGTAGGATAATCATAAGCTCCACTTGATCCTACTGTGTACGTTCCGTTAAACACCCTATTACCTGTTCCTGTAACAGCCACGTTTACATTTGTAGAAAGCCCTCCATTGCTGATAACAATATTATCACTATACGCTCCTTCTGCAGAAGGAGTAAGTTTTACATAAATGGTTTTATTAGAAATAGTTCCAGATGAATGGTTGACATCAATTGAGGAATAGTAGTTGATATCATCTTCTGAAATTGTACAATTTGTTGGAGCTGTAATGGTAATGTTTGTTCCAGTTAAATTGATTCCATTAATTACAAAAGTATTAGCATTAGATAAGGACCCTACACAAGCGCTAAAGCTTGCTAAGGATGTAGCAGAAAGTGATGGAGCTGCTGCTTGAGTAGTAAAACTCCAAGTAGAACAACTAGCTGTATTATTCAATGAGTTTTTAGGTTCAATTCTCCAATAGTAAGTGGTAGTAGGGTTTAAGATTGCTGCTGGAGTATAGCTAGTACCCGATTGGTTCGTTCCATTAACAATATCTGTAGGAGGATTGTTGGTACCAAAATATACATTATAAGTAGCATCTAATACTGCATCCCAATTCAATGTAGCTAATTGTGACACGCCTGTAGCAGCATCTGCGGGCGAAATTAATGTAGCGCAGTTTGGAGTTGTTGAGAAAACCTTGATGGTGTAATCCTCTGCTTCACCATATGGACCAAAACTATCAAAACTGCAAGAACTAGGTGGGTATAAATAATAATCAGCAAGTACTCGCATACGATAAGATCCAGGCAAAGTGCCATTTGGTATAGTGAAACTGCCAGAAGCAGAATAAACGTATGCATTTGAATTGTATACCCTTTCAGTAGCATCAGTAAATACGCCATCGTTGTTCCAATCTACCCATATAGCAACACCATAACTATAGGTATCTGTTGTAGCGTTTCCTGCCAATGCAACAGTGAAATTTAATGTACTGTTAGGATAAGAAGT
>CANJJU010000006.1 GCA_947474815.1 Chitinophagaceae bacterium | reverse complement strand
TAAATTAGATATCAATACACCTAAGTTTATTGTAGAGAGCGACGCCACGATTGTAGCACCTTTAATTTTTGCTTGGGTATTAGGTTGGTAATATGTAAATATTGCTGCAAGCAATCTTACCTCGTACCTGTTGGTAGTGGCTTGTCTCGCATTAACATATTTTCACGATTTGCCATTTCCCATGCGGTATAAAAAATCATTTGTGCTCTTTTTTCAAACAGCGGCCAATTTATTTTTTCTACATCATCTGTGGGTTTGTGGTAATCTGATTTAAGCATACCGTCATAAAAAAACAATACAGGTATTCCTTTGCGAGCAAAATTATAATGATCGCTGCGATAGTAAATTCGATTAGGGTCATTGGGATCATCAAATCTATAATCCAATACCAATTTTGTTGTGTTGTTATTTATTCCTTCGTTGATTATAGGAAGTTCTGAACTAATTTTATCGTGTCCTACTACATACACATAATTTAAAGTATCGGCAGTTTTTCTCTCTGTATCAACTCTTCCAATCATGTCTGTGTTTAAATCTACCGATGTTTTTTCCGTAGGATAAAAGGGGTGTTCAGAATAGTACTCACTTCCCCACAATCCTTTTTCTTCCCCGCTAACTGTCATGAAAACTATTGTGCGCCTTGGTCCGTTGCCATCTTTTTTTGCTTTGGCAAATGCGGATGCCATTTGAATAACAGTTACTGTTCCACTTCCGTCATCATCTGCTCCGTTATAAATTTTTCCATCGTGTGTGCCTAGGTGGTCGTAATGAGCAGTAAGAAAAACGTATTCATCTTTTTTATCTGAACCTTCTACAATGCCTACTACGTTACTTGCGTTGATAATATTTGAATATTTAGAATAATTTAATTCAATCGTATTCTTAAATGGCGCTAGTGGGCTATTAAATAATTGATTGTTTTTAGCAAGTTGAAGTAAATCAACAAACTGATTTCCTGCTATTTTTTGAGCCAATGCATGAGAAATTATTGCATAATTTATTTTCAATACACTTTCTTTCCCTCTTGGAAAACTAATATTGTTCCGTTTGCTATTTTCAATAGCAGCTTGGCTAAAAATTTCTTGTGAAGGATTTACGATAATGATTCCTACTGCTCCTTTTAGTGCGGCGGCTTCTATTTTTTTAACGAGGCTAGGGCTATTCCATTTTGAAGCACGGCCATCTGCATTGATAAAATATTTTCCTTCTTTTTTAGGTTCGCCAGTAAAAAAAAGCACCACTTTTCCTTTCACATCTAGATTAGCATAATCAGAATAATTAGGATCGTCGATGCCATAACCTACAAAAACAATTTCATTGCTTTTAAAAGAGTTGGTTACATTTAAGTTTAACGGAGTAATAAAATCTGTTCCATAAACCGCCTCTTTATTATCAATATTTAAAACTGCATTTACAAGGGTGTCTTGGTTAAGCGGATAAAACTGCTGGTACCCATTTAGACCCACAACTTGCTTTAAGCCAATTTTTTTAAATTCCGATTCAATGTACGCTGCTGCCTTTCTTTGGCCTGCTGTTCCGGTTTCTCTTCCTTCCATTTCATCACTTGCTATAATAGTCAAATGCTTTTTTAATCCATCTGCATTTACTAGTGGTGCATATTTTTCTGCATGATTGTTTTGCGCAAAAACAATCATTGTACAGTATAGCAAGATATTCGTTGTGATAAATTTTTTCATGGTCCTATTGTGTATAATTATTTAGCAAGGGATTTTATTGGTTCTGTTTTCGTGTCTGCCACCTTCAAAAGAAGTGCTCATAAATAGTTTAACCATTCTTTCGGCATCGCCTTCTTGAATAAATCTTGCCGGGATGCAGATAATATTTGCATCATTGTGTTTTCTTGCCAATAGGGCTAATTCTTCTGCCCAGCAAATAGCTGCTCTAATTCCCCTGTGTTTGTTTGCTGTAATAGCAACGCCGTTGGCACTTCCACAAAGTAAAATTCCAAAAGAAGCATCCCCTTGTTCTACTGCATTTGCAACGGGATGTGCGAAGTCGGGATAATCTACCGATTCCTTGCTAAATGTTCCAAAATCTTTAAATAGCAAACCTTCTTTTTCTAAATATGAGATCAATGTTTGCTTGCAATCAAAACCTGCATGATCGCACCCAATTGCAATTGGTTTGGAATGGTCGAATACATTCATACTAAATTACTTTGATGTTAAAAATTATCAGAAATATTATTGATATCAATTATCAGCTCCATTGTTTTTCCTCTTTCCTTTTTTGTTTATCAACTCTGGCAGTAATTATTACGCTGATTTCGTACAACAACAATAATGGCACTGCTACAATAATTTGACTTGTCCAATCGGGAGAAGGAGTAATAATGGCTGCTACAATTAGTATAATTACAAATGCGTACTTGCGGTATGTTTTAAGAAAATTTGCTGTAATTAACCCAATTTTAGCCAATACATACGCCATTACAGGTAATTCAAAAGAGATTCCACAACCCAAGATGATGTTGTTTAAAGAATCAATATAGTCATCAAGCGTAGGCATGTATTTATAAGCGCCTTGTGTTCCCAATGTAAAATTTGCGAGAAAATTAAAAGTAAAAGGTGCCAATAAATAATATCCGAATGCTGCGCCTGTAAAAAAACAAAGTGATACCCAAAAAATACTTCCTCTTGAGTATTTTAATTCTTTCGGAGAAAGTGCAGGCTTAATAAATTTCCACAATTCCCAAAATAAATAGGGGAATGCAAGGATCAAGCCGCCAATCATAGAAATTGACATAGCTGACATAAATGGTCCGCTGATGGTATTGCCTTGCAATTGAATATTGATAGGGGGCATGCAAAGTGAATCTCCTAAATGTAGCTGATGGCCTAGATTACAAAGAAATCCATACGTAACAAAATCATTGTGCGCAGGGGCATAAATAATATTGTCAAAAATCCAATCTATTTTAATAAAAATGGCAATAGCTGCTGTTAGCCAAACTATCATTGCTCTAACTAGATGCCATCTTAATGCTTCTAGATGATCGATGAAAGTCATTTCGGCCTTGCTTTGTGTATTTCTCATTAACCTGCTAAATGGTGAAATTATTCTATGCGTAAAGGTAATGCCATTTCTATTTAAAATACAAGTTAATGAGCTTTGTCTATTGTGCTGTATGCTATTTTAACAATTAAAAAGCCCCTGTAGAAACAGAGGCCGGTTACCAAAACTAACTGCGTATGAAAAAAATTAACCATTTTCTTCTATATATTGTTTGCAAAGAATATGCCCGAAAACTCTATAATTGTTAAGAAACTCCAAAGATTCTTAATGTAATAAAAAAAGCAACCATAGGCTGCTTTTGTAATAATGTTATAAAATTGTCTGGTTTATTGAGTTGTAAGTTTTTCGGCGTTTTCTGCAAATTGTAAGGCTTCTATAAACTCCTGAATTTCTCCGTTGAGAACGTTGTCTAGGTTATAGACAGTTAGGCCAATACGATGATCGGTAACACGCCCTTGCGGATAGTTATAGGTACGTATTTTAGCACTTCTATCTCCGGTACTCACAAGACTTTTACGCTGTTTAGAGATTGCCTCTTCAGCTTTACGTACTTCTTCGTCATATAATTTTGTGCGAAGCATATCCATTGCCTTTTCTCTATTGCCTAACTGGCTTCTTTCAGTCTGGCAAACCACCACTAGTCCTGTTGGTTTATGCGTAAGAAACACTTTTGTTTCTACTTTATTTACATTTTGACCACCGGCACCACCACTTCTGGCCGTTTCCATTTTTACATCACTTTCTTTTAATTCGAAATCTATTTCTTCTGCTTCGGGCATTAGGGCTACAGTAGCAGCACTGGTATGAACGCGTCCGCTGCTTTCTGTGTCTGGAACTCTTTGTACACGATGAACGCCGCTTTCAAATTTTAATGTGCCGTATACATCATCTCCTTTTACTTCTACTTGTACTTCTTTATATCCGCCTACTGTTCCTTCGCTTTCACTCAATATCGCAGTTTTCCAGCCTTTCTTTTCGCAATATTTTAAATACATTCTCAAGAGATTCCCGGCAAATAAAGACGCTTCGTCTCCACCAGTACCGGCCCTTATTTCAAGAATAGCATTTTTTTCATCATAAGGATCTTTAGGAATGAGCATGTTGCGAATCTCTTTTTCTAATTGCACTTGTTTTTCCTCCATGGAAGGAAGCTCAAATTTTGCCATGTTCCTCATTTCCTCATCATCTGAGTGGAGCACTTCTTTATTGAATTCGATGTCATCTAGCAACTTAACATATGCGTTTCGTACGTCTACAATTTTACCTAAGCTTCTATACTCCTTGCTCATTGCGCTGAATTTCTTATTGTCGCTTACAATGTCAGGATTAGTCAACGCTACGCCCAGGTTATCAAATTTTGCTTTTATCGCATCTAGTTTATCTAACATATTGTATTTTTAATTTTTGTACTAATGATACACGGCTCATTATGGTTGTGACACTCAATAGTACTATATATCTTTACCGGGCATTAAAGGGTGCAAATTTACATTATCTCAAGCAATCAATTTGTATAGAAAATTCTCAGCAGATCAATTTTTTTCAGGAAAGGAGCTATTGGCTCCAAGTTCGGTGCTTATCACCGATCAAGCAGGCACTGTAATAGACCTGGTAAACAGGGAAGATGCAGGGGATGATGTGCAGCATTTTCAAGGCATTCTTTCCCCTGGATTCGTCAATTCTCATTGCCATTTGGAGCTTTCGCATATGAAAGGAGTGATTCCGCAGCAAAGCGGCCTAGTAGATTTTGTGTTAGAGATAATCAAACATAGAAACGCACCCCAAGAAAAAATCTTATCGGCCATTGAAGCGGCTGAAAATGAAATGTTTGAAAATGGTATTGTAGCAGTGGGAGATATATGCAATACCAATCATACCATTGCTCAAAAAATCAAATCAAGGCTTCAGTATTATAATTTTATAGAAACCAGTGGCTTTCCTCCGGCTGTTGCAGAAATTAGGTTTCAACAAATAGAAGAATTGTATAAAGAGTTTGTGTCGCAATTACAAAACGTCTCGATTGTTCCGCACGCTCCTTATTCTGTTTCAACTTCCTTGCTAAATAAAATTGTAGCACATGAGGAAAGTATTATTCTCTCTATGCACAACCAGGAAGCTGTTGAAGAAAACGAATTGTTTATAGATAAGTCAGGAGATTTCTTAAGGCTCTATGATCAATTAAATATAAACACCGACTTTTTTAATCCACCGGGAAAAACGAGTTTGCAATATTTGATTCCTTATTTTAAAAAAAGCAAACCCACTATCCTTGTTCACAATGTGCATACTAGTGAAGCTGATGTGATTAAATCTGTTTCGTATTTTGATACATCATCATTGTATTATTGTTTGTGTGTAAATGCAAATCTTTACATCAATAATGCATTGCCTACGATCAGTCATCTTATGAAGCACGATTGTAATATTGTTATTGGTACAGATAGCTTGGCTTCAAACAACCAGTTAAGTATCTTAGAAGAAATCAATACTATTAAAAAACATTTTCCTGCATTATCAATGAGTCAACTGTTACAATGGGCTACTATCAATGGCGCAAAGGCTTTGGGTATTGATGATATGTATGGAAGTTTTGAAAAAGGAAAAAGACCTGGAGTGATAGTGATCAATGAGAATAAAGTTAAGCGTCTGATTTAAGAATAAAATCCACTTACCCCAACACTTCTTGCAACACAGTCAAGCTCTTCATTTGTCCAAAATCGGATATATGAAAGGCGTAATAGTTTTGATAATGTAACAAAAGCTCTCTTCTGTTTTGTTTGTTAAGTTTTATTTGGTCCAATTCTGATGGATGCATCACTTTTAATAATTCGGCTGTAATCATAGCGGCATGGTCGCAAATTACATTGGTATGATTGGGCATTGTTTGCACAAACTTCCCTTCAATCAGATCTAAGTAGCAAGATTCATTCGATAACAACTCAAATGTTGGATGTTGAATTTTAAATCCAAAAAACTGAGTCAATTGAAGAGAGAAGAATAGGGGAATATTAGCTGCAATGGTAGCGTTGGCTGCATCTAATTGCAAAAGCACATCTTCGCAAAAATAAAAAAGATCAGTATTGGATTCGGGTTGTTTGAGTGTTTTATATAGCAATTCCATCATATATAAGGCAATGCTATTTTTAATTACATCACTTAAAATAGTATTATATAATATAGACCAATTGCTTTCTTTAATACGTTGAATGCTTTTCAGCTCATTATGGTATACTTCTAATTCTAAAATAGCCGCTGGCTGAAGCATCATGGCTTGGCTAGTCCCTTTCTTTTGTGACCTTGCTCCATTTACCATATATGTCTGCACACCGAATAGTTCGGTAAATATTGTTACAATAAGGCTGGTTTCACCATATTTAACGGTCCGCAAAACAATCCCTTTCGTTTTATGTATCATATGTAGAAATCAACAATAAATGCTTGTTCTTTTTGGCAAATCAACTTTCTTTGCACAAGAATTAAATTTACCATCCTCAATATTAAATAATTATGTGGCAACGTTTAGGAAAATTTGTTTTAAAAAATAGATTCATATTATTGTTGTTATTGATTATAGGTTCTATTTGGATGGGCTATTTCGCCTCCAAGGTAAAGCTTAGCTATGAATTTGCTCGCGCTATTCCTACAGACAATCCCAAATACCAGGAATACTTATCATTTAAAAATACGTTTGGCGACGATGGAAATTTATTGGTTGTGGGTGTTCAATCAAAAGATTTCTTTTCGTTAAAGAATTTCCAGGCATATCAGCAATTACAATCGAAAATAAAGCAACTAAAGGGGGTGAATGATATTTTAAGTGTTCCCGGCGCCATTGTATTATTAAAGGATAGCGCGTTAGAAAAATTAACTGCTGTAAAAATATTCCCTTCAAATATTACTAGCCAAGTGTCATTAGACAGCGCCAAAGCTGTTTTTTTGAATCTTCCTTTTTACAGATCAATGCTCTATAATCCCTCTACAGATGCTTATTTGATGGGGATTAAGATCAATAAAGACATCCTTAATTCGGCGGCGAGGGTGGATGTAGTTGAAGGCATCACCAATGCAACCGATCAATTTAAAAATAGTACAGGAATCGACGTTCATTTAAGTGGCTTGCCATTAATCAGAACAGTAGTAGCAGAAAGAATCAGAAAAGAGATGAGATTATTTTTAATAGGATCCCTAGTCTTAAGCGTATTCATTTTATTAATATTTTTTCGTTCAATCAGCACTACATTTATTTCTTTGGCTGTAGTGATTTTAGGAGTGATATGGACGCTGGCATTGATTTATTTATTTGGATATAAAATCACCTTATTAACGGCCTTGATTCCTTCATTGGTGGTGGTGATTGGAATTCCCAACTGCATTTATTTTATTAATAAATATCATACGTCTTATCTACAAAGTAGTGAGCCTTCAACTGAATTAAGAAAATCATCTGCGTTGGTAGACATGGTCAGCAAAATGGGCGTAGTGACACTTTTCTGTAATATTACTGCAGCCATTGGATTTGCTGTTTTTGCATTAACCAAGAGCGCTATTCTAAAAGAATTTGGAGCGGTATCGGGAATAAGTATCATGATTATTTTTATGATTTCTTTTATTCTGCTTCCTTCTGTATTGAGTTTTCTTCCTGTACCAAGTAAAACTCAGTTAAAGTATTTAGACAACAAGTGGATTGGACTGTTTTTAAATAAAGTTGAAATTTGGGTATTTGGTCATAAAAAAACAATTCTTGTTGTTACCTCAATTGTATTGATTGTTTCAATTGCAGGAATTCTTCGATTGAAATCAGTAGCATATATCGTAGATGACTTACCAAAGACAGATAAGATTTTTACAGATTTAAAGTTTTTTGAAAACAACTTCAAAGGAGTAATGCCCCTTGAAATTGTTATTGATACAAAAAAGAAAAACGGACTTGCGGGAATGAAGTCTTTGGCTGTTTTTGAAAAGGTAGATTCATTGTCAAGCTATATTGCACAGAAAGAAGAAATGAATAAGCCTTTATGTATTGCAGAAGGATTAAAATTCGCAAAACAAGGGTTCTATGAAAATGATTCTACTCAATATTTAATGCCCAACAGTTTTGATGGTGCATTTGTAGGAGAATATTTAAAGCCTACCAAAAACAACAATGCTAATAATAATTTCTCTAAAATGCTTCTTTCGTTTATTGATAGCAGTAGGCGCTATACCCGCATTAGTGTAAGCATGGCTGATATAGGTACCCAAAAACTACCTATTGTCTTAAATGATATCCAGCAAAAAGCCAATCAATATTTTGATTCTTCGCAATATAAAGTTTCGTTAACTGGAACAAGCATTACCTTTTTAGAAGGGAGTAAATTTATTATCAATGGATTAAAGGAAAGTATATTTTGGGCTTTTTTATTGATTGCATTGTGCATGCTTTATTTGTTTAGATCTATCCGAATATTATTTTGTTCTCTTGTGCCCAATTTAATTCCCCTTATTATTACTGCAGGAGTCATGGGCTGGGCGGGTGTTCCATTGAAACCATCTACGGTATTGGTTTTTAGTGTTTCATTGGGCATTGCGATTGACATCACCATACGATTTCTAGTTAATTATCGACAAGATCTTCCGCTTACGGGGAACAACATTCAAGCATCAGTGAAGAATACGGTTCAGCAAACTGGGTTGAGTATTATTTACACCTCCTTGGTTCTCACCGCTGGGTTTATCATCTTTTGTGCAAGTAGTTTTGGCGGAACTTTTGCTTTGGGGTGGCTAACTTCAGTTACATTATTATCTGCAACAGCCACCAATCTAATTTTATTACCTGTTCTCTTATTGATCTTTAACTCTTCTAAATCAGGTCAATCAAAAAATTAGTCTAATTATATGTTGATTTATTGTAGCGTTTTTTGAAGAAAGTCACCTAAGGCATTTTCTCTTAATTCTGTAGCAAGAATTTTTCCTTGAGGATCTATTAGTAAGTTGTATGGTATTCCATCAAAGCCATATAGTTTTACAACCTCGCTATTCCATCCTTTCAAATCACTTATGTGTTTCCAGGTTAGTTTGTCTTCTTTGATGGCTGTTAACCAAGCATCTTTTTCCTCATCTAGCGAAACACTCAAAACAGTAAAGTTTTTATTTTTAAATTTATTAAAAGCAGCTACTACATAAGGATTTTCTCCTCTGCAAGGTCCGCACCAACTCGCCCAAAAATCAATCAATACATATTGTCCTTTTAATTCACTCAATGAAAAAAGTTTACCATTCACATCATTCATTGCAATGTTTGGCGCCATATCGCCCACAGCGGGGATGCCCGCTTTGCTAGTACTGGGTTGTTTTGCTTGTGCCATCATTTTATTGTATTCCACAATAACGCCAGCTATTCCTTTGTGGGTAGGGAATCTTTTTGACAGACCAGCAATTGATTTGTTCAACAATGCCGGGTCGATGTTATTAGTATATCCTAAAGCAAACATTGATACGATAGGATCTGAGCTGGTGTCAATTTGTTGAATGATGTAATTTTTATACTCTTCTTGCAGCTTCTCTTTTGTTGCATTTTCAATAGCAAGGAGACTGTCAACAGTGATTAGTTCGATTTTTTTATCCTGATTCTCGAGAGTAGTTAGTTTATTATCAAGGTCGGTTAACATGTTTTTAAGTAACATGTTGGCTGGTGTATTGAAAGTGGTGTTTTTGATTCCGGCATCGTGTATGTCTGCTTTAAATTCAATGATGGGTTGATCATTGATAAATATAAAACTAATGTCGCTTTTTTCTAACCGCAGTCGGTACAATCCTTCTTCCATAGCTTTTGCTGAAAGCGTAAATTTCCCATTTTTAATAAATCCGGTGTCTGCTACTTGCGGATTTTTCTCACTAAAGTATAATTCCTCAAGGAATATTTTTTGATCCACTGCATAGGTTAGATTTCCTATTAATGTGAAATCATGATTTTCTACTTTTGCTTTACAAGAAAAAATAAGAATCGATATCGATAGGTATAATGCAATTTTTCTGCTATTCATTTTGATATAATTTATAGTAAGTTTTTAATTTGGCTAATTACTTCTTTTAGTTTTCCTGGCTCTTGTCCACCTGCGGTAGCGAGTGTTTTTTGTCCGCCACCGCCACCATTGATCAATGGGCCCGCTATTTCTTTAATGATTTTTGAGGCATCTAAATTTTTAGCAACTACTACGGTTTCGCTTATCCCAACTGCTACAAATGCTTTTCCTCCAATATTTGCACAGAGTACTACCAAGTGATCATGTAGGTGATTTTTAAAATCGAAACATAATTTTTTCAGTGCATCTGCATTGGGCACTTCTATAATTTCTCCAATGAAGCTCACTTTGTCAATGATTTCATCTTTTTGCATTAAATCATTTTTAATTCCTACTAATTGCCTTGCCTCTAATGATTCGATTCTTTTCTCCAATGCAGTATTGTCATTTAGTAGCGATTCAATTGCTTTAGATAAATCTTTTGGATTTTTTAATTGCTCTTTTATTAAACGTATTAATGCTGTTTGTTCATTCATAAATGATTCAGCAGCTACTCCTGCTAATGCCTCGATGCGTCTTACGCCAGCTGCAACAGCACTTTCATGTGTTATTTTAAAAGAACCTATTTCGCCTGTATTCCCTACATGCGTTCCGCCGCATAATTCTATTGAGTAGGATGGATCCATAACTACCACTCTCACCGTGTCGCCATATTTTTCACCAAACAAGGCCATGGCGCCCAATGCAATCGCTTCTTCTTTAGGCATTGATTTAATAATCACCGGAATGTTTTGCCTAATTTTTTTATTCACTATTTTTTCTACTAAGGCAATTTCTTCCTCTGTTACTTTTGCAAAATGAGAAAAATCAAAACGAAGTTGTTCTTCATTTACCAAACTTCCTTTTTGTGCTACATGTTTACCTAATACATCTCTCAATGCTGCATGCATTAAATGTGTAACGCTATGGTGAACCGTAATATTTTTTCTTCTTGTTGAAAGAACAGTGGCGGTAACCTCTCCTGATAGTTCAGCTGGAATGTTTTCTGTAAAATGAATGATTAAATCATTTTCTTTTTTAGTGTCAATGATGTTAATTGCTGATTTTCCTATAGTTAATATTCCTGCATCTCCAACTTGTCCACCGCTTTCGGGATAGAAGGGGGTCGTGTCTAATACAATTTGAAACAATTCCTTCCCTTTGCCTTTTACCTTTCTATACTTTAATATGCTTGTGGTTAATTCAAGTGAATCGTATCCTACAAAACCATTGCTGTTTCCTTCATGTACGATTACCCAATCTTCCGTATCCATTGCAGTAGCAGCGCGGCTTCTGTCTTTTTGGATTTTCATTTCTTTTTCGAATGAATCTTCATCTACCGTTAAATTGTTTTCTTGAGCAATAAGTCTGGTAAGGTCTATAGGAAAACCAAATGTATCTAACAACTCAAAAGCATCTGCTCCTGAAATGGTTTCTTTGGTAGCAGCTATAATGCCATCGATTTTTTTAAGTCCTTTATCCAGTGTTCTTAAAAAAGCATCTTCTTCTTCTTTGATTACTTTAGCTACAAAATCTTGTTGTTGATGTAATTCGGGAAACACTTCTTTAAATTGATTAACAATTATGGGCAACAACTGATGCAAAAGCGGTTGCTTGTATTCAAGGTAAGAGTAGTAATATCGTACACCTCTTCTTAAGATTCTACGAATTACATACCCTGCACCAGTATTTGCAGGCAATTGGCCATCTGCAATGGTAAAAGCAATGGCGCGAATATGATCTGCTAATACTCTAAAAGCGACACTCTCTTTATCGTCACCATTTTTATATGTTTTCCCTGTGATTCTTTCTGTTTCATTGATTGTTCCAACAAACACATCAGTATCGTAATTGCTTTGTTTATTTTGAAGCACTCTAACCAATCTTTCAAATCCCATTCCTGTATCTACATGCTTCGAGGGAAGCACTTCTAGTGATCCGTCTTTTTTTCGATTGTATTGTATGAATACATTGTTCCAAATTTCTATTACTTGAGGATGATCATTGTTTACAAGTGTTTTAGCATCTATCCCTTTTCTTTCTTCTACTGACCTACAGTCTACATGTATTTCGGTGCAAGGTCCGCAAGGGCCTGTATCGCCCATTTCCCAAAAATTATCTTTTTTATTACCCAATAAAATTCTGTCTTCTGCAATCCATTTTTTCCATTCTACAAAAGCCTCTTCATCTTTGGGTAGACTTTCTTTTGCGTCTCCTTCAAAAATAGTTACATACAATCTGTCTTTATCAATCCCGTATACTTTTGTTAGTAGTTCCCAACTCCATTCAATGGCTTCTTTTTTAAAATAATCTCCGAAGCTCCAGTTGCCCAGCATTTCAAACATAGTATGATGATAAGTATCAACTCCTACTTCTTCCAAATCGTTGTGTTTGCCACTTACACGAAGGCATTTTTGAGTATCAGTAATACGGCTTGACGGAGCTTTTTTATTGCCCAAAAAATAGTCTTTAAATTGATTCATTCCGGCATTGGTAAACAATAGCGTAGGGTCATTTTTTACAACTATCGGAGCAGAAGAAACGATAAGATGCTCTTTTGATTTAAAAAAATCAAGAAAATGTTGCCTGATTTCAGATGCCGTCATCATAATGTCTATTTGTATGGGTTGCGTAATGTAATTTATAGGTTTATATTTGCACGATAGCACACTAGTCCATGCGTGAGCTGCAATTTAATGATTAAGACCGAGTTTTAAAGACCAAAAGGGGTTTTAAAAGGCATGAAAAAAATTAAATATTATTACAATACCCATACGTTAAAGTATGAAAAGCTAATTACACCCCTGCGTGTAAAGTTGCTTAGGCTCTTTAGTCTATTATCTGCTCTTATAGTGGGTGCTACGATTATTATTTATCTATACAATCGATTTTTCCCCAAGCCAACGGATATAGAAGCTAAAAAAAAGTACGAGTTATTAAAGGACAATTACAATCAGATTACCTCAAAAGTGCAGTTATTACAGGATCAGATGGCAGCTCTTGAAAAGAGAGACAATGAGGTGTATCGCTCTATTTTCGAAGCAAATCCCCTTCCTGATAGCGCTCGTGCTAAAATTATTGAGAAAAGAAAGGAGATAGAAAAAATCAAGGAAATGGACGGCTTTGAACTGGGTAAAGACATTGCTCAGCAACTTAATAATATCAATGCGAGGATGCTTTATCAGTTTAAAAGTTATGATAACATATCCTTGTTAATCAAGGATCAAGGCACCAAACTTACTTGTATTCCTGCTATTCAGCCACTTAGTAATAAGCAACTAGACCATATTGCAAGTGGTTTTGGAATGCGCATTGATCCGGTATATGGCACTCCAAAATTTCATAAGGGCCTTGATTTTACAGCTCCTCAGGGTACACCAATATATGCAACAGGGAATGGAACCGTTAAAACTGCAGGTCCTTCTAATGGTGGATATGGCAATCATGTGGTCATCAATCATGGCTACGGATATCAAACTTTGTATGGTCATATGTTTAGAATTAAGGTGCGCAATGGTCAGCGTGTAAAAAGAGGCGAGGTGATTGGCTGGGTTGGAAGTACAGGAAAAAGCACTGGCCCCCATTGTCATTATGAAGTACATATTAATGGTCAAGAAGTTGATCCTGTTTACTTTTTTTACAATGATTTGAATGCCGAACAATACGACCGACTTTTAAAATTAGCCGCTAAAGGAAGTGCAAAAAGTTTTGATTAACTTTAATTATCATGAAACTGAGACAAACTACTTTTGATTTTGATTTTTCTGATGAGGACTCTAATCCTCCTGAAAAAAAGCAAGAACAACCGAAGTCTATAGTTGTTCAGCAAGAGCCCATTGAAGTGAATCTTCAGCCAACCGTATTGGCTGAGCCCACACCTGCAGTAAAGAAGTCTGTGAGAGGCCGAATGAAAATAAGCGATATGGCTGCAGAAGCGGAAACAATAGAGATTCCCGACGATGAAACTCTTTTTTCTAAAAGTTATTATAGTATAGGAACTGTTTCTCAAATGTTTAAGGCCAATCAATCATTGATTCGCTTTTGGGCAAATGAATTTGATGTCCTAAAGCCGAAAAAAAATGCAAAAGGCGATCGATTTTTTCGTCCAGAAGATGTAAAAAACCTTAAGCTTATTTATCATTTATTAAGAGAAAGAAAATACACCATAGAAGGAGCGAAGGAATTTTTAAAGAAAAGTAAACACGCTGATCAAAAATTCCAAACAATAGAAGCACTTAAAAATATTCAATCTTTTTTACTTGAATTAAAAGCAGGATTATAATTACAGGTTGTCATGAAAAAAATATCCTTACTTGTTATATTAACCATTGTCCAATTGGAAAGCTTCGCTCAAACTCCTTATACAATTTTAAAAGACGATCAGCATTCTGGCGGGTTTATTTTTAATGGGGTGTTATCTAAATATATTTTAATCAATGAGCCTTCTTTTAAATGGTATGCTTCTAATCAACTTGCTTATAAGCCAGATGTAAGCATTGTCAATGCTATGGAAGCAGCGAAATCCTCCGTGCATTTTGTAATTTTTGGAGGCACTTGGTGTGATGACACTCAGTTTATATTACCGAAATTTTTTAAGCTACAGGAAACAAGCGGTTTCCCTGATAATGGAATAAGTTTTTTTGGTGTAAACAGAGACAAAAAAACATGGGGAAATATATCCGATGCTTTTCATGTTACCAATGTTCCTACGATCATTGTATTTAAAAATGGCAAAGAAGTAGGAAGAGTTATTGAATACGGCAAGACCGGTAAGTGGGATGCAGAGTTGGCTGAATTGATTAAATAAATTCCCCTATAATACTTCATAAACCTCTAGGCCATCATCTTTCAAGACATATAATTTCCCATTTAAAGCCTTAATGGATTTGTATCCTTTGATGTAAGTAGGCAAATGATATTCTTTTAATTGCAATGACTGCAGTGTATAGCTAAAGAGGGTATTTGCTGAAAATCCATAAATTGTATCGCGATCAATAGTTACATTCTGCCAGTTTAAAAAGGGGAGTGATGATTTAAATGCTCCATAATAATCAAACAAATAAAATCCCTTTTTTTTATCGTAAAGATACAATTGATTAGAAGCGTCAATGATTTGTATAGGAGAAGGCGTATCGTTTGTTAGCATTCTCATATCGGCACTTTCGGTTATAATTCCTCCTTGCTCATCAAGCTTTTTTATTTTAAAATCTTGCTCATCAAAAATCCATATGTTATTATCGTAAGAAGAGCAGATTGTAGTTGCAGTAAAAATATTTTTATTTCTTAGGTTGATACTGTTTCTTAACACAAGCAATCTATCTAGCACAACAATGGTGGCGAAGTTTTTATAGTATACAATAATTTTTAAAGGATTGCTTACATCGATCGAGTTTGGATTGCCATATTTTTTTACATCGCTGAAAAAAGCAATGGGGTCGCCTGTAGCATTTAATTTTTTGAGCTGATTTGCATTGGTAATTAGATATATATTATCAAGGATATCTACATTTAGATAATTATATTGTCCGGGTATAAATTTAATGAGTTTTAATATTGAATCCGATTGCGAAACAGTCGGAGTGTTAACTGTTGTTTGAGCGAGTACTATATTCAATGGCAGAAAAAAAATAGTAATATATACAGTAAGTTTATTCAAGATATTACGAATTGAAATATTGTAGCGTTAATTCATTTCCATCAAATACGGCATAGCTATTGTACTTAATCCAATCGCCCAAATTGATGTACCTACTATTGTTAATTAATTTAATATCAAGAGGAAGGTGTCTGTGACCAAATACAAAATAATCGTACTGCTTTTTAGTTAGTTCTTCTTTGCAATATGCTACAAGCCATTCTTGATCTTCTCCCACAAACACCTCATCTTTTTGCCCGGTTTGCGCTCTGCTTTTTCTGCTAAAATAATTGGCTATTCCAATACCTATTCTAGTCGGCAATAAACCAAAAAATGTTTTAGCTATGTTGTTTCTAAATATTTTTTTAATGAATTTGTATCCATGGTCTCCAGGTCCAAGTCCATCACCATGACCTAATAGGAATTGTTTCCCATTAAATTCAAATGCTACTGGTTCATAATACACTGGAATGTTAAGTTCTTTCTGAAAATAATCATTCATCCACATATCGTGATTTCCTACAAAAAAATGAATCGGAACGCCGCTATCTGTTATTTCGGCCAGCTTGCCTAGTATTCTAACATATCCTTTGGGAACTACCATTTTATATTCAAACCAGAAATCAAATAAATCTCCCATTATAAAAATCTGCTCAGCCTTGTCTTTAATTTCATTTAAAAATGCAATGATTCTTTTCTCCCTTGCCAAGCTAGTCGCTGCATCAGGAGCACCTAAATGGAAGTCAGATAAAAAAAATATTTTTTTAGAATCGTTCATTATTCAAATGCTATTGTGGTTTATTTTTTTCTTGCAAATATTTTAATAAATCACCTGTGGTTAATTCTGGCAATCCTTCTACAGTTTCATTATACCAGTAGATCCATGCTGTTGTAGCTTGTCCATCTTGGAACACTTGTACGAGATCCCTTTTATACAATGGTTTTTCGCCCAATTCAACATTCAATCCTTCGTAATCATCTATTTGAGCGATTGCCCATTTAAATTCATCTGCACTATTAGCAATATATAATTCTCCTGTGATAAAAGCATCTTCCTCAGTATGAACTGCAACTGGGTATTTGCCTTTATCATAAAATTTCCCTTTTACCAATGCCTCTCCTTTAAGTTTAAAAAAGCCAGCTATATATTGATAGGCAGGATTGCGAAATCCGCTTCGAAGTGACCCGTATACGAATAATTGGAAAGTGGTTGTTTCCATATTTTTTCAAAAAGTTAATAATTTATGATTCAACTAGGAAACAATATACTTCTTTTGGCCCATGTACTCCAGTAACTAGTGTTTTTTCAATATCTGCTGTCCGACTTGGGCCACTAGCGAAAGTAATAAGTGAAGGCATATTTGCAGCATATTTTTCTTTAAAAAACTGCAATGATTCTTTTAAATCAAATACCAGCTGACTGCCATAAGCAATACACAAATGAATGGGAGCATATACACTGGCTGTTCTTCCGCTTTGCTGAGCGGTGCTCATTACGATTGTCCCAGTTCTAGCAACCAAATATTCGCAGCCTGTTATAGATACGTCGCAGGAAGCAAGATCTTGGTAGGGTTTAATTGAAAGGGCCTCAAGCAATGATATAAACTTTTCTTCGCGGCAATAAATTTTAGACCAACCTTTTTCACTCATTAACAGGGCTAGTTGTTTTTGCAAATCATTTTCATGTAAGCAAAAAGCAAATTTTCCTTGTAATTTAATAAACTCTTCCGCAAAAACGACAGCGTCATCCTCTTGTGAAGAAGTATACACTGATTGATTTCCTTCGCTTTGAGGAAAAGGTAAAGGCACCGGATTGCTCAGTGCCTGCCTTATTCTCTTTAAAATATTTTCTTTTGCTGGAGTGGTTGCCATACTAAAATTTTAAATTTCCTCTGGGTGATTATTTTCTCCTTCAGCTATTGTATCATTTTTTTCTATTATTGGATCCTCAACGATGTCAAGTATTTTTTTCTCTTCAAAAGGTCTTTTCCCTATAAGAGCCTCCACATCGCTTTTAAACAATACTTCTTTCACCAATAATTCTTTTGCAAGTTTTTCTACGTCCTCTCTTTTTTCTGTAAGTAATTTTTTGGTTTTAATATAAGCTTGATCAATAAGCAGACGAACCTCATGATCAATCATTTTTCCTGTTTCTTCGCTATAAGGTTTTGTGAAGTAGTTTTCTTGCGCAGGGTCATAAAAACTAATATTACCGACTTTGTCATTCATGCCATACACCGTAACCATGCTATAAGCAATTTTTGTTATTTGCTGTAAGTCATTGCTTGCACCTGTACTAATTTTGCCAAAGAAAATATCTTCACTTGCTCTTCCACCGAGTGTCATACAAATTTGATCAATTAGTTGATCTGTATTATATAAGTATTGTTCTTTTGGTGTGTATTGCGCATATCCCAATGCAGCTGTTCCTCTTGGAACAATGGTTACTTTTAGCAAAGGATAAGCATGTTCTAAATACCATCCACAAATAGCATGGCCTGCTTCGTGATAGGCAATAATTTCTTTTTCCTCAGGAGAAATAATTTTATTTTTCTTCTCTAGTCCACCAATCACTCTATCAATTGCATCCTGAAAATCACTCATGTCTACAGCCTCTTTGTTTTTTCTTGCAGCAATCAGCGCCGCTTCATTACAAACATTGGCGATATCGGCTCCTGCAAATCCAGGAGTTTGTTCGGCTAGCTTATGAACATCTAATTTCTCAGATATTTTAATAGGGATTAGGTGCACTTTAAAAATGGCTTCACGTCCAACAAGATCCGGACGATCAATACTAATCTGTCTATCAAAACGTCCTGGTCTTAGCAATGCGTTGTCTAATACATCCGGACGATTGGTAGCCGCTAAAATAATGATACCTAAATCTGTTCCAAAACCATCCATTTCAACTAATAGTTGATTCAATGTATTTTCTCTTTCATCATTGCTCATCATCACATTCTTTCCTCTTGCACGACCGATGGCATCAATTTCATCAATAAAAATTATACAAGGAGCTTTTTCTCTTGCTTGTTTGAATAAATCTCTTACTCTGCTAGCACCTACTCCAACAAACATTTCAACAAAATCACTACCGCTCAAGCTGAAAAAAGGAACTTGCGCTTCCCCAGCCACTGCTTTTGCTAAAAGCGTTTTACCTGTACCGGGAGGGCCAACCAATAAAGCTCCTTTAGGAATCTTTCCACCTAGAGCAGTATATTTTTTAGGATTTTTTAAAAAGTCTACAATTTCCATTACTTCCACTTTGGCTTCATCCAAACCAGCCACATCGCCAAAATTGATATTTACTTTCGTGCCTTTCTCAAAAAGCGTTGCCTTTGATTTTCCGATATTAAAAATACCGCCTGCTCCACCGCCACCGCCTGCGCCTCCGCCTACTTTACGCATCATCATTACAAATAAAAAT
This sequence comes from Chitinophagaceae bacterium, assembly GCA_947474815.1. Taxonomy (GTDB): domain Bacteria; phylum Bacteroidota; class Bacteroidia; order Chitinophagales; family Chitinophagaceae; genus Ferruginibacter. The sequence continues at coordinate 22,138 of CANJJU010000006.1, read as the reverse complement.
CCAATCAGCAGAATAGGTAACAGTGTACTGATGATGGAATTAAACAGCTCGCCTTCATCCTCTGATGAAACGTCTGGCTTTGTAATTTGGTTGTTTGCATTAAAAAAATCTCGTTGGTCGTCATTAAAGCTGTTGACATCGCTTATAGTGAAAAAAAACTGAGGGGTAGTGCTTTTGGCAACAGCGTCAAATCTTTTTACGTCATTGTTTTTAGTGACAATGGGCGTATAAAAAGCAGATTTTAATTTTATGCTATCTGGTTTTATAAAAATTCTTACCAGTTTTTTATTTGAAATAATTTTAATGCTTTTCACATCTCCATTAGTCAGCATTTGCTGGTATTGAGTTGGGTAGGTAATCTCTACACCACCTGTTTCTACTCCTCTAAAAAGGTTATAAGAAATAATTGAAAGGAAAACGATTCCATAAATCCAATATATATTGAATTTGTTTTTCTTTTTTTGTGGTCCATCTCCCATAGGGGGTATATTTTCTGGAGATGCGTTTTTATTATTATTTGATTGACTCATAAATTACTTTGCAGTTGTTTGGTTTGTTTAAAATAGGGTAGTTGTTCTTTAATCCTTAATCCTTGTGTTCCATTGATGGTGCATCGCTCCATAATTCTTCTAAATGATAAAATTTTCTTGGTTCAGGCAGCATGATATGAACAACAATGTTTACATAGTCAATGAGTATCCATTGTTCCGCTTGTTTCCCTTCGTGTTTATAGGGAGATTCTTGGCATTTTTCAAACACTTCTTTTTCAATATTATCAGCAATGGCCCTTAATTGATTATTGTTACTTGCCTGGCATATAATAAAGAAATCTGCGACTGCCTCAGGTATTTTTCGAAGATCAAGGCTTACAATGTTTTCTCCTTTTTTGTCGAGTATTGCTTCGATAATTGTCTTAAAAAGTTTACTGTTTCTTGTTAATCTAGTCAAACTCTTAGTTCTACTGTTTAATACGTTCAAATTGCTCAAAAGTGTTACATTTAAATATTACTAAAAACATGGCTTTGTTCATGTCCTGCTAAGCTAATAACGATTAGCTTGCAACTTGTATCAAAAGTACTATTTCTTTGCCATTTGTAAATTGATGAAATCGATAGCACTCTTTAACGTATTGGATAAAGTGGATAGTACCAACAACTATGCCATGGGCAAGGTGCATGCAGGTTTGGCTAAGTCGGGAATGGCATGGTTTGCTACCGAGCAGACCCTAGGAAAGGGGCAACGAGGTAAGAATTGGGAAAGTAAACCTGGAGAAAACATCACGATGAGTGTGGTTTTTGAGCCATTAAGGTCATTTTGGCCCCATCCTTTCCTTTTTAATGCGCTAATTACCAATACTTGTCGAGCATTCCTTTCTAAGCTAATTGATGCCGAAATAAAAATAAAATGGCCTAATGATTTATATATAAATGACAGAAAGGCAGGAGGTATTTTAATCGAAAACGTGTACATGGGCCAATCTTGGAATTGGGCAGTTGTGGGAGTGGGAATTAATTGCAATCAGCTCGATTTTAGCGAAGACATTAAAAATCCGGTTTCCTTAACGACTATAACAGGTAAAAAGTATGATGTTGTAGCACTAGCAAAGGACTTACATTTTTTACTAGTTAATACCTTTAATACCTCTCCTCAATCAACCAATGCTTCTATACTCTCTCAATATAACGAGCATCTTTTTAGGAAAAACGAAAAACAGCGATTGCGAAAAGAAAATGCTGTTTTTGAAACGACCATTCAAGAAGTAAGCGAGTTTGGTCAATTGCTTACAATAGACAGTATTTCAAGAGTATTTAATTTTGGGGAAGTTGATTGGGTATTATAATAACTAATGTTATTTAGCTTTCATCTCTTTCCAAGCTGCTAGGATCTCCTGCGCATGTTCTTTGCTCTTAGGTTTTGAAAATACTTTTCTAATGATTCCGGCATCATCAATTAAAAAAGTAGTTCGAATCAAGCCCATGTATTTTTTCCCGTACAATTTCTTTTCTCCCCAAACGCCATATTTATGAATGATTGACAAATCAGTGTCGGCAATAAGGCTGAAGGGAAGCTGATGTTTTTCTTCAAATTTTTTATGTTTTTTTTCTTCGTCCGGACTGATGCCTATTACGACAAAATGGTTGTTTCTTAAAAGGCCATAATGGTCTCTGAGATTACAAGCCTGCACAGTACAAGTAGGTGTATCGTCTTTAGGATAAAAATACAATACAATGCTTTTCCCTTTGAAATCTGCTAAAGAAATTGGTTTTCCGTTTTGATCTTTTCCTTTAAAGGCGGGCGCTTTTTTGCCCTCTGTAAGTGTACACATCTGTATAAATTTATTTTATAAACTGGTATGTTTTTTCTGTTTTATTTCCTGCTAGATCTATTGCAATAATTTTTAAGGAGTGGTCGCCTGGCAAACAACGATCATCAAAACGGTAAGTAAATACTTTTCCCTTGTCATTGCTAAAACAAACCCATTTATCATCGAGCAGCGCAATGAATTGATCTATTTCTTCTGTATTGTCAGTGATTAAAAAAGCGATGCTACTTTGCTTAGACACATTGGCTCCGTCTTTAAATTTCCCAAGAGGCCTAATAGCCGGCGGCATTGTATCTAAAATGAGTTGAAAGTATCCAAAACTTCTAAAAGATGCTTTATACCAGTTGTTTTCAAAAGTTGTTTTTTTATAATCGATTTTGTTATTCCAGGAACGCTTCATTATAATTCGGCCAGTATCTTTCGATGAAAAAAAATCTTTAATCTTTATCGGGAAATATTGAAATACAGGAACATTGTTGTTTTGAAGCTGGTAAATAGGCCTTCCTATTTTTGGGATGATTTCGTGATAAATAAAATCGAAGGAGTCAAAAATAGAATGTTCGTTTAGATAAAATGATATTGAATTGTTTTCAAAAATATTTATGTTTCCTGGTATGAATTTCTGGCCACTGGTTTTGAGCATGGTTGCTGGGTGGCTGTTGTCTTTGTGAATCATAAAACTTAACACAGATACATTGTTATTTGCATCGGAGACTGTTATTTTTATTTCATGTGCGCTATTGTCTGACAAGTCAATTATTCCATCTGCTCCAGGAGCTGTTTTGTATATGCCATTTGTATAGCCAGGAAGCTGAGACAAGTGCTGCAGGTGTGGTCCGCCGTTAGTTCTTGTTTTAAAATCGATATGACCATTTAAGCAACGTGTTTCGTCGTAGGTAATACTATCCATTTCGAAACCGACGACCGGTTTTTCATTATCAAATAATTCCGCTTTATAAATACCATTCTGATTCGTGGATCCAGTATACCTGTCGAAACTTGTAATCGCAAAACTTACTTTATCTGAAAAGCTAGAAATATTTCCGATCGGCTTGTAAACGCCATTTACTTTTTTTACGCTGTATATTTTGGGGGTTTGTTCATAAGTGCTCAAGCGTCTATCGTATACAGCGAGCCTAAGCACATCAGGGGCTATATTGTCTTCTATTGGAAATCCAAACAAAAGTGGGTTTAAAACCTTATCGGTTTTTGTGTCTCTTATTTCGAAATGTAAATGCGGACCTTGCGAACCACCGGTATTCCCACTCATTGCAATAAAATCTCCTTTTGCTACCTTAAATAGATTCAAGGGGAGATCTATAAATACCTTCCATTTTTCTTGTTTGTATTGTTGGTCAGTTATGTATTTTTCTAGTGCTGGAAAAAATTTGTTTAGATGTGCATAGAGGGTGGTAAGTCCATTTGGATGATTAATATAAATGGCCCGACCAAAACCAAATGGCTCTATTTTTACTTTTGCAATATATCCTTCTGCGGCGGCATATATGGGCAAATTTTCTCTTTCCTCCGTTCTACAATCAAGCCCCATATGATAATGATTGGGCCTGAGTTCTCCGAAATTGGCAACCAATGCTGGCTTGCTTCCAACGGGCCATTGAAAATATCCTTGTGGATATGTTTTATTCTCCAAGAGTTGTGCCTGACTTGCTTTTGCGAACAAAAAGAGAGCGGCAATGAATATACTTGTTGCTTTTTTCATATGTTGAATCAACTCATTCAAAGGTACTGATATGATCATAGAAAAGAATTGGTAAAAGATGATTTTGGTCTGATTGTATGTATCTAAAAAATAATGCTGCTATAAAATTTGTGACGCTCCTTTTTTAGAATTACTTTTGCCTGCCACACTATCTGGCACACCTACATATGCCAAAAAACAACTCCATTCAAACGGTACTAATTATTGGAAGCGGACCTATTATCATTGGTCAGGCTTGTGAATTTGATTATAGTGGCACCCAGGCGGCTCGAAGTATAAGAGAAGAGGGGGTGAAGGTGATTTTAATTAATAGCAATCCTGCTACCATTATGACGGATCCAATGATGGCGGACCGGGTTTATTTATTGCCATTGACTGTTGAAAGCATAGAACAAATTTTAGAAGAAAATAATATAGATGCAGTATTGCCCACCATGGGTGGTCAAACTGCCCTTAATCTGTGTAAAGAAGTAGATGAGTTGGGCATTTGGGAAAAATACAATGTTTCGCTTATTGGAGTAGACATCAAAGCGATTGACAAAGCAGAGGATAGAGAGAAATTCAGAAAATGGATGATTGAAATGGGGATTCCTGTGGCGCCTGCTAAAACGGCCAATTCTTTTTTAGAAGGCAAGGAATTTGCTCAAGAGATTGGTTTCCCTTTAGTGATTAGGCCGTCCTTTACACTTGGAGGAACTGGAGGAGGGATTGTTTTTAAGAAAGAAGATTTAGATGAAGCCCTTAATAACGGGTTAACTGCCTCTCCAATTCATGAAGTATTGGTAGAAAAAGCGGTGCTAGGGTGGAAGGAATTTGAATTGGAATTATTGAGAGACAACGCAGACAATGTTGTAATTATTTGTACCGTAGAGAATTTTGACCCCATGGGAGTACATACAGGCGATAGCATTACAGTTGCGCCTGCAATGACATTGAGTGATACTGCATATCAATTAATGCGCAATACCGCCATAAGCATGATGCGGAATCTTGGAAATTTTGCGGGGGGATGCAATGTGCAATTTGCATTGAACCCACAAACAGAAGAGATTATTGTGGTAGAAATAAATCCTCGAGTAAGTCGCTCTTCTGCATTAGCGAGTAAGGCTACGGGTTATCCTATTGCAAAAATTGCTGCTAAGCTAGCATTAGGCTATAATTTAGACGAATTAAAAAATCAAATTACTTTATCAACCTCGGCTTATTTTGAACCCGCAATTGATTATGTAATTGTAAAAATCCCTCGTTGGAATTTTGATAAGTTTAAAGGTGCCAATGATACGCTTGGATTTCAAATGAAAAGTGTAGGAGAGGTGATGGGCATTGGAAGAAGTTTTGCAGAAGCGATACAAAAAGCCTGTCAAAGCTTAGAAAATGAAGCCGTTGGATTAGGATATTATGGCAAAAGTCTCATGCACGCCGATGAATTATTAGAATACATTAAAGTGCCCAAATGGGATAGAGTCTTTAGAATCAAAGATGCACTGATGGCTGGCGCAAGTGTAAAGCGTATTTGTGAAAATACAATGATAGATAGATGGTTCATTTATCAAATTCAAAAAATTTGCGAGTGTGAAAAGGAGATTGCAACACATGATTTAAAATCCTTGCCCGATGATTTGTTAATCAAAGCGAAGCGTCTTGGATTTAGCGACGAACAGATTGTCCGTATCATGAGAGAGCCAGATAGTGAGGCAATTTACGAACGTAGAAAATCAATGGGTCTGCTACGATCATATAAAATGGTAGACACTTGTAGTGCAGAATTTAAGGCTCAAACACCTTATTTCTATTCTACATTTGAAACGAAACCTACAGAGGGTCAATTATTGTCTAATGAATCGATTGTTTCTTCCAAAAAGAAAGTAATTGTATTGGGTAGTGGCCCCAATAGGATTGGCCAAGGCATAGAATTTGACTATTGTTGTGTTCATGGATTATTGGCAATCAAAGAATGTGGATATGAGGCAATCATGGTGAATTGCAATCCAGAAACGGTTTCTACAGATTTTGATATTGCTGACAAGCTTTATTTTGAACCAGTATTCTGGGAGCATTTATGGGAAATTGTTGAGCATGAAAAACCAGAAGGTGTCATTGTACAATTAGGCGGCCAAACGGCCTTAAAGCTTGCAAAACGATTGCATGAAAAGGGAATAAAAATTATAGGCACTTCATTTGATAACATGGATATTGCCGAAGATCGTGGCCGCTTTAGTGATATGCTTAAAGAGCTTGGCATTCCTTATCCAAATTATGGCACTGCATACAATACGGATGATGCCATTGAAGTAGCCAAAGAAGTGGGATATCCAGTATTGGTAAGACCAAGTTATGTATTGGGTGGACAAAGAATGCGGATTGTACTCAATGATGAAGAACTTGAAAAAGGAGTACTTAGTTTATTAAAACACTTACCAGGAAATAAAATATTAATTGATCACTTTTTAGATCGCTGTCAGGAAGCGGAGATTGATGCCATTTTTGATGGAACCAACTTTCATATCATGGGGCTCATGGAGCATATTGAACCTGCAGGCATACATAGTGGCGACAGCAATGCAGTATTGCCGCAATTTAATCTTAGTCCATTGATTGTGCAAACCATGGAAGAGTATGCTGAAAAAATTGCTAGAACTTTAGAAATCCGCGGACTAATTAATATTCAGTTTGCAATTAAAGATGGAAATGTATTTGTAATTGAAGCCAACCCTCGCGCATCGCGTACGACTCCCTTTATTGCAAAAGCTTATCAGATTCCCTATCTTAATATTGCAACGAAAGTGATGCTAGGAGAAGCTACCCTTAAAGATTTTACTTATGTAAAAAAACTACAAGGCTTTGCTATCAAAGAGCCTGTGTTTTCTTTTAATAAATTCCCTGGTGTTAATAAAGAGCTAGGCCCAGAAATGAAAAGCACTGGTGAAGCCATCCGATTCATCAAAGATTTACGTGACCCTTATTTTAGACAACTATATAGAGAGCGAAGCATGCATTTGAGTAAATAAACTTTACAATTCTCTTCCACTGTATTTTTTACATTAGCGTATGCATCCCTATCGCATACCTATTTGGAAGAGCGCACCATTTATTAGATTGCTATTTCCAATCGTTATCGGCATTTTGCTTCAAGTAAAACTTGAAGTCAATGTTTGTTATCTATTAGTATTTACATTTATTTTTTTACTAGCGTACTTTCAATTTTATTTATTATCTGTTTACTTGCGATATAAATTTCGATTGATTCAATCCGCTTCTCTTCACATGGTGATCTTGTTGATAGCAATGATATTGACTTGGAATAAAAACAATCTTCACGAAAAAAACCATTATCAACATCATTTTAAAAAGGGCAATTCACTTCTTCTGCAGGCTGAGGAGCCATCTGTAGCTAGAGGTCATTCTATAAGGGTCTTGTGCGCTGTAAAAGCAGTTATTAGTAACGGAGTATCCTTTCCCGCATCGGGTAATTTGCTCGTTTATTTTAAAAAAGATAGCAATGATATTTCACTTCGTTATGGAGATCTTTTTATGATGAATGCCGCCATGCAAGAAATCAATAACAACGGGAATCCCGGAGGATTTGATTACAAATTATATTTAACACATCAACAAATATTTAATACAGTCTTTCTGCAATCGGGGGAGTATGTTTTGTTAAATAGAAACAAGGGAAATTTTTTGAAGAAATTTATTTTCAACTTGCGCAGTTTTACTTTACATGCCTTACATAAGTATATTACGAAAGATGATAAGATTATAGGAATTGCGGAAGCGCTATTAATTGGGTACAAAGAAAATCTAGATAAAGAAGTAGTGCAAGCCTATAGTAATACGGGACTCGTGCATATCATAGCCATTTCCGGACTTCACCTTGGATTAATATATATAATGCTTTTATGGATTTTCGACCGCTTGCCAGTAATAAAAAAATCATCTTTTTTAAAAGGGGCTTTAGTAATATTATCGCTTTGGATATTTTCATTGCTAACAGGAGCTTCGGCTTCGGTATTGAGAAGTGCAGTTATGTTTACTTGTATTATAACCGGAAAATCTTTTCAAAAAAAATCTACAATTGAAAATTCGTTGGCAGTTTCTGCCTGCATTCTATTGTGCTATAATCCCTATTTTTTATGGGATGTGGGGTTTCAACTAAGTTATCTTGCAATTATTAGTATTCTATTTACTCAGCTTTTTTTTCAGGAATTAATTCTTTCTCAACATGTTTTTATAAATAAATTATGGCAATTAATATCTGTTACATTGTCTGCTCAGGTACTTACATTTCCTATATGTTTATACTATTTTCATCAATTTCCCAATCTGTTCTTTGTTAGCAACATCATTGCAGTGCCGCTTTCTACAGTTATTTTATTTGCTGAAATTATTCTCGTCTGCCTTTCCTGGTTGCCAATAGTAGCAATTTATATTGGGAAGATGACGAATCTATTAATATGGCTGATGAACTTTTCGGTAGAATGGATTAGTAAATTACCTTATTCGTTGTGGGATAATATTTATGCAAATGAGTACACAAATATTGTTTTATATGCGTTGGTTATTTCTTTGGCGTATGCTGCAATTAGAAAAAGTCGCTATTATTTCAAATTCACCCTTTTGTTCACGTTGATTTTTGTTGCCATTCATGCTTTTGCTACTATTAAGGCGAGTCGACAAAAAATGATTATTGTATATAATATCCCTAAACACACTGCAATTGATTTTGTATATCATCAGCAATATTTTTTTAAGGGAGATACAGCGGTGGAGAAAAATATCCTGTTATATAAAGCTATCTTAAAGCCATCTAGGAATTATTTTAAATTAAATGCCCTAAGCAATAACCTCTCCGGCCTATCTAGCAATCAGGTTTTTTGGAGTTTTTTTGGGAAAAGATGGATGCTGATAGATGATTCTATCAGTTTGCCTATTTTTTCTACAAAGGTAAATATTGATGTGCTCCTGATTTCTAATAACACGCCGGTAAAACTTCCCGACATTGTGCGATCCATTACCCCCGCTTTGGTAATATTTGATGCGTCTAATAGTTTGTGGAAAATTGCTAAATGGAAAAAACAATGCGATGCGCTACTTTTGCCATACTATTCAGTGCCAGAAAAGGGTGCCTATATTTACACTTTTCAATAGTAATATCTTTTAATTCGTGCTGCATTATTTTAATTGATACTTTTTTATGAAAAAAATTCAATCCGCTTTAATTTCAGTTTTTTATAAAGAGGGACTTGACTCCATCGTACTTGAATTACATAAATTAGGTGTTGTGATTTATAGCACTGGCGGCACGCAATTATTCATCGAAAAATTAAATGTTCCTTGTATTGCAGTTGAGTCTTTAACTACCTATCCATCCATTCTTGGGGGAAGAGTTAAAACCTTGCATCCATCAGTGTTTGGAGCAATATTAGGCAAACGATCAGATAGTACGCATGTAGCAGAAATGAAGGCCTACAATATTCCTGAAATTGATTTGGTGATTGTAGATCTTTATCCTTTTGAGGAAACAGTTAAAAGTTTTGAAGGACAATCGCTACAAGATGAAACTCCTATAATCGAAAAAATAGATATTGGCGGCCCTTCTATGATTCGTGCTGCTGCAAAAAATCACCAAGATGTAGTTGTGATTGCAGCAAAAAAAGACTACCTACTTTTGCATGATATCATTATTAATCAAGGAGGCCAAACTTCTCTTGAGCAAAGAAGAATGTTTGCAATAAAGGCTTTTGATGTGTGTAGCGCTTATGATAATGCTATTTCAAATTACTTTCATCTAACATCTTTTCAGTCTCCCTTTAATCAGGAAGAAAAAATTCTCAGATATGGTGAAAATCCTCATCAGCCAGCTATTTTTTATGGTAATTTGAATGAGGTATTTACCCAGTTACACGGAAAGGAATTGTCTTACAATAACTTGGTAGATGTGGAAGCCGCCATTCATTTAATTAAAGAATTTGACACTACTACTTTTGCTATCATTAAACATACCAATGTGTGCGGAATAGCCCAATCAGCAACGCTTATGCAATCTTGGGAAAATGCATTGGCCGGTGATCCAGAAAGTGCCTTTGGGGGTGTATTGATATGTAATACAACGGTTGATATGGATACGGCCACTGCTATCAACGACTTGTTTTTTGAAGTGCTTATTGCGCCTGATTTTGACGAAAATGCACTCCTAACGCTTCAGTCTAAGAAAAATAGAATACTACTTGCATTAAAAAACGTTTCCTTGCCATTTCAACAATCTAAATCTTTATTAAATGGTATTTTATTGCAAGAAGCTGATCAAGGAAATTATACCGAATGGAAAGAAGTGGGGGGGAGAGAAAGTAGTATTTCGGAAAAAGATGATTTAGTTTTTGCCAATCTAGTGTGTAAGCATTTAAAAAGCAATGCCATTGCGTTGGTGAAAAACAAACAGCTGATTGGAAAAGGGTGTGGCCAAACAAGTAGAATAGATGCACTCCGACATGCTATTGATAAAGCACATCAGTTTAATTTTTCACTTGCTGGTGCAGTATTGGCGAGCGATGCATTTTTTCCTTTCGATGATTGTGTCAAAATTGCTCACGAAGCAGGCATTGCTTCTTTTATACAACCAGGAGGATCTATTCGAGATGCAGATTCTATTGATTATTGCAAATCTCAAGAATTGGCAATGGTCATTACAGGCAAAAGGCATTTTAAACATTAAATTTCTTTAAACACTAATGCAGAAATCATTTTGGTTAAAGGATACAAGCAAAGGATATCTTGCATTGGTTATCACTAGTTTTTTTTGGGGTACTACCTGGGTTGCTAGTAAAATTGCTGTACAAGAAATATCTTCTATTCAATTAGCTTCTATCCGTCAATTAATTGCTGGCCTTTGTTTTGTGAGTTATTTTTTGTTTTATAAAAAAACTCCTTTGCCTACTTCAAAGCAATGGCGCTGGTTGATGGTAATGTCAATATTAATGTTTGTTTTTGCAAATTGGCTTAGTACTTGGGGACTCAAATATATCTCTACGGGACTAGGCGCATTGATTGGATCACTTTATCCATTAAGTGTTGTATTGATTGAATGGATTTTTTTTAAAAGTAAAAAAATTACCATCCTTACTTTTATTGGATTGTTTTTAGGAATAGCAGGTGTAATTTTTGTTTTTTATAGTAGCATGTTTGCACAATTGAGCTATACTTTAATTTTTGGACTTTCTTTATCAGTATTTGCTATGTTGTCCTGGAGTTTAGGTACCGTTTTTTTAGTTAGAAATAAGACAAACATCAATCCGTATTATGCTACTGGATGGCAAATGCTACTAAGTTCCTGTATATTATTTATAATAAGTTTTTTTACAAATCAAGTAAAACCCATTGCTTTAATTTCTTTTAATGTATGGGCTGCTATTTTATATCTAGTTATTTTCGGGTCGGTGATAAGTTTTGTTGCCTTTATTTATTCAACAAAAAAATTACCACCCGCGATCTCTTCGCTGTATGCCTACATCAATCCAATTGTAGCAATTATAGTAGCGGCAATTCTTTTGGGAGAAAAAATTAGCGTAAGCTTAATTTGGGGTGCCATTGTTACGCTGATTGGGATATTTCTGGTAAACTACAGTGTTAAGAAAGACGAAGAAAAAGTTATTGTTGAACCTGAGATATAAATCGATTGTACATTTCTTTCCAACCAGCATGTTGCTTGTCTGTCCCAAAGAAATTATTATGAAAAATAGTAATAAACAAGCCATTTGCTTTTTTGCAAGTCTGATAATAATTCATTAGCTCAATGTAAGAGGCTGCTGCTGATTTTCTATCTTGATAAAAACTGGTAGCATCCATATAGCAAAAGGGGTAAACTCTCAAGTTGGTCTTTTCTTCGTTTAATAAATGATACCAATAAAAGGAGCTGGCAACTGAAGCCCTGAAACCATTGATGCCTCCATAGCCCATGCTGTATTCTTTTTCAATGCCAATGGCTATTAAGTTTTCATATGTTTCTGGAAATGACATTTTTATATAATGCTGCCTAGAACACAGTATTGGTTGTTGCGCAATTCTTTCAAGACGTTTTTTTTCTTTCTGTAGTATGAAAAATCTCTTATTGCTTTTCCAGGAAGGATGAATTCCTAAAATATACTTTTCCTTATGCCTTTGTATCAATTTTTTCATTGATTTTTTATAAGGAGCAATATTTTTATCATACTTGCTAATGATATTTGCCACAAGAAAAAAGTAAATCGGTTGGTAATTCTTTTCTTTATGAATGGAATCTAAATAATCGTAACAGTCAAATGGATCTTTTTCCCAGCCAATTAATACTTTGAGTCTTGTCATAGAAGGCGAGGAAAGAAAGCCGCCTAAATTTCTAATGATTCCTTTTGATTGAAATGACCAAGCGATATCAATATCATAGGTTGGTTGAAATTGGAATTTTTTCTTAGAATATACTATTTGAGGAAACTTCAATTGAAGTGATGCAGCAAATGCTTCTATCCAAATATTAACGAGCGGCGTATCCAAGAAGTTATTTTTAAATGCAACAGCATTCTCATGAGAATATCTTCCATATTGGTCTTTATGGTGAGGCAGATATTCCTCATATCTACTAAGAAGGTAGAAGGAGGCTGCTAAAATATCAAAAGAAAAATCTGCCTCGTCAATTTTAAAAAACGCCTTAAATTCATTGGTTTCAAAACAAGTTATCGATTGCTCTTTGATATCGTTTTCAAATAATAAGGAGTGGGGTGGTATATGAAAATGATTAGTGTTACTTGAATTTTCACTATAATTTATAATGGGGCCTGTATGTGTTTTGCATATTTCAAAATCATTGCAAATAGTAAACTCTACTCCTAATTGCTCTTTAAAGATGAACTCGCATATGTAGATTAACCTCGAAGTAGTTGTATGTGAGTAGACTAGTATCATTTTATATAAAAAAAGTCGGACAAGCCGACTGGTCATTCTTGTATCCTAAAATACAACTTAATTTTTAAAACGTTCTTTCCATTGTTGATTAAATGTTTTCTCGCTGAAAGTAAGATCTCCTCGATGCTGAGTCCATTGTTTAAATACCTTATTAACTATTTTGCTTTTCCATTTCCCATTTCCTACATTCATTAAGCCTCTATTAAGACTTGATATTTTCCAGCACTTCCAAGCGATTTTTTCTAATAGTGTTGCATGTCCTTCAGTTACAGATTCGTGTCTATTTTCCAAAAGCAATTCATGAAGATTTATTTTTACTGCACAGACTTCTGTACAGCTTCCGCAAAGAGAGGAGGCATAACTCAGGTGTTTAAAGTTTTCCATTCCTTGTAGATGCGGCGTGATAACGCTTCCTATTGGTCCACTGTAAGTTGCGCCATATGCATGCCCGCCGATGTTTTTATAAATGGGACAAGTATTCAAGCATGCGCCACATTTAATACAATAAAGACTTTCGCGTTGTTTTGGATTTTTTAAAATATTGGTGCGTCCGTTATCAAGTAGAATCACATACATTTCCTCCGGTCCGTCGGTTTCATTGGGTTGTCTTGGTCCTGTGATAATAGTATTGTACACCGTTAATTTCTGTCCTGTACCGAACGTACTTAATAAGGGCCAAAATAATGCTAAGTCAGTAATGGACGGAATCATTTTTTCAATTCCAACAATTACAATATGCGTTTTGGGGAAAGAGCAGCTGAGTCGAGCATTTCCTTCGTTTTCAGTTACGGCTATCCCTCCAATATCACTGATGATAAAGTTGGCTCCCGTAACACCTACTTCAGCTTCAGTGTATTTATTTCTTAAAATATTTCTTGCAACAAGGGTAAGTTCTTCTGGTGTTAGCTTTGGGTCGGTTCCTAATTTCTCTGCAAATAGTTTAGCAACATCTTCTTTGCTTTTATGCATAGCCGGTGTCACAATATGATAGGGTGCTTCCCCATCCAATTGTTGTATGTATTCTCCTAAATCTGTTTCAATACTATCGATTTTATTCTCTTCGAGGGCTTGGTTTAAGTGAATTTCTTCTGTCACCATGCTCTTGCTCTTTACCAATGTTTGGCAATTTTTTTCTTTACATATTTGAAGTATCTCTTTAATAGCCTGTGCTCCATCTTCTGCCCAGATAACTTTCCCCCCTCTTTTGCTGAAGTGTAATTCAAATTCTTCTAATTGCTGATCCAGGGTTTCTATTGCCCGCCATTTGGTGTTTTTGGCTCTTTCTCTGGCGAGGTGTACATTTTCAAATTGTAATTTTCCTTGAGGAACTACAGCGTTGTATTTGCCAATATTAAAATTAATCTTTCGCCTATGTTCGAGGTCGGCTGCTTTTATAGTGCTTTTAGCTATAAAGGAGGCTGCAGTTTCTGACATAATTATAATATTGAAGAAATTATTTGCATAATGAAAATAGCTCCAATGCAATGATATAAAGCTGTAAACGAAGTTAATAAATAAGTAGAGTCTCTATTCAGCTAGAAAAATCTTTTTTTCAACAACTTTAATAATTATATAAATAATGACTCAGCTATGAGTTCAACTTTACTACTCCTAATTCTTTCCCAATTTTTGTAAAGGCTTCAATGGCCTTATCTAGATGATATTGTTCATGTGCTGCACTTAATTGCACTCTAATTCTAGCTTGTCCTTTTGCTACTACTGGGAAGAAAAATCCTATTACATATATTCCTTCTTCCAGTAATTTGGCTGCAAAATTTTGTGCAAGGACGGCATCGTACAACATGATTGGTACAATAGGATGATCACCTGGCTTAATGTCAAATCCGGCCTCTGTCATTTTTTTTCTAAAATAGTTGGTATTGTATTCTAGCTTGTCTCTCAAGTCGGTTGTTTCGCTTAGCATATTTAAAACAGCAATCGATGCCCCTACAATGCTTGGAGCCAATGTATTACTAAATAAGTATGGTCTACTTCTTTGGCGAAGCATTTCGATGATTTCTTTTTTTCCGGAAGTGAATCCTCCACTTGCGCCTCCTAATGCTTTTCCTAATGTACCAGTGATGATGTCAATTCGCCCCATCACATTTCTATATTCATGGGTGCCACGACCTGTTTTTCCTAAAAAACCTGATGAATGGCATTCGTCAATCATTACAATTGCATCATACTGATCTGCTAAATCGCATATTTTATCTAATTGAGCAATCGTTCCGTCCATGCTAAAAGACCCGTCAGTAACAATAATTCTGCTTCTTAGATGGGCGCTCTCTTTTAATTTTTCTTCTAGATCGCTCATATTATTGTGCTCGTAACGATATCGTTGTGCCTTGCACAAGCGAACGCCATCAATAATAGAGGCATGATTCAATGCATCACTAATAATAGCATCTTCTTCATTGAATAATGGCTCAAATACTCCTCCATTCGCATCAAAGGCAGCGGCGTATAAAATAGTATCTTCGGTTCCAAGAAATTTTGCAATTGAATGCTCTAGTTCTTTGTGTATATCCTGCGTGCCACAGATAAATCTAACACTACTCATTCCAAATCCTCTATAATCAATGTATTTTTTGGCCGCTTCTAATACTTTAGGATGAGAAGAAAGCCCCAAATAATTATTTGCACAAAAATTTAAAACAGTCTTTCCATTTACAATAATTTCAGCACCCTGCTCGCTACTGATAATGCGTTCATTTTTAAATAAGCCTGCTGCATTGATTTCGTCAAGTTCTGTACCAATCCTGGAAACAAATTTATTGTTCATATTATTTATTAAGTTTTAAATTATTACAAATCTACCAACACATTTCGATTCGCCCATATCCTTAAAGATAGAGTATTAGTATATTCTATTTTATTTCTCTGTTTTTTTTCTTTAAAAAGGATAAAACTGGAATCCGCGACTATAAAAATGCGTTAAAATACTTTAAATAGTAATATTTTTTAGGATAGGATAAGTATATTCGATTGTATTTACTGAATACTCGTTTTTCGTGAAATTTAAATATCCAATGATTGTGGCAAAGCGCTCAGCTATTAAATATCTTTTATTGGCTCCCTTGATAGTACTCATGGGATTTGTATTGCATGTGCCTCATTCTAATGAATTCAATAAAAAAACAATACTCGAGAGTGAGTATTATATCATAGTAGACAAGAGTGATTACGAATTAAAGGTATATGACCAAGAAGGTTGGTTTGCTACTTATCCCATTGTATTTGGCAGTAAAGACTTGGGAGATAAAATGAAAGAAGGAGATAAGAAAACACCTAATGGGAACTTCAAAATTATTCTCAAAAAAATTCATCCCAAATGGGGCCCTGAACTACTATTGGATTATCCTAACGAAGAAAGTGTTCAAAAATTCACTCAAAGAAAAGCTTCCGGATTGATTTCTCGTAATGCAAAGATTGGTAATGGCATTGCAATTCACGCCACTAGACCAGAAGAAGAGTGGACGGTAGATAGTTATTACAATTGGACAGATGGTTGCGTGTCGGTTAAATACACAGAGATGAAAGATTTGTATAGTTATATTCCGGTAGGAACAAAAGTTACGATTCAGCCATAAAAATTAAGCTCCCGTCTCCGTAACTTAAAAATCTAAAATCATTTTGTAGCGCATAGTCATATATCTCTTTCCATTTTTCTCCAATCGCTGCGGCCACCAATAGTAAGAGGGTTGACTGAGGTTGATGAAAGTTTGTAACCAACGCTTTTCCAATTTTAAATGAATATCCCGGAGTAATCAGCAGTTGTGTTTGAGTAAAAATTCGATCAAGTTTTCTTTGAGCTAACCAGTTAATCAGTGCTTCCAAAGCAATTTTTTTAGAAAACGAATGATCGTTTAACTCTTTAGAATACACATCCCATTGACACAATACTAATTTATCCAACTCAGGATATAAAATGGCTTTCACCCCCAACCAATACAGTGTTTCCATAGTACGCAATGAAGTAGTTCCAATAGCAACAATGAGTCCATCTGTATCAATTAATTGCTGAATAGATGGAATAGTTACATCAATCCATTCGGTATGCATTTCATGGTCTTGCATTTGTATTGCCTTTACTGGCTTAAAAGTTCCAGCACCTACATGGAGCGTGATATTAGCTCTTTCAATATGTTTTTTTAGTAGCGTTTCAAATATTTTGTCAGTAAAATGTAGTCCAGCAGTGGGAGCTGCTACCGATCCGTCATGCATGGCGTAAATAGTCTGGTATCGGTCAAGATCATGCAACTCCGTCGACCTTTTTATATAAGGAGGAAGCGGAATATCTCCCGCTGATTCTATTATTTCAGCAAATGAATACGTTGATGGCTCCCAGGTAAATTCTACAATATAGGCGTCTGAAAGCTTTTCTTCTAAAGTAGCTTTTAGAATAATTTTTTCTTTATTAATGAAAAGTTCTTTTTCAAGAAAGGGTTCTTTCCATTTAGCCGCGCCACCAATAAAGCATTTCCATTTGGCACTTCTTTTTTGATTCATTACAGTGCTATACTCCGCGATCTCTTCTGCCGGCTCCAAACAAAAAATTTCAATACTACTTCCCGACTTTTTTTGAAATCGTATTCGAGCATTGATCACCCTAGTGTTGTTAAATACAAGTAAACTTTTTTCAGGAAGATAATGTGAAAGCGCACCAAAAGTATCTTGTGCTATTTCTTCATCTTTATATATCAATAGTTTTGAATTATCTCTATGCGCTAAAGGATAAAGCGCAATCTTGCCTTCTGGTAAATGATAATTGTATTCCTTTATGGAGATTTTTCCTGCAGCTGTCATAATGAAAAGGCAAAATTACCCCCCTTGCTATAATTTATTGGATTTAATTTCCTCCACTACAAGTGGATCTAATAGAGTGCTAGTGTCCCCTAAATTGTTTAATTCACCCTCCGCAATTTTCCTCAAAATCCTTCTCATGATTTTGCCGCTTCTTGTTTTTGGCAACCCAGTTACAAATTGAATTTTATCGGGTTTGGCAATAGCGCCAATTATTTTAGAAACAGTCTGACAAATATCCAATCTGGTTTGATTTTCATCAATATGAATGCCATTAAAAATAACATAAGCATAAATTCCCTGCCCTTTAATATCATGGGGATAGCCTACTATGGCGCTTTCTACTACGCCTGTATGCATATTGATTGCGTTCTCTACTTCAGCTGTTCCAATTCGATGTCCACTTACATTTAACACATCGTCTACACGACCAGTAATTCTATAATCTCCTTCGTTGTCGCGTAAGCATCCATCTCCTGTGAAGTAAAGATTTTCATAAGTTGAAAAATATGTTGTCCTGCATCTTTCATGATCGCCAAACGTTGTTCTCAACATACCTGGCCATGGAAATTGTATACACAAGTTTCCACTAACACCATTTCCTTCAATTTTTTTACCATTTTCGTCTACTAGAATAGGCTGAATCCCTGGAAGGGGGAGTGTGGCGAAAGAAGGCTTTGCTTTTGTTATGCCAGCCAAATTAGAAATCAGTACTCCTCCTGTTTCAGTTTGCCACCATGTATCTACAATAGGACAATTTCTTTTTCCAATGTGTTCATCGTACCAATGCCAAGCTTCTTCATTGATGGGTTCTCCAACAGTTCCCAATACCTTAAGGGAGTGTAGTTTTTTTTCTTTGATAGGGTCTGTTCCAAAACTCATAAGGCTTCTGATTGCAGTAGGAGCCGTATATAAAATATCAACAGCATGTTTGTCTACAATTTCCCAGAATCTACCTGCATCCGGCCAAGTGGGAATTCCTTCAAACATCAAAGAGGTTGCTCCTGCACTCAATGGTCCGTATATGATATAACTGTGGCCAGTAATCCAACCAATATCTGCTGTGCAAAAATGTATTTGCCCGGGTTGATACTGAAATACATTTACAAAAGTATAATTCGTCCAAACCATATAACCGCCACAGGTATGTACTACTCCCTTCGGTTTACCTGTGCTTCCTGAAGTATATAGTATAAACAACATGTCCTCTGCATCCATGATTTCTGCTTTGCACATCGGATTTCCTTGTGCTTCTACTTTATTGATTTCATCTTCCCACCAAACATCTCTACCTTTTATCATGCTAACAGGAAGGCTTGTACGTGTTAAAACGATTACTTTTTCTACAGAAGGACAGGTAGTAAGCGCCTCGTCAATGACTGCTTTTAAGGGGATGCTTTTATTTCCACGAAATCCTCCATCTGCCGTGAGTACAATATTGCATTGAGCGTCCTGAATTCTGTCTGCAATGCTTTGTGCAGAGAATCCGCCAAATACAACAGAATGAATGGCTCCTATTCTAGCACATGCTAAAATTGCGATCGTTAATTCCGGAACCATTGGCATGTATATACAAATGCGATCCCCACGAGTGGCTCCATTGTTTTTTAATACATTGGCAAATTGACAAACTTTGTGATGGAGCTCTTTGTATGTAAATGTTCGGTGCGGTTCAGTAGGATCATTGGGTTCCCAAATAATAGCGGTGGCATTGGGTTGTGTTTCTACCCATCTATCTAAACAGTTTTCAGTGATATTTAATTTTCCACCCTTAAACCATTCTATGGTAGGTTCATAAAAATTCCAATCCAATACTTGATCCCATTTGCGATGCCAGATAAAATGATTGGCAATGGTTGCCCAAAAATCTTCAGGAGCGTCTACACTTTTTTTATATTCTTCCTGATATTGTTTTAATGACTTTATCTGATAGGGGTATGACATAATAATCGTTATTATTCTTTCTTCTAATGTAGCACTAATTTAGTAACAGTGATTCAATATTAATCTAATACGGCTTTATTTCACGATTGATTGATAGATGGCTTCCTGAATTTTTGATCGAATATTTAGACCTTTAAAAATATTATTTTCAGTAGGTTGAATTCTATTGCTAAGAAAAACAAATGCGATGTGATTAACGGGGTCTGCCCAAGCGCAAGTACCCGTAAATCCAGTATGTCCAAATGTTTCAGGAGATACAGATGGTGCAGGGTAAGGTTCGATTCTGGTTGCATTGTCTTTCTCGGGCTTGTCAAATCCATATCCACGTCTACTAGTATTGCTATGGTAAGCAGTAAATAAATGAACTGTTTCTTCTTTGAGATATCTTGTTCCATTTAATTCGCCTCCATTCAGTAACATTTGCATAATGCAAGCCACATCATGTGCATCACCAAAAAGTCCTGCATGGCCAGCTATACCACCCATTATAGCCGCACCCGGATCGTGTACATCTCCTCTTAATTGTTGTGCTCTAAAATTCGTCTCTTTTTCTGTAGGAACAATTCTATTGAATGCAATAGTATTTATTGGTTTGTAGCCCATAGACTCCAACTGCATCAAATGATAAAAGTTTTTTTGCACATAATGATCTAACGACAATCCGCTTACGCTTTCTACCACTTTACCTAAAAGGATAAAGTCGTTATCACTGTATACATATGTGCCTGATTGTTGAATAGGGCTTTCTAATACTCTTTTATAAAAAGTGTCAATGATGTCGTTGCGAATGAATAATCTATTAGCCACCCGATTCGCGAAGGAATCAGTTTTATAATTTGAAAAAATATTTTTTTTAGGCAACCCATCAGCATCCATCGTTTCTTTATAAAAAGGTATATAGGGTTTTAGGCCTGCCTCATGTAGTAATAACTTTTCAAGTGGAATATTTTCTTTATTGGTTCCTTTGACAGACGATAGATAATCTCCCAGTGTTTTTTTAAAGTCAATCTTTCCCTCTTCATATAGTTTCATGATGCAGAGGGTTGTTGATAAAATTTTTGTTAAGGAAGCCAAATCATAAATAGAAGAGGAAGTAACTTTTTCGTCATTGCTGTATGTATAGCTTCCATAAGCTTTTTCCATAATCAATTTGCCATCTTTTACAACAGCAACAACGCATCCGGGCATGGCTTTTTTTGTAATGGCGTCTTCTACAATTGAATCAATACTTGTTAATTTTAGTGAATCCAATCCTACAACGGATGACGAAGATTTTGGCAATGACGGACTAAAGGATTGAATTCCAAATCCGTATTTAAAATTTTCGCAAACGCTTACCGGTAAGGTTCCCTTGTATGGAAGCTTTCCCTCAAGCATATCAATCGCCACATTGTGAACAGTACTGTTGTCTTCATAACAAACACTTAAGTTTTTTGCAAAGCACCAATTTTTTATAGCATAGGCATTCCCAAATAAAAAGGTATATGCTCTTGCTCGTTGTTGAAGTGTATTAACAAACTGAACGGCGTCTTCACTCATTCCAAAATTATTTGCAGGCGCGCGATTTATTTGATGAATACCAATCACTACTCTTCTATATCCTAACACAATTTGATCTAACAATGTATTAATAGAGTCTTTGCTTTTTTTAGTGAAATCAAAATAAAAAACACCTGCATTATAATCTGATCGCATTCTGCTTGCAAAGGCATTGTCAGTTTTTATTCCTACGGCTACATAAGCAACCGATCCTTTATTTTCTGTTGTCGTTAAAGGAAAAAATGTATCGTCTTGGTTGGCTAAAAGCGTAATGGCATTGGTAGCAACCAATGCTCTCATATCAAGTACATCTTTATTTAGATCTTGCGTAAGATTATCAAGTGGAATCAAATTGTTTTCTGGCAGCACATACTTGTATTTTGTCATCAATACTCTTTTGCAATGCTTTTCTATTTCTTTCCAGCTAAGTCTTTTTTCTTTGATTGCTTTTTTTACTTTTTCAATCGCCAATGGAATACTATCGGGTAGACAAAGCAAATCGTTCCCAGCGATCAATGACTCTACCGATGCTTCTCCATCAGGAAAGAATTTTTTTACTCCTTGCATTTCCAATCCATCAGTAACAGTAAGTCCTTGATAATTAATAGTTGTTCTAAGTAATCCTTCAATATTTTTATTGGAAAGCGAAGTAGGACGATTCGCTCGATCATCTATCGCAGGAATAGACAAATGCCCAATCATGACGCTTCCAATCCCTTCTTTAAAAATTTGTTTAAATGGGTATAGCTCAATAGAATCTAATTGAGCCATTGCTTTATAAATAACGGGCAAGTCTGAGTGGGAATCAACTGTTACATCCCCATGTCCGGGGAAATGTTTGGCACATGCAAGTACTCCATTGTCCTGCATGCCTT
>CANJJU010000005.1 GCA_947474815.1 Chitinophagaceae bacterium | reverse complement strand
TATTGAGTGAGCGAGAAAAAGAAGTGCTTACCTTGGTTTGTATGGAGTTTACCGCTGCCGAAATTTCCACCAAAATGGATATCAGTCCACGTACCGTAGAAGCGATTAAAGACAGGCTAATGGAACGATTTGGTGTAAAAAACTCTGTAGGGCTGGTGTTTTACGCGATGAAAAATCAGTTACTTGATTAAAACAACCCAAACAGCGTAGAGTCTATTTTAGAAATTACTTTCCCAAGATCCTCTTCATTTTCTGCAAATTTATTGGTATCTGCATCAATGATTAACAAAGCGCCTTCTTTGTAATTATCTATCCAGTTATTATAGAGGTCGTTTAGTTTTTTTAAATAGTCTAATCGAATATTCTCTTCGTATTCTCTGCCTCTTTTTTGTATTTGTCCTACTAGCGTAGGTACAGATGCTTTAAGGTAAATCAACAAATCCGGAGGTTTTACCATCGACTTCAATGTTTCAAAAAACTTATAGTAGTTATCAAAGTCTCTTTTGCCCATCAGGCCCATATCGTGTAAGTTGGGAGCAAATATATTGGCATCCTCGTAGATCGTTCTATCTTGTATAACGGTTTCGGTACCACGTTGAATTTCTAGCAATTGGTTTAGTCTGCTATTTAAAAAGAAAATCTGCAGATTGAAACTCCAGCGAGGCATGTCCTCGTAAAAATCATTTAGGTAGGGGTTATGGTCAACATCTTCGAATTGCGGAATCCATTTGTAGTGCTTGCTTAGCATTTCGGTAAGCGTCGTTTTGCCGGCTCCTATGTTTCCTGCAACGGCGATGTGTTTGGGTTTTTTTGCTTTGGCCATGATCCTATTAGATATTTTACTTAGCTACGAATGTATTGAATTATCATTCAGGTTAATTCGTTTTTTTGAGTTTCTTAAAAATAATTCAATCCGATGGCTTCTCGAACAATTTTCATTGTTTTTTGGGCACTTTCTTGGGCTTTTTGTGCCCCTTTTTGCATCACCTCTGTTAGGTAGGCGTCATTGGCTAAAATATCGGTCGCCTTTTGACGGATAGGGGACATAAAATTTACCATATCCTCTGCCAATTGTTTTTTGAGTTCACCATAGCGAATGGTACAATTATTAAAATCGGCTTCGTATTTACTGATGACGTCTTCGTTGCTCACTAATTTCATGAGCATAAAGATATTTTCAATATAATCGGGTTTAATAGAGTTTTTTTCTGTTGGGCCATTGTCGGTCTTGGCCTTCATTACTTTTTTTCTGATGGAATCGTCGTCGTCGGCAAAATAAAGTGTAGACATATTGTTTTCACTTTTGCTCATTTTGCCTGTTCCATCCAACCCGGGTACTTTTATCAATTCTTGGTTATAATTGAAAGCATGCGGTTCGGGAAACACTTCCCCATAACGATGGTTGAATCGGTTTACAAAATTCCTCGCCATTTCAAGATGTTGCTCCTGGTCTTTTCCTACAGGCACATAACTGGCTCTGTGGAGGATGATATCGGCTGTTTGCAACACTGGGTAGGTGAGTAGTCCTGCATTGATATTTTCGGGATGTTGTCTTGCTTTGTCTTTGAACGTAACTGTTTTTTCTAATTCTCCTTTATAAGCCAGCATGTTGAGATACAAATACAATTCGGCTGTTTCATGAATATGACTTTGGCAATAAAAGGTAGCTTTATTTGGATCCAGTCCGCAAGCAATATTTTCTGCCAATACTCTTTTTACATTTGCTTTAAGTGTGCTGGTATCGGGGTGTGTGGTAAGCGAATGCAAATCAGCCACCATAAAAAAACATTCATATTCCTCTTGCATGCGCACATAGTTTTGAATGGCTCCAAAATAGTTGCCTAAATGAAGCATCCCAGTAGGACGAATACCACTCATAACAATATTGGAGGGCAAGGTATTTTTGGGAGAGGTTGTATGTTGCGGTGCATTCATGTGAGAAAAATAAAGAGCACAAAGATACTACATCTCCATAGTCGTTGGAGGGGGAAAATCAATAATTTATTCAATTTGTGTAAAAACGAGTATTTCCAAGCTGCTATGAGTCAATCCGTTCAAATAATACCAAAAAAGCGGTGGCTCAAAAGTGCTATTTTTGTAGAGTATAATTGGAGAATTCAATGGTTAAAATTGGCTACTCCTTATTGATCACCGATTTTAGTTTACTATGACATCAATATTGCATTTAGAAAATATTTGTAAGAGTTATTTTTTGGGTAAGAATGAATTGCAGGTGTTGAAAGGAATTACAATGGACATCAACAAAAATGAATATGTTGCTTTGATGGGTCCTAGTGGTTCTGGAAAATCTACCCTCATGAATATTTTGGGTTGTCTGGATTCTCCTACTGCGGGCAAATATGTATTAAACGGAAATGATGTAAGCAGCATGCACGACGATGAATTGGCAGCGGTAAGAAACAAAGAAATTGGGTTTGTGTTTCAGCAATTTAATTTATTGCCCAGATTAACGGCAGCAGAAAATGTGGCACTTCCCCTTATTTATAGTGGTGTATCTAAAAAAGAAAGAATAGAGCGTGCAGAAGCGGTGCTTACAAAAGTAAAGCTAGATGACCGCATGCATCATAAGCCCAATGAACTGAGTGGTGGACAATGCCAGCGTGTAGCAATTGCCCGTGCGCTGATCAACAATCCTTCTATTATTTTGGCAGATGAGCCTACGGGAAATCTTGATTCAAAAACATCTCATGAAATCATGGAAATACTGGGCAAAATACACAGCGAAGGGAATACGGTGATATTGGTGACGCATGAAGAAGATATTTCAAGCTTTGCTCACCGAATTATAAGACTGAGAGATGGCTTAATTGAAACAGATAAAATAAATGCAAATCCAGCAGTAATTTTGCAACCGGCTTAAACTATTTTCTTAGTTGAGTGTTAGTGCTCCTAATTATATTTCACGTTTAACAGATAAATCATTTCAATGGCAATAAAAATATATACTAAAACAGGTGATACAGGAAATACCAGTTTGATTGGTGGAACCAAGGTCCCTAAAAGTCATTTACGTATTGAAAGTTACGGAACAGTGGATGAGTTAAATTCTTATATAGGGTTGGCTAATGATTTGCTGCAACATGCTCATACAAATCAAATGCTCAAAGAGATTCAAGATCGTTTGTTTACCATTGGCTCTTCCCTTGCTTGTGATCCCGACAAAGAGCCTTTGATGAAAATACCCGATTTAAAAGAAACCGATGTAGAATTATTGGAATCGGAAATAGATGCAATGAACGAATCCTTGCCTCCAATGAAATCTTTCATATTGCCCGGTGGTCATCAGGCTGTTTCTACGCTTCATGTGGTAAGATGCATTTGCAGGCGTGCCGAAAGGATATGTGTGCACATGCAAGAAGAACAATTATTCGTAGATCCGTTAGTAATTAAATACCTCAACCGCCTAAGCGACTACCTTTTTGTGTTGTCTAGATTTGCTAGCCATTTTCTTCAAGTAGCTGAAATTCCTTGGAAACCAAGGATTAGTGGCTAATAGGCCGTTAAATAAAAAGGGGCTTATTCTTTTCTTAAGTTGACTAAATTTTATACTTTTGCAACCCTTCATTGAAGGAGCTGTCGGGGTAGCTCAGCTGGTTAGAGCATCGGATTCATAACCCGAAGGTCGGCAGTTCAAGTCTGCTCCCCGATACAACAAAATCCCGCTTTAGCGGGATTTTGAGTTTAAGAGGTTTAAAGGTTTAAGGTTTAACGATTAAGGTTTAAAGTTGAACGTTTAAAGTTTAAGGTTTAAGGTTATTTGTTGGCTTTGTGGAGTTCAGTTTTTAAAACCCATTCCGCTTTCGCGGGATTTTGAGTTTAAGAGGTTTAAAAGTTTAAGGTTTAAAGTTGAAGGTTTAAAGTTTAAGGTTCAACGAAAGACTTTGTTGAAAATAAGCCAACAATGGGGATCTATTTCTCGTAGGGGAAATTTCTAGAAACTTTCCTCATCATTCGATCCATGATTTCGTTTGCATTGCTGGTGATACTTTCATTCATTTCTTTATAAAAACGCCACACTAGCTCACCTTGTTTTTTGTCATTGATTTGCATGGTTAATCCTCCAGAACCTGTTTTGCCATTTCCAATCAACACGGCCGAAACGATTGCGCCGGCTTCACTTCCCGTTTTTTCGTATCCGTAAGTACATTTAATGACTGCATCTACATTCAATATTTTGCACAAAGAATCGGGTAATATTTCATCTAGGTTATCAAATATTCCTTTCTGTTTTAAAAGTGCATTGGTTCTCTGGATGTCTTGAAACTGTACGCTGTATTTATCGCTCTTGCGAAGTAAATAAGTAAACATTCCTTCTTGCATGCTCAAGCCTAATTTTTTTTCATCTGCAGTATTTGCTTCCGCATTGAAGTTTTTAGGTACTCTTTTGTAACTAATCGTTGCTTTAAATGGAAGGATGGCAACATTTTGATGTGTACTCAATATGTCTTTGTAATTATTTGCTTTGTATACTTGTTTGGAAGATTCGCCAAACATTTGGGCTGAAACAGACAGGGAAATCAGCATGACAGGAATGATCAAAAAACGTTTAATTGAGTTCATTTGGATATATTTTAATGTAAGATGACTAAAATGAGTTGCTAAAATAATAAATAAAATCAAGTTGGGTATTCTGAATTTTATTATACTATTTCCCCTTAATTATATAGATAAAATAGGCAGCTGTTTCTTTCAAATAAATCCCCCAAGTAGATAACACATCAATTCTTGGCAGGATGTCTTTGAGCAAGTATTTTTCATTGCCTGCAATATAACTGCAAGGAAGTGGATCAGTTTTTATGCCTGCTTGTTTGAAAAGCAAGCTTGCTCTGCGCATATGATGAGCCGAAGTAATCAGTAAGTAAGGGGGAGGGAGCTTAAATGAATCGAGTAATTTTTTTGCCATGATTGCATTGTCGTAAGTACTAGCAGACTGGTCTTCAAAAATAATGACACTGTCTGGCACCCCCATAATGATCAATTCTTTTTTAGTCCAAGCGCCTTCATTAAAATTGGCGACATCTTTTTTTCCATTGCCTCCAGCGATGAGTATATGGCTGATTTTTCCAAGTTTATATTGTCGGGTTGCTTGTATAAAACGGTCTGCCGACACATTAAAATATCCTTCTTCTTTTTCATTGGGACTTGCAAATCCGCCCAATAAAATAGCGCTGCTGTAAACAGTGTTTTTATTTTCAATGGCATTGGTTTGTTGCCAAAATCTTGCATACCTAATTAATAGCCAGTTATTGCTCAATAATAGAAACAACCCCAACGCGGCTCCTATAAATATTTTTCTTTTGTTAACCGATTTTGTAAAAAATCCTATCAGGAACAATGCGGCAATCCAAATAATGGGTGTTAGTAGAAAGGATATAACGGCTGATAGGAAGCTGTGCATATAGTTTAGTATAAAAATGACTGACTAAAACTACGAATAAAATTCACAGCTGCAACAGCCAGTAGGGAGTTATTATTAAAAAATAAGCTCCTAACAACTGTCAGGAGCTCACGCAAGTTTCATTTAAAAAAGAAGGCGGGTTTATTAAACCCCGCCTTCAAACGATTTTGCAGTTTTACAATCTTTTGCAATTGCTATTCTGCATTTTCTTCTTTAATTCTTAATCAACAAGGAACAAAAAAAGTTTTTATACTATTCATTCGGTCTATTAGTTTACTGCCTATTACAACAGATATATCTTAGTCCCTATTGCTCCATTGATCATTGAATTAATCTGAAGTAAAAATACACCCTCCTTATTCATTTAAAAATGATCTAGAGTAATAATAAAACTAATTGTAGTCATATAGTAGATTCAACTCCGCTTTCAATAATAATTTTGGCCGTTGAATAGGGTGATAAAATAAAAGCCCCGAAAATTCGAGGCTTTTAAATGATGTTTTCTTGAAAATGGTTTATCCATTCATTTCGGAAAAGAATTGATGGAAATAAGGGATTGTTTCAATGCCTTTATAAAAATTAGCAATATCATATTTTTCATTTGGACTATGAAGGTTATCACTGTCTAATCCAAATCCCATGAACACAATTTTAATCCCCATTTCTTTTTCAAACAATGCACAAATAGGAATGCTGCCTCCGCCGCGAACGGGGATAGGTGCTTTACCAAAAGTGGCTTCCATCGCCTTTGAAGCGGCTTTATATGCAATGCTATCTATGGGTGTCATGTAGGGTTCGCCTCCATGATGTAGCGAAGCTTTTACAGTAACATAAGGAGGTGCTATTTTAGTTAAATGATTGATTAGTAAATCTGTCATTTTTTGAGAAATTTGATTGGGCACCAATCTTGCAGATATTTTAGCAAATGCCTTTGAAGGCAAAACTGTTTTTGCTCCTTCGCCAATGTATCCACCCCAAATTCCGTTTAATTCCAGCGTAGGTCTAATTCCGGTTCTTTCATTAGTCGTGAATCCTTTTTCTCCCCAAAGTTCTTTTACACCTAAATCAGCTGCGTATTCTTTTTCATTGAATGGGGCTTTAGACATCAAGGCTCTTTCTTCTGGAGTGGCTATCACTACATCGTCGTAAAATCCAGGGATGGTTATGTGATTGTTTTCATCGTGTAGCGATGCAATCATTTTTGCTAAAATAGTAATAGGATTAGCTACTGCTCCACCGTAAACACCACTATGTAAGTCGCGATTAGGTCCAGTGATTTCTACTTCTATATAACTCAATCCTCTCACACCAATGTCAATGCTGGGAGTATCTAAGCTAATCATGGCGCTATCACTGATTAACACGCAATCAGCTTTTAATAAATCCTTATGAGTTTTTACAAACTTTCCTAAGTTGGGAGATCCTACTTCTTCTTCTCCTTCAATGCAAAATTTAATATTGCCCGACAATGTATTTGTTTGTACCAGTGTTTCTAGTGCTTTTACATGCATGTATACTTGTCCTTTATCATCGCAACTTCCTCTTGCGAAAATTTTTCCGTCAATAATGGTTGGATCAAAAGGTCCATTGTTCCATAGCTCTAATGGTTCTGCTGGTTGCACGTCATAATGACCATATACGAGCACGGTTGGTTTTGAGGGGTCTATAATTTTTTCTCCGTATACAATTGGATGTCCTTCGGTTGGATAAATCTCTACTTTGTCTGCACCGGCTTCCAATAGTCTGAGTTTAAATGCTTCGGCACATCGAATCATATCTTCTTTATGCTCTGTTTTTGCACTTACACTTGGTATGCGTAATAATTCAAGCAATTCATGTAAGAATTTGTCTTTATTTTTTTCCTGATAATCCTTCCAAACCTGCATAGTATAGTTTTTTATTAATTGAAAATTGAGAACAACAAAAGTATAGCTTTTGAAATAATTAATATTAATTGAAAGGAGCTGTTTCTTTAGGCTCCTTCAAATCGTTTTTCTACATAAGACCAGTTTACAAGATTCCACCAGTTTTGAATATAGTCGGCTCTTTTATTCTGATATTTTAAATAATAGGCATGTTCCCAAACATCCAGGCACAATAATGGCAATCCTTTATGTTCAACGGTAGGGATATTCATTAATGGGTTGTCTTGATTGGCGGTGCTGCCAATTTTCAAAATCCCTTTGTCGTCTTTGTATAACCAAGCCCAACCACTTCCAAACCTTGTTTTGGCAGCTTCTGCGAATTGTGTTTTAAAGTCATTCAAAGTGCCGAATTGTTTTACGATGGCAGTTAACAATGCTCCCGTTGGGTTATTGTCGGTTTTTTTGGGCTGCATGCATTTCCAAAACATTTCATGATTATAATGACCGCCTCCATTGTTTCTCATTTTGGTAGAATACGATGTGATGTTTGCTAAAACAAATTCAAGTGGCTCCTGCATATTTACTTTTTCAGCCATGGCAGCTTCTTTTAAGTTTTTGGCATAAGCAGCAGCATGTTTAGAATAGTGAATCTCCATAGTGGCGGCATCTATTACATCTTCGAGTGCATCGTATTTATAAGGCAGAGGCTCCTGATCGAATCCTGTTTTTAATGAGGGAGCAATCATTTTTTTATTGGTGGCGTAAGAACTCAATGCATTGCCTATTGCATCAAGACCAATGACCATCATAGTAGTGGCAGCAGCAGTAGATTTAATAAATTTCCTTCTGCTATTTGGTTGGCTTTCTTTCATGATTCTAAATTTTATTTGAGTGATTTTGGATTCATTTTTCTATAGATCGATTGAATCTTATTAGCAAATCGAACATAATATTCCTTGCTAAACAATTGGGAGTCGTGCATAGCCTTGTAGGTAAGGAAAACTCCAATGGGGGTAAGAACAATGACTGCAAGCCACATGCCAACAAATGGCACAGTAATACTTTCTTTTACAAATTTTTCTCCAAACATATTTAGTAAGTGAAAGACCAAAAAGAAAATAATGGCTACTACCAATGGCATTCCTATTCCGCCTTTTCTAATAATAGAGCCTAAAGGAGCTCCAATAAAAAACAATACTAAGCAAGCAAGCGACAGCGAATATTTACGATGCCATTCAATTTGATGAAACACGATGTCTTTCTGTTTGCTTTCTTGTTCAATAGAATTTTGTTGAATAATCGTTTTTAACGCTCCTGCTTTATTTAAAGCATAATGTTTTATTTTGAATAATTCCTGTTGAGGGATAAAGTCTTTGTACGAAATAGTATCGGCTATCTTGCTGCCTTTATTCCATAAGCTTTCCGGCAGTTGACTATACTTTAATTCATTTTTCATTTTTTTTCCAAAATCAATCACAAGGTCTTCTTCAGATTTAGTCAAAGAGTCTATGTTTTTGCTTAGCTGGCGTGCGCTTAGCATCTTAAAATTATTTCTGAAAACGCTGTCATTGGTTTGTTGTTTTTGCAATACACTTAGGTCGAATAATTTTTTAAAATTTTTAAATCCTAGCCTAGTGAATTCCGTAGAGCTATCCATGATGCTTCCTCTTTCCTGATAGCGATATCCGTTTTCTAAATTGAACTCTAGA
The DNA here is from genome assembly GCA_947474815.1 of Chitinophagaceae bacterium. Classification (GTDB taxonomy): domain Bacteria; phylum Bacteroidota; class Bacteroidia; order Chitinophagales; family Chitinophagaceae; genus Ferruginibacter. The sequence goes on along the minus strand of CANJJU010000005.1, from coordinate 34,224 downwards.
TATTTTCCATCTTCAGAAATTTCCATTTTACCTTTTTCTGCAACGATGCAATTGTCTTGTATCGAATTATTTTGTTCGAATATCAACACATTGTGAATTGTTTTTCCATCTGACTCTTTTTTACCCACCTTGATTGCATAATTAGGGATATATGTAAAAAATACGCCTTCTTTTAAATCGAATGCAGGCTTCTTTACATAGATGTCACTATAAAGCGTAATGAATTTCAGATTGGCATAGGGAATGACATAGTTGGAAAATATAAATGCGACTCCGCATAGGAAAACTGCAACCCACATCAAGGGGCGCATGAATCGGAGTAAAGAAATACCAGAAGATTTTATTGCAATCAGTTCAAAACTTTCTCCCAGATTGCCAAAAGTCATGATAGAGGAAATCAAAATAGCAATAGGCATTGCCAACGTTAATAAAGAAGCACTTGCATACCATATGAAAGTAATGATGGTAACAAAATCTAATCCTTTGCCTACAAGGTCGTCGATGTATTTCCATAGGCTTTGCATCATCAGCACAAAAAGTGCAATAAAAAACGTAGCTATGAATGGACCAATGAAAGATTTCAGTATTAGCTTGTCTAGTTTTTTCATCATACAACAACATTCTACGGCCTATGCATTTGACTGCGTTGGCGTATACAAAAATAACTCTTTCTAACAAGGAACTTGCATTCATTATTAGAAGAAAATGGTATCAGATTGATAGCAAAATGGGAGAGATGACTTGGGTAGAAATAGGAGTTCTAACTTGCGCTCGTCGATTAGCTTCCTAATCTATGAAACAGATCCTTCACTTGATATTCCCAAAGTTGACTTTGGTCCTTAATGTCTTTCTTTTCGGCAAAATCGCTGATGATCAAAATGGTTTGATTGGTCACTTCTGATCTATCTATTCTGAACTCAAAGTATTCGTCTTTTTGCATATGCGTCCAGCGATATCGAACAAACTTATCTGCTTCTTTTTCAATTAGATTGGCTTTTTCCTCCGTTCCATTCCACGAAAAACTATACACCCCTTCTCTTTCGTCTACTTTTTCTGCAAACCACTCCTGCAATGCAGCTGGGCTGATTAGGAATTCATATAAAATGCTAGGGGAGCATCTTACCGGATATTCTAACGTATATAATACTTTCTTACTCATTCTTACTTATTAAAGTGGCCTAGTGTGTTGCAATAATAGAAAATTAATCAACGCGACAAAATATTTACTTGTTTTTTTTTCGCAACTAGTCCATTTTTAGCCCTTTTTCATCCAATTAATGAGCATTATGACTGCGATAATGCAATTTATCCACATATATACTTTCAAGTATATAAAATACGTTCTATCAATGTCAGTGAACCATTTCCAAATAAATCGGTGATGTTTATTGATACAGCCTAAGAAAACCAAACACAATAAGCATGCGTCAACTTAAAATTGCGGTCTCTATTACCCATCGGGAGAGTCAAAGCTTAGATAAATATCTTCAAGAAATTAGTAAAATTGAATTGCTTATGCCTGATGAAGAATCAAGGCTAGCAGGGCTTATCAAAAAAGGCGATCAAGCTGCATTGGATAGACTCGTAAAAGCCAATCTTAGATTTGTAGTGTCTGTCGCAAAGCAATATCAGCACAAAGGTTTTTCTCTTTCTGATCTGATTAATGAGGGCAATGTAGGGTTGATTAAAGCTGCTTATCGGTTTGATGAAACTAAAGGGTTTAAATTTATTTCTTATGCAGTATGGTGGATCAGACAAAGTATTTTACAAGCGCTAGCGGAGCAAGCTCGCATTGTAAGATTACCAGCAAATAAGGTGGGTTTAACAAATAAAATAAGTCAGGCTTATTCGAAATTAGAACAAGAGTTTGAGCGAGAGCCTTCAGCCGAAGAGCTAGGATTAGCGATAAGTGTAGAGCCAAAGGAAGTACTAGATACAATGGTTGTAAGTAGAAGACATGTGAGTATGGATCAGCCAATTTCAATCACAGAGGAGGCAACTTTTATGGAAGTATTTCAAGATAAAAATGCTCCTCGAGCTGACGAAATGCTTGTAGCGGAAGATTCTTTAAACACTGAAATTGAACGCACATTGAATTCGCTTACCGAAAGGCAGAAGGAAGTAGTAACCTATTTTTTCGGTATTGGAGTTGATCAACCATTAAGTTTGGAAGACATCGGCCGACGATACAATCTCACTCGTGAGCGCGTGCGTCAAATTAAGGACAAGGCCCTTTCTCAACTTCGGTCCACTACACAAGCAAATTTATTACGAGGTTTTTTAGGTTAACAATATAGAAAATTGTTTTTTTAATCAATAGCAAACCGTTTCAATCAATGTTGAGACGGTTTTTTTATTACTGGAATTAAGGCGTTATAATTGATGTTTTTTGAGCCACATTTGGCTTTGATAAATAAATCGCCTGATAATCCTATTTTTTCCGAAATTTGCATCAATAAATTATTAAAATGGCTATTGAAATAAAAGTACCTACTGTGGGAGAAAGTATCAGTGAGGTTACCCTCGTAAAATGGCATAAGGCTGATGGCTCTTGGGCTGAAAGAGATGAAGTAATAGCAGAACTTGAAAGTGAGAAAGCCACTTTTGAGATCAATGCTGAGCAGGCAGGAGCAGTAAAGCAAATTGCGAAAGAAGGGGATACCCTTGCTATTGGTGATTTGGTTTGCACGATTGACACTGATGCAGCAAGACCTGCCGAAGTTGCGGCACCCGTAAAAAAAGAGGAGACAGCAAAACCTGTTTCAATGAAAGAAGAAGGTAGCAAGCCGGTTGTAGTAGATTTAAAAGCCACACCTGTGGCGGCGGCAATGATTGCTGACAAACAAATGGATAGTAAAAAAATTGTGCCATCTGGTTCTAATGGAAAAATAATCAAGCAAGATGTATTAGAAGCTTTGAACAATCCGGGTAGAAAACCAGGGGCAGCATTGTATAGTAGAAATGATCGTCCAGAAAAGATGAGCAATTTGCGCAAAACAGTCAGCCGTAGATTGGTAGAATCGAAAAATACGACTGCCATGCTCACTACTTTCAATGAAGTAGACATGAGTGCAATCATGGAGATTAGAAAAAAATTCAAAGACAAGTTTAAAGAGCAACATAGTGTAAACTTAGGTTTCATGAGCTTTTTCACAAAAGCTTGTTGTTATGCTTTACAGCAATTCCCTTCTGTAAATGCTTATATCGATGGAGATCAAATTATTTTTCATGACTATTGTGATGTTTCCATTGCAGTAAGTGCTCCTAAAGGTTTGGTGGTGCCCGTTATAAGAAATGCCGAAAGCATGAGTATGGCCGAAGTAGAATTGGCAGTGGTTGACTTGGCAACAAAAGCTAAAAACAACAAACTTACCATTGAAGAAATGACTGGCGGAACGTTTACTATAACCAATGGCGGGATTTTTGGTTCAATGATGAGTACGCCAATAATCAATATCCCACAGAGTGCTATTTTAGGCATGCACAATATTGTAGATAGGCCTATGGCAGTCAATGGGCAAGTGGTTATCAAGCCCATGATGTATTTGGCATTGAGCTATGACCATAGAATCATTGATGGGAGAGAATCGGTAGGATTCCTAGTAATGGTGAAGCAATTATTAGAAAATCCTTCTTTGTTATTATTTGGGAAAGATCCAATTAACGCCTTGTTAGAATTATAATTATTTTAAAATATACAATCCCGCTCAGCGCGGGATTTTTTTATGAGCAGATACCACTCTTACTTATCAACCGCCTCCAAGTTAATAGAAACTTATGAGCGAGGCTTGCCATTTGCACCTCATTTGAAAAAGTTCTTTGCGGGCGATAAAAAATACGGATCAAGAGATAGAAGAATGATTAGTGCTCTTTGCTATAATTATTTTCGGGTTTCTCTGGCGCTTAATAAGCAGCTTTCAATCAGTGAAAAAATAATTGCGGCATTTTTTATTTTTGAAAAAGAATCCACGGAATGCTTGAAAGTGCTGAACTCAGACTTAAATGATAAAATAACGTTTAGTCTTTCTGATAAACTAGCATTGTATCAGATCACTCCTGAAAGTCTTTTTCCCTTTACGGATGAACTGAGTGCTGCTATTCATCCAGCTTCATATGGCCTTTCATTTACGAGGCAACCCTCTGTTTTTGTTCGCATTCGCCCCGAAAGAAAAACAAAAGTAGTGGAAGCATTGAATGCGGCAGGGGTTTTATTTAATGAGGAGGAAGAGCATTGTTTGCGCCTGATGGGGAATCCTTCGCTTGATGACACTTTACGGATAAACAAGGACGTGGTAGTACAAGACTGTAATTCTCAAAAAGTATTTGATTATATAAAAGGTAACAATCATTTCTTTCATGACAGCCATTCAGTAACTGTTTGGGATTGCTGTGCGGCAAGTGGGGGTAAGGCAATATTGTTATTCGATATCTTGAAAAAGAAAATAAAATTATCGGTATCGGATATTCGAAAAAATATTTTATTAAACCTATCTACCCGTTTGCAACAGGCCAGCATTAATATTTACAAATCCTTCACCTCCGATCTTTCAAAATCGAGTGGTCTTGGAGGAGAAGAGAAATTTGAAATGGTAGTGTGTGACGTTCCTTGCACGGGTAGTGGTACTTGGAGCAGATCGCCCGAGCAACTTTTTTCGTTTAATAGCAAGAATATTAACTTTTTTGTTGAAAGGCAACAAGCCATTGTTTCAAATACCATTCCTCACGTAGAAGAAAAGGGGCTATTCTACTATATCACTTGCTCTGTTTTTAAAAAAGAGAATGAAGACATCGTGGCTTATATAAAAAAGAAACACCACCTTGAGCTCTTGCACATGCATTATTTGGAAGGATCTGAAATAGGTGCAGACACTATGTTTGTGGCTGTTTTTAAGAAGTAATTATTGTTTGATTATCTTTTTCGTGATTGCTTTTCTCTTGTCGATATACACGGTTACAAAGTAAGCGCCTTTGCTAAAATTCTTCATATTGATATCCTGACTGAATATTCCAGTTGTATGCTGAAAATCATCGGTGTATACTCTTTGCCCTACTGCATTTACAATAACCACTGCAACTCTAGAGGCTGTGGCATTACTGAAATATACGTTCACAAAATCATTTACAGGGTTAGGGGATATCACTATGCTTTCTTCATTTGAGGGATTGCTGTTACAGGGTTCAGTAAAATTTAGGGTAGTGTCATCAAGGTAATAGGTAGTGTCTGTTCCAATGATCATCTTTAATCTATACTGAACGGAAAGTGAGGTAGAATTTATAATATCGTCGGTATATAAAAATTCGTGCATGCCATAGGGCAAGTTGCTTTGAAGTGTTGTTATTGTAGTAAAAGCGGCTTCATTGGCAAATTTTCTTTCTACTTCAATGCTCATGGTATTGTCTGTTTTTACTGATAATACCAAATTGGCTTTGCATTGATTGACTGAGATTGTTTGCGTGTGATATTTTTGTTGCAATAAAACAAATGCTTTTTTTGCATCAGGAATTCCATAGCCTGTTCTGTCATCTGGTGTAGTGTAATTTGAAGCTGATTGCTGAAGCGTATTAATTATTTCGATATTATTTGCTTCAGGAAATGCTTGCCATAAGCAAGTGGTTATTCCTGCCATATTGGGGCAAGCAAAAGATGTTCCGTTACTATAACTGGGAAGTCCAGTTCCTGGATTTGCTACAACTGCAAATCTTCCTACTGAAGCAGCATTGGGCTTAATTTGTCCGTCACTGCTAGGTCCATAACTACTAAACACTGCAACTTGTCCGAGTGTATCCACTGCGCCTATAGTAAAGGCGCTATCGGTATCTGCAGGAGTGGTAATGTAATGCCATGATTTATCTCCCTCATTTCCAGCGGCTATTACAATCAGTAAGCCCTTGCGAATGGCGATAGCAGATGCACGAGCACTAATAGTAGTGTATCCATTCATATCGCTGTAAGAGTAATTAAAAGAAGGGTCGTCGAAATCTGTATAGCCAAGAGAAATAGAACAAACATCTACGCCTACACTATCTGCCCGTTCTTCACCCACAGCAAGATTGTGTTCTTCTATGGGATATTCAGAATTCACATCCTCTGTACGAAATAAATAAAAGGATGTTTTTGGAGCCGTCCCAACAAAAATACCTGGCATATTAGCTGCAATGGTACTAAGGCAATCCATTCCATGAACATCATCTTCCGCAACGCTGGATTCATTCGCAACAAAGTCCCATGTACCCAATACTTGGTTGTTGATGTTGATGCTGTCAAATGTAGGCAGGGTGTTGTAATGATAAAATCCACCATCTAACACGGCTAATTGCATTCCATCTCCTCTAAATCCATGGTTGTGTAAAAAATCTCCCTGATGTATTTTAACCTGTCCGTTAGATTTCCCGTAATTGTACACATCCACAAGGTTTTGTTGTATTGTGGGCACAATAGAGGGGATCTCTATCAAAGGGGCATTGGCAATCTTATTAACTCTAGTAATAGCAGATCTTGCTGCAATGGGTTGAGTATTATTTACAAACGGAAATGAATTGATTTTAATCAGGGCATCGGCATCGATGGTTTCTATAGATATTTCATTCAGCCACTTTGATACATTTAATATAGTAACGTTTCCGGATAATCGAATACTATCAACGTACCTAGGTGTTACAGGAAGATCGGTGCTATCTAAACTTATGTTGTATCGGATTCTTCTGTCAATGGCACGCTGGGATAGATAGGCAGAGGGAGTGCTTAAGGAAAAAGGGCTGGTACCCTTATCGTTAAGTTTCACAATGTATCTCGAATATTGCGCCCTGCTTGCAAAAATGCTCAAAGCAAAAACAATAAATAAAATCGTCTTTTTCATAATTCAAGCATTTGTTATTCTTACTAAATGAGCAGTAGAATATCCTATTTGGTGTCGTACGCCCATTTAACGAGAGTAGCGCCCCAGGTAAATCCTCCGCCAAAAGCTGCTAAAATAATATTGTCTCCTTTCTTTAATTTCTTTTCCCAGTCCCACAAACATAAAGGAATAGTGCCTGCGGTAGTATTGCCATATTTTTGAATGTTAATCATCACTTTTTCTTTTGGCAGATTCATTCGATTGGCAGTTGCATCAATTATTCTAAGATTAGCTTGATGTGGAACAAGCCAGGCTATATCATCAGCAGTTAAATTATTTTTTTGCATCAAATCATAACTAATATCAGCCATTCCTTTTACAGCAAACTTAAAAACTACTTGACCTTCCTGATATATATAATGTTCTTTTGCTAAAACTGTTTCTACAGAAGACGGCTTTACTGATCCACCTGCTTTCATGTGCAAGTGAGGTCGGCCACTTCCATCGCTTCTTAGTAAACTATCTAGTACGCCTACTTCTTCATTAGTGGCCTCGAGTAAGACCGCTCCAGCACCATCTCCAAAAATTACGCAAGTGGTACGATCACTATAGTCAACTATGCTGCTCATTTTGTCTGCACCTACTACAATGACTTTTTTATAGCGGCCACTTTCAATAAGCGAACTTCCGGTTGTAAGAGCGAATAAAAATCCCGAACAAGCTGCTCCAACATCAAATCCAAATGCATTTTTTATGCCAACTTTATCGCAAATGATATTGGCAGTAGCAGGAAAAGACATATCTGGTGTCACGGTAGCGCAAATTAAACAGTCGATTTCATCGGGAGAAATGCCTCTTTTTTTCAATAAATCATTTACGGCTCCCACACCCAAGTCGCTCGTTCCCAAGCCCTCACCCTTGAGAATTCTTCTTTCTTCTACTCCTGTACGGGTTTTGATCCATTCATCAGTGGTATCTATCATTGTTTCCAGGATTTTGTTCGTTAAACGATACTCTGGCACATATCCCCCAACCGCAGTAATGGCCGCATTGATTTTATTCATAATTGATTTTTTCGTGTGTACTCTTGCAAATTTAATGGAAAAAAACTTGATGCCTTTTTTAACGTAAAGGCTCACAAAATATCCTTATTTTCGCTAATTACAGACTAAGATTATATGTACGCTTATTTGCAGGGGAAATTTACTTATAAAAGTCCAGCTCAGGTTTATGTGGATGTGAATGGAGTGGGGTATGAACTGAATATCAGTTTGAATACTTTTAGTGCTATTCAGGCGCTTCATGAGGGCCGATTGTATACTCATTTACAGGTAAAAGAAGACGCGCACGTATTATTTGGATTTTTTGATAAAGAGGAGAAGGATATATTTTTATTGTTAATCAGTGTTTCAGGAATTGGGGCTTCAATTGCTAGGATGATGCTTTCTTCTATGAAACCAGATGAAATTAGCAAGGCCATCATTCAAGGAGAGGTGAATTTGATTGAGCGGGTTAAGGGGATTGGAAAGAAAACAGCCGAAAGGCTTGTTCTTGAGTTGAAAGATAAGGTGGGTAAATATTCAGGATCGCAAGATATAGTGATGAATGCAGGCAATAGAATGGAAAGGGATGCGTTAACAGCTATGACAGCACTCGGTATTTCTAGAATACAGGCCGAACAATCAATACAAAAGATTATGCGAGCGGAACCTGGCATAATCATTTTAGAAGAATTAATAAAAAAAGCATTAAAAGCCATTTGAGAAAACTCTACATTAACTGATTCGCCGAATGTTGCTTAACAAAAAACTTTATTTACTACTCCGTCATTATGGTGTTTGTATGATTATGTGTTTGCTAATTAGTCAAACGCCCTCGGTTGTTTATGCAAATAACTCAATCGATCATGAGGATACTATTATAAATCCAACTTCATTACATTATCCACTAACGGACAATAGAGGAGATAATTTCTCTAATAATTCTACAACTACATTTGACTTATTTAAGCCTTCTAATTTAAAAGATTCAATCGTATTTGATTATTCATCTCATCAATACGTTGTGTATGAAAAAATTGGCAATCGTTACTATAGAACTCCCATCACTTATTCTTTTGATGAGTATTGGCAATTGGTATATAGACAATCAGAGATTGATTATTTTAAAAAAAGAGCGAATACGACCAGTATATTAAATCGCGGAAAATTTTCAAAACCTAAGTTGTCGCTATCTGACAATCTTTTCAATCGATTGTTTGGCAATGGAAAAATAGAAATCGTTCCTCAGGGAAATGTAGATATTTCTGCCGGCTATCAAGGTCAACGCATCGACAATCCAACTTTACCAGAACGAGCAAGAAAGAATGGAGGATTGGATTTTCAAATGAATGCGCAATTAAATGTAAATGCCAACATAGGAGACAAGCTTAAATTCCCCATCAATTATAACACACTTGCCAATTTTGATCTCGACAATCAACTTAAATTGGATTATACAGGAAAAGATGATGAAATCCTTAAGCGCTTTGAAGCAGGTACGGTGTCTTTTCCTGCAAGAGGAACGCTTATACCTGGAGCACAGCAATTATTTGGACTGAAAACTCAATTGCAATTTGGCAAACTGTTTGTAACGGGTGTTTTGGCCAACCAAAAATCACAACGGCAAAGTGTAAATTTACAAGGAGGAACTTCTTCCACTCCTTTTGAAATCAAAGCAGATGAATACGAAGAAAATAGACATTTCTTAGTAGCGCAATATTTCAAAGACAATTACAATAAAGTAATGTCGAATCTTCCTGCGATTTCATCGCCAGTGCAAGTGTTAAGAATGGAAGTTTGGGTAACCAATAAAAATGGAACTACTACTGAAACCAGAGATGTGGTTGGGTTAGCTGATCTTGCTGAAGTGCAGCCATATCTTGCGCCACCAATAGTGAACGTGCTTACTAGTCAGGTGATTCCTTATAATGCCACCAATGATTTGCTGACCAAAGTAATTAACCAATCGGGATCGCGCAATCCTGCGTTGGTATTTAATAACTTAATCAATATTGGGTTAAATCCTGTTCAGGATTTTGAAAAAACTTTTGCAAGAAAATTAGATTCTACTCAATATACCTACAATCGCCAATTGGGTATGTTGTCACTTAGTCAGCCATTACAAACGGATGAGGTATTAGGAGTGGCATATCAATATTCTTACAATGGCCGTATTTATCAAGTCGGTGAATTTTCTCAGGATGTTCCTCCAGATAGTACTTCGGCTACACAGAAAGTACTTTTCTTAAAATTATTAAAATCTACTTCTCAGCGTCCAGCTTTACCAATGTGGAATTTGATGATGAAGAACGTGTATACAATTGGATACGGTACATTGTCTTCTACAGATTTCAAACTAGACGTGTTGTATCAAGAACCAGGACTAGGCGCCAAAAGATATGTTCCCTTTGGAGACAAAAATTTAGGTGCGCCCATTATATCATTGATAAATCTTGATCGACTGAATAGCCAGCTTGATCCTCAGCCTGATGGAGTGTTTGATTATGTAGAAGGATTTACAGTGGTGTCGTCTTATAGCAGAGTAGTTTTTCCTGTTCTGCAACCATTCGGGAAAGATTTGGCAAGCAACATTTATAATTCTGTTCCGTTAACGGCTAAGGATACACTATACTATGCATTGTATGATTCTATCAAAGCCGTGGCACAGCAGTATCCGAATTTAAACAGATTTGTACTCAAGGGAACAGCCAAAACTTCGGGATCTTCCGATATTAGTATAGGATATAATATTCCAAAGGGTTCTGTTATTGTTACGGCAGGAGGCAGAACATTGCAGGAAGGAGTAGACTATGATATTAATTATGATCTTGGTACCATCAAAATGACCAATCAGGCTATTCTAAATGCAGGATTACCCGTGCAGGTGAATTTTGAAAACAATGCATCTTTTGGATTGCAACAGAGGAATTATCTTGGACTTAGATTGGATTATTTGGCAAAAACTTCTGCAAAAGAGCAGTTGTCCTTTGGCGGTAGTATCGTTCGTTTGGGAGAACGGCCTTTTTTCACCAAGGTGAATTACAATGAAGAGCCTATCAAAAACGCGATGTACGGACTAGATGCGAATTATAGGAAAGAGATGCCAAGGCTCACTAAATTATTAGACAAACTTCCTTTTTATTCTACCACTGCACCTTCAACACTGAATGCCTATGCAGAAGGAGCGGTGCTTAAGCCAGGTCATGCTCCACAGATTGGAAAAGGTAGCAATGGGGTTGTGTATATCGATGATTTTGAAGGAAGCAAATCTGGGATTGATTTAAGATTTCCTCTTATAAGTTGGGCATTGGCCTCTACACCAGCTGGAGCAGCTGATCAATTTGGAAATGAACTATTCCCCGAAGCAACGGCGAATAATAATTTGGATTACGGAAAGAACAGAGCGAAAATATCATGGTATCAAATTGAACAAACCTTACAGCAGATAGATGCTGCGAATAATCCAATACAGGATAGAAACGAATTGAGCGATCCAAGAGTAAGGCCTGTTTATCAAAAAGAAATTTTCCCTCAACGTACTACTGGATTTGGAGAAAGCCAATTGGTAACTTTTGATCTTGCCTATTATCCAAAAGAAAAAGGTCCGTATAATTTTGAAGATAAAACTTCCAAAGTGACTGCCGATGGGAAATTTATAGATCCTACTTCTAAATTTGGAGGATTGATGCGTAGTATTGATCAATCTGATTTTGAGACAAGCAACATTGAATTTATTGAATTTTGGGTGCAAGATCCATTTATCTTATCTCAATATGCAGGCTCAACGGGCGGTAAACTTTACTTTAATCTTGGCAATGTATCAGAAGATATTCTAAAAGATGGAAGAAGGTTTTATGAAAATGGATTGAGTACTCCTAATGCGCCTTCTCCTGTAGATGTAACGAATTGGGGTAAGGTTCCTAGAAATCCTATTCAGGTAACCAATGCGTTTAGTAATATTCCTGAAGATCGCTCTTATCAGGATGTAGGATTTGATGGATTAACTGATACGGCTGAAGCAAATCAACAAGTAGCGTATTTATCTCAGTTGTCTTCAAATTTCGGTTCGGGCTCTCCAATATTCCAGAAGTCATTGATTGATCCTTCTACAGATGATTATAAAAATTATAGAGATGGATCTTTTACTGGTACAGATGGTATTTTAACTAGGTACAAAAACTTCAACAATCCGGATGGCAATTCTCCTATTTCAAACGGAGGTCAGTTTTCAACTGCAGCAACCATGTATCCTGATGCGGAAGATTTGAATAAAGACAATACCTTAAATGAAACAGAAGAATACTTTCAATATGTAGTAGACATCAAGCCAAAAGATGCTCCACAAATGTCTATTGGCAATAATTTTATTGTTGATAAAAAAGAAGTGGCTGTAGGGTTGGTGAATGGAACAACTCGAAATGAAACATGGTATCAATTTAGAATTCCTATTGGGAGTTATAATAAAAGAGTAGGGAATATTCCTGATTTTAAATCTATAAGATTTATGAGAATGTTCCTCACTGGCTTTGAGGACAGTGTTGTGATGCGTTTTGGGTTATTACAATTAACCAGAAATATCTGGCGTAAGTTTCAATATAAAGTAGATTCAACTGGATTGTATTCTCCTTCTTCAAGTACTTCATTCAATGTAGGAGCCGTTAATATCGAAGAAAATGATAAACGCAATCCTTTGCCTTACAGAACACCTAAAGATATTGAGCGTGTACAAACATTGAGTAACAACGGAGTGAATCTGTTGCAGAATGAGCAGTCAATGAGTTTGAATTTCTGTGATTTAGTAAAGGGAGATGCGAAGGCTGTATTCCAAACTTTTGCTAATCGAGACATTCGTCAGTTTAGAAAGCTATCGATGTATATCCATGCAGAACAGGCACCAGAAACGAATACATTAAATGACAAAGACCTTACTGCCGTAATTAGAATGGGAACTGATTTTGTTAGCAATTATTACGAAGTAAGAATTCCGTTAACACTTACGCCTTTAACTGTAAATCTGAATCCTGATACAGATGCCTACAATGATACATTATGGAATCCGCACAACTCGCTTGATTTAGATTTAGAAATGCTTACTAAAATCAAACAAGCGCGTAATCTTTCTAGTGCATCTCTTTCTGAATTATTTAAGCAACTTCAAGCTAACGGACAAGAATACGCTGTTATTGGGAATCCGAACATTGGAGAAATAAGAGGCGTGCTAATAGGAGTAGAAAACACTAATGGTGCACCTGCCTGTGGTCAAATTTGGGTAAATGAACTTCGTTTGTCTTCAATGAATGAACAAGGTGGATGGGCTGCACTTGGAAGGGTAGACCTTAATTTAGCCGACTTGGGAACGATCTCTGTGTCTGCAAATGTTCATTCTAAAGGCTTTGGTACGCTAGAGCAAAGGATCACCGAGCGTTACAGAGATGATTTCTTACAATTTGATGTAGCCACCAATCTGGAATTAGGTAAGCTACTTCCCAAAAAGATCGGTATGTCTATTCCTGTATATGCTAGCTATTCTCAAACAACTAGTACTCCAGAATATGATCCCTATGATTTGGATATTAAGTTGAAGGAAAAACTAAATACCACCTCTAGTAAATCACAGCGCGATTCAATACGAAACAATGCGATTGATTTTACTGCTGTAAAAACGCTCAACTTTACAAACGTTAGAAAAAATAAAACGAATGGCAAAACCCCTAAGATTTATGATATAGAAAATATCGATGTTAGTTATTCGTATATAAACACAAGTAGTCATAGTCCACTGATTGAGAACAACGAAGTGACACGTCATCGCGGTGCAATAGGGTATAGCTATTCGCCTAAACCAAAGTATATAGAGCCCTTTAAGAACATTTTTAAGAAATCAAAAACGAAGTGGCTTTCATTAATAAAGGATTTTAATTTCAACTATCTTCCTTCTCAATTGAGCGTTAGAGCCGATGTAAACAGACAGTTTGGTGCTGTTCGTCCAAGAAGTGTAGGGGTTTCTAAATATGCGATACCAGAAACTTACGACAAATACTATACAATGCAGCGGGATTATATTGTGCGCTGGAATTTTACACGATCAATCAATTTTGATTACACTGCAACCAATAACTCAAGAATAGATGAGCCTGCAGGTCGTATTGATACAAAAGATAAAAAAGATACACTTTGGAAAAACTTAATCAAAGGAGGAAGAAATACCATATTTAATCAAACAGCTAATTTCTCTTACACCCTACCTACAACCAAGTTTCCCTTGTTGGACTGGACATCAATGAATGTTAGATACCAAGCAACATACAGATGGATTGGTGCCTCTCGCTTGGCAATGAATCTTGGAAACTTTTTGGAGAATGGCCAACAGAAAGAAGGAACGGCTCAATTCGATTTTAATAAGTTGTACCAGAAATCTAAATGGATACGACAATTGGATCAGCCTACTAATAAAGATGACAGAGAAAAATGGAGGAATAGAATTACCAAAGTAACAGACTCTGTAACTAATAAAAAGGGTAAAAGAGTATTGCAAACAAGAAAAGTAGTAGATAAGTCAGCCATGCCTTATGTGAGCAATGGATTGAAAGTTTTGGGTAAACTTCTAACAAGCATCAAACAAGTAAATTTTTCTGCTGCTGAAATAGCAAGCACAAGATTGCCTGGTTATACTGATAGCACCAAACTTTTTGGTCAGAACTTTAAAAGCATGGCCCCAGGGTTGGATTTTGTGTTGGGAAGTCAGCCTGATACCAATTGGCTTAATAGTAAAGCAGCTACAGGGTTAATTACTAAAGACAGCAATTTTAATATTCTTTTCCAGCAAAATTTTGATCAAAGATTCACATTGACTGCTCAGTTGGAGCCTGTAAGAGATTTAAATATTTCGCTTAATATCAGTAAAACCTTCACTAAGAATTATAGCGAAACATTCCGCTTTATTGACACTTCGTTGAATGGACAAAACCCTTCCTTCCGACATTTGAATCCTTATGCTGGGGGTGGTTTTGATGTTTCTTATATTGCCTTTAAAACATTGTTTGGAAAATTTGATCCCAATCGCGTGTCGGAAACTTTTAAAACTTTTGAAAACAATAGATTGATATTGTCTCAAAGACTGGGAAGTCTCAATCCATATAGTGCCGGTCAACCTGTTGGTGCAGATGGATTTTACTATGGGTATGGAAAATATGCAGTGGATGTATTAATTCCTTCTTTTATTGCCGCCTATACTGGTCAAGATCCCAATACAGTAGGACTGATTAAACAAAATAATTCGAATATTCGTTCAAATCCTTTTAGAGCAATTTTGCCTAAACCGAATTGGAAAATTGATTACAATGGACTTAGTAGGGTCAAGCCACTCGATAAAATATTCACCAACTTTACAATTTCTCATGGATACTCTGGGACACTGAGCATGAATGGGTTTACATCTGCATTGCTTTATCAAGATGTGTCACGATATGGGTATCCTTCTTTTTATGATACGGTCTCTAAAAATTATATCCCTTATTTTTTAATTCCTAACGTTACAATGCAAGAGCAATTCTCTCCATTGATTGGGTTAGACTTCATGTTGGTGAATCAATTTCAAGGAAAATTTGAATATGCAAAATCACGTCAATTAAGTTTAAGTTTAAATGACTATCAGCTGAGCGAAGTGAGAAGCACAGAATTTACAATAGGAGCAGGATTTAGAAAAAAAGGCTTGAAATTATTTGGAGGGCTTAAATTACCTAGCTTCCTTAGTAAGAGCAAATCGGGGAAACTAGACAACGAAATTAATTTTAGAATTGATTATCGTATCAGAGACAACGTAACTGCTAATAGTAGGCTAGACCAAGATAATAATTTTGCTACCGGCGGTAGTAGAGAAACCTCCTTGAGTCCAACTATAGATTACTTCTTAAATAGCAGAATAAACATTAAGCTTTATTTTGATCAGAGAAAAGTGAAACCTTATATCTCTTCTAGTTCTCCTACTACAAATACCAGGGCGGGGGTTCAAATTAGGATATCATTGGCTCCATAAATTATTTGGAATAGTATTCTTTTTTTGGATACTACTTTTTAGTGGTTGCCCTTTTTAAGCAGCATGATATATCCGCACAAATCTTTCTTTCTCTTTTTATTGGTTTGAAGGACCTTTATCATATAGTGTTCTGAAAATTGAGGAATGTAAGACACATTAATAATGTTGCCATCAACATCTCCCCATAATTTTTTTTGATAGATAACTTGTCGTTCGCTCCAGTCAAACATTCGTACTTCATAAATTTTAGAGGAGATGTCACCGATAAAAACAACCTCGTAAATGTTTCCGGCATTTAAAGAAACAACCACAGGTACTTCGTATTGATTCTCCATGGTTAGAGAAGCTTCTTTTAATAAGATAAAGCCTTTACTAATTAATAATTGCTTAAGGCTGTCTGCCTGATGTAAAATGGAAGCATTGTCGCAGACCAATGGCTTGTTGGATTCTTGTGCAATAGTGGTTGATTGAACAATCACTAAACATCCCAATAGAACTTTAATATATTTTTGTATGATTTTCATTTTAAGTCCAATGGGTACTTTTAAAAAAGTGAAATAGCTTCTATTGATTCTTATTAAAATAATAGGCGCTGGCTTGTTGTGTACAAGTAATAACAAGGTCGTTGATGCAAATATGCGCAGGCAATGTAGCAGTATAAAAAATCGTTTCTGCCACATCGGTTGAACTTAATGGCTTGTATCCAACGTATGCACTAGCTGCTTTTGATTCGTCTCCTTTAAATCTAACCAATGAAAATTCGGTTTCCACTGCTCCTGGGTGTATTCCTGTGACTTTTATATTGTGCTTTAGTAGGTCAATTCTCATCGATTTTGTAATGGCATCTACTGCGTATTTACTTGCGCAATACACATTTCCATTTTCATACACTTCTTTTCCTGCAACTGATCCTATATTGATAATGTGTCCTTTTTTTTGTTCAATTAAGTAAGGTAATATAGCTCGACTTACATACAGAAGTCCAGTTACATTGGTATTCATCATTGTTTCCCAATCCTGCATATCTGCATTTTCAAATGAGTCTCTTCCCAAGGCAAGTCCAGCATTGTTAATCAGTACTTCAATGTTTTTTTTCCACTCTGAGGGAATTTTTTCTATGGCTGTATTTACCTCTTCTTTGTTTTGTACGTCAAAACAAGCAGTGATTATTTCAGTTTGATAACGAGCTTTCAATTCATCGGCTAAAGCAATCAGTCTATCGGCTCTTCTGCCTGTTGCAATAATAGCATATCCTGCTGCTGCAAATTTTTCAGCGCATGCTTTTCCTATTCCTGAGGTGGCTCCCGTAATAAAGGCTATTTTATTCATCGATTTTTTTAGCTAATTTGAATGCAACAATTTTTTAGTCCTTTTGTTTGAGATTCCTTTAAAATCTAACGAACTAAAACTAGGCTTCCCTTTTTTTGTAGTTTTTTATTCGCATAATCAGTACCCTCAGCATACCAAACATAGGTTCCCATTTCTTGGGGTGCGCCTTTAAACTTTCCATCCCATCCTTCGCCAATTTGAGAAGTAGTAAAAATTAATTGACCCCATCGATTGTAAATACTAAAAATATCAATTGATTTTAATCCAAGTGCAATGGGCTTGATTGTTTCATTTGAGCCATCTCCATTTGGACTAAAAGCTGTAGGAACGAAAAAGTCGGGTATTACTTTGTAATAATTTACTTGAATGGTATCCACATCAAAACATCCCACACTATTGCTCACCGTAACGATGTATTCAATATTGTCTTGGGGCAATGCAATTGGGTTGGATATATTAATGTTGCTAAGCCATTGATTGGGTGTCCAACTAAAAATAGTGCTACCCGTAGCATTTAATTGCAATGGCTGTCCGGAAACAATTGAAGTGTCTCTAGGTCCAGCATTGGCAATGATATTATCAATGCTTACTCTTACGGTGTCGTTTACCTGCTTTGGGCAACCGAGTAGGTCGCTTACTGATACAATGTAATCTATAAAGTTAGTGGTAGGGGTAATAGATACTGGATTCGGAATATTAGCATCATTTAGAAAGTTAGTTGGACTCCATGTATAAATACTTCCACCAGTTGCATTAAGATAGGCCGAGCTGCCCCAGCAAATAAGTGTGTCAACTCCAGCATTAGCAACAGGATATGGAACAGTGAATACCTTGATTGAATCTGTTTGAAAACAACTGCCAATATTTCCTTTTACATAATAAGTAGTAACAGGTGCAATGGGTGTTGCGATTGGGTTTTTAATTGATGCATTATTTAGTGTAGAGGAGGGCGTCCATGAATAAATGAGTGCGTTACTATTAATACTTAAAGTAACAGGATCAGTTCTGCATATAGTGGTATCTACTCCTTTGATGAGCGTAACAACGTCTACTACACGTACTCTCACAGAATCGTTGTTTCTACATCCATAATTATCACTGTAATCAACGTAATAGGTAATGTCAGCATTGGGCGAAACGATGGGGGTATAGCTACTGGTGTTATTGATATTGAAATTAGGTGACCATACCACTGTCCCTGCAGAAGTAGTAGCAATGCTTAGCTGTAAATCATCTACCGAGCAGATAAGCGTGTCATTGGTAACAGTTAAAACAGGTTTATCTACAATTGTTACACTTTTAGTAATGGTGTCTATGCATCCTTTTGAGCTCCCTACAATCAGCGTTGCGGTATAGGTTCCTGGCTGAGCATAGCTGTAGGTTGGATTTTGAATGTTGCTTGTATCACTATTGGCTCCGTTAATGCCAAAGTCCCAATGCCATGAATTTGCTGCTCCGTAATTAGCAGTGGTCTGGTCTGTAAATTGAACAGGCACAGCTTTGCACATGGGGGAATTGTTATTAAAGGCTGGAAAATAGCCAGGGTATACTTTAACGAGAGTGGTAGTAGAGTCAACGCATGGAGTGCCTTTATTTACTATAAATTTAACTATGTAGTCTCCTGCTGCAGAAAATGTATGGGAGGGCGATGGGCTAGTAGAAATATTATTTGCGCCAGATAACGGATCGTTAAAATCCCAATAAAAAGTTTGATTTAAGGGAGACTGACTTCGATTGCTAAATTGAAAAGAGAATCCATCACAGGTGATGTAGTCAGGAAGTAGATCTGCATTTGCAAAATCACAAGGGGCCACGGTAATAATAAAATCTTTTCTATGGACATCCATCAACTTGCCACTTCTATATGAACTAACACAAACGGATATTACATATTTCCCAGATTGTGGGGCAATACCAGATATAATACCAGTTTGTGAGTTAATGGTTGCTTGTGAGCCGAGTGGTTTTATTCCGCTGAATCCAGCTGAGTATGTCAGCGATCCATAGGGGGGTAAACTGGGAGTAATGTTAGAAGCGTTTTGCGCAGCACCGCCATTATAGGCATCACATAAACTGTACACCAGTTGATCTCCATCCGGATCGGTAGCACTAAAATCTAACGAGAAACTATTGTTGTAACAAACAATTGAAATCCCTTTTGCGAAACGGGCACTGTTATCTGTTTCGATTCCCCTCAAAATATTTGAACCAGGGATACTCGTAGTGTAAGTTGCCCCAACGCCATTGGTCCCGTTATTGACAATGTTGTTTATATTATCAATCCTGCAACAAGTTTGATAAGCAGCAGTATATCCTTTGAGATTGTTGTCTAGTGTAATAAGAAAAACATAATAACCAGCAGTATAATCTAATGTTGGCTGATTCGTAATACATAGGGGTATACTAGTAATGGGTAATATCTCTGTTCTGTTTAAATCAACATCAAGTGTAGGCGATGTGCCTGCTCCACCATATGGCTCGTTGTTATCATTGTTATAAATGCCGATTCTAACAATGGGAGGCATTACAGCGCAATTAAAACAATTCTCATCTCTGAATAGGATAAGGGTAATGCGATATGTTTTAGTTGTAGAAGTAGCTGAAACAAAATCATAAATCATTTCTCCACCCGTAATATGTTTTGCATAGGAAACGGTGCAGAAAAAAAGGAAAAAGAGGGTAAGCAGTTTGCTTTTCATAATTATGAGAAAAGAATGATATATGAACCTGTAAGTTACTGAAAAATAGAAATGTTCTTTTAATCTTTCCTAAATAGAACGTAAAAAATTACTTAAAATTTTATTCGATTTAGCTGTTTCTTCATGCATTCCCATATGAGAGGAGTCACGTAGAATATGAATGACCGAAAAGCAGGGTAGTATTGATTGCTGTATACTATGGATACAAGGGGTTGCATTATCGTGCAGGCCGGCAATAAATAATATCGGAATGGCGATGTCTTTTAGTACATGAGTGGTGTCAGGTCGATCAATGATAGTTTGGTAGTAACCAATTAGTGTTGTTTTCTCAATTTGACTATTTCTGTCTATTAATTTTTCAATGAGTAGTTTATTTTCAGTTGGCTTGTAAAAGAGCCCTGGAATGCTGGTTTTTAAAAATGCTGATACGCCATTAGACGAAATGAATCCCATCGCTTTTTTTCTCATGTTTACTTTCACTTCATTATCAGAATAGGCGGTCGAGTGAAATAGTCCTAGGGCTATTATATCTGTTGGATATTTTTCCAGATAAGATAACGCGATATATCCGCCCATGCTGTGGCCAATTAAAACAAACTTTTCAATTTTTTCTGCTACAATGATTGCTTTGATACAACTAGCATAATCATTCATTGTGGAAGTTGATTTGTTAAGTGGCGTAGATTTTCCTGAACCCGGAATATCAGGAATGATAACCATATAGTTTTCTTCAAGAAAAGACAATTGATTGTCCCAAATACTTCCGTCTGACGCAAAGCCATGCAACAAAATTATGGCTATGCCTTTTCCTCGTATAGTGTAGTGAATAGAAGCGTCTTGGTATAAAACATATTTTGAACTCATGAATAATCGCTTAACGGCATTGATTGAACAAAACGTGGGGTATTATTTTGTTGATTTTATACCCGCTCTGTAAAGCAAAAGAATAACAAATGGGATAAGGGCTGGATTCAATTCTTGTGGAATAAAAAACCAGCAACATATTGCCAAGCTCATTAGTATGGCAGTGGTCAAGAAATAGATCCGTACTATTTTATTTTTACTTCTAGTAAAAAAAGCAAAAACCAGATGAGTAGGCAAGGCCCAAATAAGATTGTAATTATTTTTTGTCATGCTATGATCTGTGTATACCCACATTAATATCAGCATAACGCCCATTAATCCTGTCATAAAAAATAAAAACCTGTCGAAGTTTTGCAATGTTATTATGGCAATGTTGCTTTTTGAAATACTTAATAGTAAAACGAAGCACAATAGGATTGTAAAGAAAATGGTTGGAGTAAACCATTCATGTTTGTTTTCTTCATTTGATAAGCTGTATAGTTTTGTTGTGTTGTCAACAAACTGAATATTTTTACTACTATCTAATGCTCGCATAAGATTATCGGGAAGAAATTCTTGTTCACTTACAGTCATAATGCCATCGGTGGGAGCTCCCAAAAGAATGTCTATTCCCAGTTTGCTCCAGTGCTTTCCTCCTTTATCCAAATAGGCATGAATGGCTTGTCTGAAGGTGGTATTAGCAGGCATGACTGCTGGAAGTTGTGGTGGTGGATTTTTGTGTTTTAATAAAATATCGCGCAATCTAGTGGTGCAATTGTCTAAAAAGAAATCATATTTATAATATTTATTTTCTTCTTTTAGATTTTCAATCAGCCATTGTTGAATGGCAATTTTTTCCTCTGCAGAAAAGTTGAGCAACTGTTCGGTAATTTCTCTTCCATCTGATTGGTAGCTATATACAAAATCATCGAATCTTTCTACGCTCACATAATACAATAGTTTTCCTCTGATGAATTTCAAATAAAATCCTTCGTCATTAAAATTAAATGTTCCGTAATTGAAAACATAATCTGTCACACTGCTACTATCCATGATTCTAATAGCGCTATGTCCAAAAATTGAATACAGTTCTTCGCCTGGCGTACAAGTGAGTAAGGATATTCTTACATGAGATGAATCTTGTGCAATTGCTTTGTTGTATGAGCCTATTGCAAATAAAAGCAATAGCAAAAACAGGGATATATTTTTTTTCATTGATAGATGTTGAATATTGCTAGCCGAAATAAATGTATTAAACCTTAT
Source organism: Chitinophagaceae bacterium (assembly GCA_947474815.1). Lineage (GTDB taxonomy): Bacteria > Bacteroidota > Bacteroidia > Chitinophagales > Chitinophagaceae > Ferruginibacter. The sequence goes on along the minus strand of CANJJU010000005.1, from coordinate 12,179 downwards.
TAATCAATTTTATTTCTACAAGGGACTATCTGCTATAATTCGGTGCTTCCTTCGTGATAAAGACGTCGTGAGCATGGCTTTCTCTAATGCCTGCCTGTGTTATTTTTACAAAATCAGCTTGTTGCAAGGCTTTTATGTTGGAGGCGCCGCAGTATCCCATACCTGCTCGTAATCCACCCGTAAACTGGTGTACGACTTCTTTTAAGTTTCCTTTAAATGCTACTCTGCCTTCAATTCCTTCAGGAACAAATTTTTTCACATCGGCTTCTACATCTTGAAAATATCGATCGCTGCTTCCTTGTGCCATTGCCCCCAAGGACCCCATGCCTCTGTATTGTTTGAACTTACGTCCCTCATAAATAATTGTTTCACCCGGACTTTCCTCTGTACCTGCAAACATATTTCCCATCATCACACAAGTGGCTCCTGCGGCTATTGCTTTTACCATGTCTCCTGTATAACGAATGCCGCCATCACTGATAATGCCTACTTTTTTATTTTTTAACGCAGCAGCTACTTCCATAACAGCGGTTATTTGAGGAACACCCGTGCCTGCAACAATCCTTGTAGTGCAAATGGACCCAGGTCCAATCCCCACTTTTACTGCATTGGCTCCTGCATCCGCTAAGGCGATTGCGCCAGCAGCAGTGCCTACATTTCCTGCAATAACAGGCAAATGACGGAAAGTTTTTTTAATTTTTTTCAATGCATCGATTACGCCTTTTGTATGACCATGTGCACTGTCTAAACAAACAACATCAACTCCTACATTATTTAATGCGTCTACACGTTCTAGTATGTCTGATGTAATGCCAATTCCAGCACCTACTAAAAGTCTTCCAAATCCATCTTTAACAGAATGAGGATAGCTTTTAAGTTTGAGGATATCTCCAAACGTTACCAATCCAATAAGCTTCCCCGATTTATTTACCACCGGAAGTTTTTCTATTTTATTTTTCTTAAAAAGAAGTTCGGCTTTCTTAAGATCTGTTCCTTCGGGGGCGGTGATTAGATTTTCTTTGGTCATCACACTGCTGACCTTATTTTTCAAATTTGTCTCAAAGCGTAAATCTCGATTAGTTAAAATACCTACTAGTTGGTGTTGCTTGTCAACTATCGGGATGCCTCCAATTTTATTTTCAGCCATTAATCTCATTGCCTCGCCAATAGTGGCGTCGGGTGTTAATGTGATGGGATCAATGATTAAGCCGCTTTCACTTCTTTTTACTTTTCTTACCTGATCTGACTGCTGCTGAATGCTCATGTTTTTATGAAGAATTCCTAATCCTCCTTCTCTTGCAAGTGCTATGGCCAGTGTTGCCTCGGTCACTGTATCCATGGCTGCACTCAGTATAGGTATGTTTAAGGATATGTTTTCTGTAAGTTGGGTAGAGATGTCTACCTCTCTCGGTAATACCTCAGAATAAGAGGGTACTAATAATACATCGTCGAAGGTTAATCCTTCAATGATAATCTTGCTTAATTTTTTTGATTGGGGGGAAGTATTCTTGGTTGCCATAGGCAAAGATAAGTTGAAAACTTTAATTTCAAAATCGAGCTCATTTTATGTTTAATGGAGAGTAGGTAAAAATTTGATTTATAGGATTTTATATATTTTACCAGGGTAAAGACGAATGATATTGTTCATTTCAAGAGAAAGCAGGGCTCCCGCTGTTACGCTATTGCTAAATCCGCTTTTAAAAACCAAGTCATCAATGTGCATCTGACCTGCTGCTTCTATTAGTTGTATTATCTTTTTTTCGGATGGGGTGAGTTCAATAAATAGTTGTCGTTGTATTTTTGGAGTAGGATGAATGTCTTCCCAATTCATCATTTGAATAAGGTCTTTTGCATTAGAAATCAAGGCGGCTTTATTATTTTTTATGAGCATATTACATCCTTCGCTTTTACTATCTGTTATTTTTCCTGGTACTGCAAACACGTCTTTATTATACCCATTGGCATGTTCGGCTGTGATAAGCGATCCTCCCGATGCGCTAGATTCAATTACAATCAATGCATCGCATAATCCTGCAGTGATTCGATTTCGTTTGGGAAAATTTTGCTTGTCGGGACTGCTGCCACTTTTAAAATCGGTTAACAACCCTCCTTGTTCAATCATTTGATTTGCTAATAATTTATTTTGAGGAGGATACATTTTATCTAATCCATGGGCGAGTATGGCAACGGTAGGAAGGTTGTTTTTTAATGCAGATTTATGCGCAATAGAATCAATGCCAAATGCTAGTCCGCTTACTATTGTAACTGAATGATTTTTTAAATCCTCAATGAATTGTTCACAAATTATTTTTCCGTATTCTGAATGATTACGTGTGCCTACAATCGAAATTATTTTATTGGCATTCAAATCTGCATTGCCTTTATAATAGAGTAGAGCGGGGCTGTCGATGCAATGCAATAATCTTTTTGGGTATTTTTCAGAGGTCACAAAAAGAGGCGCTATTTTATTTTTTTCAATAAACTTTATTTCTGCTTCGCAAATATCGAAATCTTTGAAACGCTTAATGCTATTGGCTCTGATGGTTCCAATTCCTTCAATGCGTTCTAGATGATGTTGGGGTGCTTCGAAAACGGCTTGAGCATGTTGAAATGCATTGATCAGGATTTTAGCATGCACGTCACCTATATGCGGAACTTGTGTTAATGCGATTTGATATAGAAGGTCATTGTTCATGCTAAGATGAAACAATGATAGGAATTTGATTAGTTCGTAAGAACGTTTATTTCTGTTCTTCTATTGAGGCTTTTCCCTTCCTCGGTATCGTTCATTCCTAAAGGCTTGCTGTCTCCAAATCCTTTTGCAACCAATCGAATTGGATTGATTCCTTTAGAAATAAGATATTTTACAACGGAGGTTGCTCTGCTAAAACTAAGGCTAATGTTGGCTTCTTTTTTTCCAATATTATCTGTATGTCCACCAATTTGCAATGTTAATTTTGGATTTTCATTTAGCAAAATAACCACTTTGTCTAGTTCAGGAATGGATACATCTTTAAGACTAAAATCATTGTTGTCGAAAAAGATATTTTTTAAAATAACCGATGCGCCCGGTTGAATCGGCTGTAAGGGGATATTGATGGTGAAGAAAGTATCGGTATTGTTTTTAGTAAGTGAAAAATTATCAGAATAAAACAAGTATCCTTTTCTATTTACATTAAAAGCATAATCTTTCCCTTCTGGAAGTGTGACAAGATAATTTCCGTCTTCGTCTGTTTGTACGCTAGTAATTTTTTTACGATTAATAATATCGGTTAGTTCTACCGTGCAAGGAAGTCCTGTATTGGTTTTTTTATCAAGCACTCTTCCTTTTACCCAAAGTGTTTTTGCTGCTCTGATATCTTCTCTTAATTCAAAACTATAAAGGTCTAATCCAGCTTTGCTGTCCCCGCGATCGCTGGCGTAATAAGATGTTTTGCCGTCTGATGCTACTACTAATGAGCCCTCTTCGTCAATTGTATTAATGGGATAGCCCAAATTTTCTGGCGTATTCCAAATGGAGTCATTTATTTTTTTACTTAGAAAAAGATCAGAGGCGCCATAGCCTAAGTGGCCATTGCTGTTAAAATATAAGGTGGCATTGTCTGCATGAATAAACGGGCAAGTCTCATCGCTACTCGTATTGATGGTAGGTCCTAGATTTTTAGGATCGCTCCATTTCCCATTGATTGATTTATGAGAAACCCAAATATCTTTTCCTCCGTAGCCACCATTTCTATTGCTCGAAAAGTAAAGATCTTTCTTATCAGAAGAAAGTGATGGAGCAGATTCCCATTGGTCAGTATTTATCTTATCGCCTAAATTGATGGCTTCTGTCCAGCTATTGTTTTTTGTTTTATACGAAATATACAAATCGCAACTGCCCAATCCTTCTGGATAATTGCAACCAGTAAATATTAGCCATTCTCCATCTTGTGAAATGTTCTGTGCGCCTTCGTTGAGTGTGGTGTTTATTTTTCCTGAAACGGGGACTGCATTGCTCCATTCGCCTTTTATTAAATCACTTTCGTAAAAATCCTCATCGTTGTCAACGCGTCTATTGAATATCATCTTTTTGCCGTCAATGGGAAAGGAGGGGTAATATTCCAACGCAGTCGTGTTTACTCCGGGTCCTAAATTTTTGGGCGTAAAAATATATGTTTGTAAGGAGTGTTTCTTTGCATAGTCTACAGCAAATTCGTATGTCCTTTTACGATAGTTAGCAGATTTAATGCTGTATTGATTAAGGTCAGGGTATTGTAAAAATTTATTTATGGCAGAAAGCGCTTTCTCAAAATCTCCTGATCCTGCCAGCGAGATGGAGTAGGGTAGTAGGTAAGGATTCGAAAATACCGAGTCTAATGAAATGGCTTTTTCGAAATCGTTAACGGATGATTGATAGTTCTTCAAATCTGCATGAATGCCTGCTCTCGACAAGTAGGCTTCCACGTATCTTGGCTCAATAACCAAGGCCTCGTCTATTTTTTTGATGGATTCAGCATATTGCCCATTGGACGCATAGTCGTAAGCAGTTTCATAGATGGCGATGGCTTTTTTATTTACATTATCGGGATTGTACCATTGTCCAAAGGAGGAGGTAGTCAATGTAAAGCAAAGTATTGTAAAGCCAATTGCTTTCAGGTATAAATAAGCGCCTCTTTTCATTCTTAAAATTATGTCATGAAGGTATAGGATATAGATAAATAGTATATAATACGAGGTGTTAAAATTTAGAAAACGATCATGGCAAATAAATGATCAAAGCTTAGAAATACTAATTATGGCACATTGATGTACTTATGTATCTGAAGAGACAGTTCCCATTGGGGATGTTGTTTTATGTATTCAATTATTAAGGGGGTAACAATAGCCGCTTTGTCCCATTCAGGTTGAAGATATAGTTTGCAATTTTTATTCATCTGTGAGGCATATGTTGCTGCCCATTCAAAATCACTTGCATTAAAAATTACTATTTTAAGCTCATTGGCTAAGGGAAGTATTTCGGGTAAAGGAGCTTTGAATTTTTTAGGTGACAAACAAATCCAATCCCATTTTCCGCTTACAGGATGTGCTCCAGATGTTTCAATGTTCGTTTGAAATCCTGCATTATGAAGGGATGAGGTGAGTTGATTTAGATCATGCATCAACGGTTCACCGCCCGTAATCACTACAAGGGGTTTTTTATTAGGCCTGTGGCTTTCGATCGTATTTACAATTTCTTCCACAGTCATTTTTGGATGAATGTTCGCATCCCAACTTTCTTTCACATCACACCAAACGCACCCTACATCGCAGCCTCCTAGTCTTACAAAATATGCCGCTTTCCCTTGATGGTATCCTTCCCCTTGTAAGGTATAGAAGTGTTCCATTACAGGAAGAAGTTGGTTATTGTTAGAATCTGTTGTGCTCAATGAATGTTGGTTTTAAAAATCTCAATGATTGTTGGAGTGTTGCAAGTATGCTTGATAAGTATTTTGTAATAACGCTGCAATGGTCATTAGACCAACACCGCCAGGAACAGGTGTGATGTAACTTGTTTTGGCTGCCACATTTTCAAAGTCCACATCTCCTTTAATGGCGAATCCAGATTTTTTTGATGCATCTGGCACGCGAGTGATGCCTACATCTATGACCACAGCATTTTCTTTCACCATTTCTGCCGTTAGAAAACCAGGCTTGCCAAGGGCGGCTACAATGATATCGGCTTGTAAGCAAATTTCCTTTAAATTTTTAGTTCGGCTATGGCATACCGTTACAGTGCAATTGCCATATGTTGTATCTTGGCTTAGCAGGATGCTCATTGGTCTACCCACTATATTGCTTCTGCCTATCACGACAGCATGTTTGCCTGATGTTTCTAGTTTGTAATGTGCTAACATTAGCATGATTCCATAGGGTGTAGCTGGAATGTAAGTAGGGATTCCCAGTACCATTTTGCCTGCATTTACAGGATGAAAGCCATCTACGTCTTTTGCTGGGTTGATTAGATTGATTATTTTCTGCTCATCAATGTGTTTGGGTAAAGGCAATTGTACCAATATTCCATCTATTTGATCGTCTTCATTTATCTTTTTGATGGTTGTTACCAAAAGTTCTTCTGTTACATTTTCTTCAAATCTATAAAGGCTGCTTTTGAATCCTGTTTCTTCACAATTTTTTATTTTACTGGCAATATAGGTTTCACTTGCTCCATTATTGCCTACTAATACAGCCGTTAAATGAGGCGGCCTTTTATTTTCCTTCCGAAGCTGGGCGATTTTTTCTGACAGATCCTTTTTGACTGCCTGCGAAACAATTTTTCCATCTAGTATCTGCATAGGTACAAATTTAGTTAACTAAAATTGATTTGTTCATCTTTCTAATGTACAATTCGTACAATAGAAAAAAACCGATTTTTTTAGGGGTATTCATCTTCTTTATAGATTTCGTCACTATTAATTTTATTCTCTAAATACGTCCCTGTTGAAATATTCAATCGCTATACTGCTGCCTATTTTTTTTGTTTCAATTTCTATGGCTCAATTCAATTCGCTTGCTATTCCGTCTCCGTCAATAAGTCTGGGTGCTTATAGCCAAAACCAATCGGATGGGTACTCTTTTATAAATAATCAAGCTGCGCTAACATCAATACAATGCTTTGGTATGGCTGTTTGTCAGGAAAAAATGTTTAATCTCTCCGAAATCAACAAGGTGGATGCTATAGTGGCTATTCCTACTTCATTAGGAAATCTTGGGTGTAGCATTGGCCGTAAAGGATTTGAAGGATTCAGTGAAACGAATATTGGGCTTGCTTATGCAAGAAAGTTATCTAGTGCCATTTCAATTGGCACCCAGTTTAATTATTACTCATTTAAAATCCCCTCTTATTTCCATTCAACTACGATGAATGTTGAAATTGGGACAATGATTCATTTTTCTTCCAAATTAACTGCGGGAATCCATTTGTACAATCCTATAAAAATATTGGTTAGTAGCAATGAAGTGAGGAAGCTCCCTTACAGATACAAGTTTGGTGTGGGATACGATGTTTCCAATGATTTTTTTATTAGTACTGAAATTGTAAAACAAGAAGACCAAGCAATTGATTTGATAGGAGGAATGCAATATCAATTCGACAAACGCTTTTTTTTTAAACTTGGATTCATGGTTGAAAATAGTAGCCTTTTTAGCAGTCTGGGTGTTTTATATAAATCCATTCGCGTAGATGCACTCTTGCGTTATCATCCTCATTTGGGCTATTCACCAGGATTGTTATTGAGTACTCATTTTAAACGAACATAAGCATGAGGGTCTTGTATGTGCTTTTTTGTTTGTTGGGTATTGGCTATCCTTCTTTTAGTCAGACTGAATTGCCTGCAGTTGCTGAACAGCATATCGAACAAGTTGTAGAGAATAGTAATGATGAGTTGCTAAATGACGAATCATATAGCCAGCATTTATATGAACTAAGTAAACATCCAATAAATATCAATACAGCCAATCGGGAAGTACTCAATGAGCTAATGATGTTATCGCCATTGCAGATAGAATACCTCTTAAAGTATAGGCAATTATTGGGGGATTTTATTAGTTTATATGAATTGCAATCTGTGGCTCACTTGGATGTGTACACGATTAAAAAAATATCGCCTTTTATCACCCTTTCAACTCAATTAAGAATCAAAGAGGTGTTTAAAGAAAGAATGCTTCAAGGGGATCATGTTGTTTTAATTAGAACGAGCAGAGTGATAGAAAAATCAGTTGGGTATGAAACGGATTCTTCTGTTTCAAGCAATCATTATCTTGGTTCGCCATGGGCAGTATCAATAAGATATAAGTATCAGTATAAAAATTTGCTTCAATATGGAATCTCGTGCGACAAAGATCCAGGCGAATCAATTTTTACCAAGAATCAACAATCTGGTTTTGATTTTTATTCAGCACATCTTTTTATTCGAAAACTAGGTATAATAAAATCTTTGGCGGTTGGAGATTATGTTGTAAACCTAGGACAGGGGCTTATTCAATGGCAATCGCTTGCATTTAAAAAGAGTAGCGACTTGCTTGCTTCAAAGCGACAATCTCCCATATTAAAACCTTATCAATCTTTTGGCGAGCAAAATTTTCACAGAGGATTGGGGGTTACGATGGGAAATAAAAAATGGGAAGCAACCCTGTTCGGGTCTTACAGAAACGTTGATGCAAATATTGTCTTCGATACAATGAACGTGGATGAAATGCATGTGAGCTCTTTTCAAAATACAGGATTGCACAGAACCTTTTCAGAATTAGCCGACAAGCATGTGCAACAACAAATCTCTTTTGGAGGGAATGTTGGGTTTTCTAATAACAAGGGTCATGTTGGATTTAATTTTATGCACTATGATTGGAAGCTTTCTTTGATAAAAGATTCGATACCTTCTAATCTGTTTAGTTTGACGGGCAAAACGCTATCCAATTGTAGTGTTGATTATCATTATACTTATAAGAACGCTCATTTTTTTGGAGAAACAGCCATCTGCAATAACAAAAGCATTGCCACGGTAAATGGCCTATTAATGAGTGTGGCAAATGGTGCAGATATTCATTTTTTTTATCGAAATATTTCTAGGTCATATCAATCTTTGCAAACAAATGTCTTCGCAGAAAATAGTACGCCAGTGAATGAAGCTGGTTTTTTTTCGGCACTGAGTATCAGGCCTGCATATGGCTGGATGATAGAAGCGTATACAGACTTTTTTAAATTCCCTTGGTTAAAATACAATGTTAATGGGGGCAGTATTGGTAGCGAGTATTTATTTAAAATAATCTACAAGCCCTCCAAGGTATTGTATATCTATAGTAGTTATAAGTCGTCTGTTAAAGAATCAAATGGAACAACAAATAATACTATTGAGCTCCTTCCACTAACCAAACTGGCTCACAGGGCTTGGCGAACTCAAATTGAGCATAAATTAAGTAAATCCAATGTTTTTCGTAGCAGGGTAGAATTGGTTTGGTGCAACAATGCGAGTAATACCACAGAACAAGGCTATCTATTATATATGGATTGGATTTGGAAAGCCCTCAAAAAGCCTATTGGAGCTAATGTAAGGGTCTTGTTTTTTGAGACTGAAAGTTATAATAGTCGCTTGTATGCCTACGAAAATGATGTTTTGTTCAGTTCATCTATCCCCGTAATTTATGGGAAAGGGGTTAAATATTATTTCAATGTACATTTTGATGTATCAAAAAAGCTGACTTGTTGGGCCAAATGGGCTCAAACCACCTATTTTAATCAAAAAACGGTAGGTTCCGGGCTCGATTTAATCAATTATAACAGAAAATCGGAGTGTAAAATGCAGGTTTTGTATAGATTCTGAGGCGTTTATTGAGTTTTTAGGCATAATCCTATTAAAGCGTACTCAATCTGAAGCGTAAATCTGGAAAGATTAATTTTTGTTTGTTATAATTATGTTATTATATTTGCCCCTATAAACTTAAAAAGCATATGAGAAAAGTAATTTTAGCCTTTATTCTTTCTATGGCTGTATCTATGAGTCTTATGGCTCAAAAAAAGATAGCAGGAAAAGTGTCCGATGCCAATGGGAAGCCAATCTCCAACGTTTCAGTTATTGTAAAAGGTGCCAATGCAGGTACTACAACAGCGAGCGATGGAACTTATCAAATTCAAGTTTCAGAAACTGCAAAACAATTAGAATTCAGTTCTCTTGGATTTGAAAGCCAAACTATCACAATTGGTAGTAAATTGATTATTTCGCCAACTTTAGAGTCTTCAAACCCTAAGGATATGACTGAAGTAGTTGTTACGGGTATTAGTAAAGTGAAAAAATCTCAGTTTGCTGGAGCCGCAACTAAAATTGATGAAAAACAATTGAAAAACCAACCAGTTGGTTCTTTTGATCAAATTCTTCAAGGTCGTGCTCCTGGTTTAACTGCTTTAACATCAAGTGGTGCTCCTGGTACTTCTTCTACATTGATTATTCGTGGTAGTGGTTCTATTGAAGGTGGATCTGATCCTCTTTATGTAGTAGACGGAATTCCAGTAGAAGCAGGCGTTTTCCAAGGATTGAATCCTAATGATTTCTCTTCTATAGATGTGTTGCGTGATGCGGCATCTACTTCTTTATATGGTTCACGTGGTTCTGCCGGTGTAATCGTTGTTACAACTAAAAAAGGAGTTTCTGGTAAATTAAAATTTGGTTATTCAGCTCAAATGGGTGTTAAATCAAAGCCTGAATTCGGATTTAGACCTATGAATACTAATGAATTATTGAAAGCTCAGGAACAATATGGTACTGTAGTTGCTGGAGGAGATCCTTCAAGTCCTGCTGCTAACAATCCTAACCTTCCAGGTTTTTATTATTCTACCTTGAATCCTAATTATTCTAGTTTGACTCCTGGTGAGCAAACAGAAAACGCTCGTTTGCTTGATTCTATTCGTGGAATTAACACAAATTGGTACGATCAAATCTATAGAAATGCAAATTTCAGCAATCATCAAATAACTTTATCTGGTGGTACTGGAAGAACGCGTATTTATAGTAGTTTAGGAATGTACAATGAAGAGGGCGTTACAAATCGTTCTGATATGAAGCGTATTACAATGAGAAACAACATTGATTATGCTGATGATAAAGTATCTTTCTCTATTGCTTCAAACGTGGGTTATACAAAAAGAAACTTTTTGCAATCAACCACAAGTAATTCAACACAAAATCCATTCTTAGCTTCAGTGATAAATGTTCCTTATGCAACCGTATACAATGCAGACGGATCATACGCTACTGGTACTGGTGCTAAATATGCAATGGCGAATCAATTGGATTACACTAAATATGATAAAAATTATAGCTCTCAATTGAAAACAACAATTGGAGTAAATGCTTCATATAAAATAACAGATAATATTACTGCTGCGTTAACTTCTGGTATAGATTTCCGTGAAACACAAGCTAGTAATTATGGAAGTCCATTAGCATACAGAAGATTAACTTCAACATCTATTACTACAAAGGCTGGATACCAAGCAGAATCTCTTGAAAGATTCATGAGAGGAACAGTAAGACCATCTGTTACTTACAGAAATACTTTTGAAGAAAAGCATGATCTAGAAGTAGCGGTTTATGGTGAATATATCAGAGAGTTTTACAAGCAATTTGGTGCAACAGGATATGGAGTTGATCCAAGACGTCCTAACACGATGGCTGGTATCACTCAAGGAGATGGAGTGAATCAACTTTATGCTGTTGTGGGTGGTGCTAAATCACAAAATGCACTTGTATCAGGTCTTGCTACTGCGAGATATACATACAATGGTAAATATACTTTTACAGGATCTTATCGTAAAGATGGATCTTCTAAGCTTCCAGAAGATAACAGATGGCAAGGGTTTTACTCTGTAGGAGGTATCTGGGATGCAACCAAAGAAGACTTCATTAAGAATATTGCTCTTATTAATATGCTAAGAGTTAAATTGAGTTATGGTGGTTCTGGTAATGCTGATAACTTCCCTGGTGGAGATTATCCTTATCAAAACACGTATGACCAAGGTAATTACTCTGGTTTAAATACTATTTATGCTTCATACCCAGGTAATCCTGATATGAAATGGGAAAAAACATATGTAACCAATCTTGGAATCGACTTTGAAATATTGAAAAAGAGAGTGTATGGTGATATCAATTTTTACAATAAAGTAACCAAAGACTTATTCGTACAAAAGAAATTGTCTGCAGTGGGTGGATTTGGAACTGGAGCAGCAATCAATCTAAATGCTGGTCAATTAGGTAACAAAGGAGTTGAACTTAGTTTGAATGGAGAAGTATTACAAACTAAAGATCTACTTGTTACTGTTTTTGCTAACGTTGGGTACAATAAAAACAGAGTAATTGATTTAGGTGGAGAACTTCCTTACGAAGTTGGTACAGAATTGGTTACTCCAGGTTTACCATTAGGTACACATTATGATGTTAAATGGGGAGGTATTGATGCCGCAACAGGTATGCCACTTTATTATGATCTACAAGGAAATCTTACAAATGTATATGACGCATCAAACAGAGCGCAATCATATGGTACTTGGGAAGCTCCTTGGAGAGGAGGTTTTGGTTTAAATGCTAGATACAAAAACTTTGATTTCTCAGTATTGTTTAGTTGGCAGCATGGTGCAACTAAATATGACAACATGGAATATTTTGTTG
>CANJJU010000004.1 GCA_947474815.1 Chitinophagaceae bacterium | reverse complement strand
TATGTTCACAGAATTGGTCGTACTGGTAGAGCAGGGTTAAGCGGTACAGCGCTTTCTTTTTGTGAAAGCGAAGAACTTGCTTATTTAAAAGATATTCAAAAACTGATTGGAAAGGAAATACCTAAAGATATTCACCATCCATATCATGTTGATCTTTCTGGTTTATTAAGCAGAAACCCTAAGCCCCCTTCTCTTCAGAAGAAACAAGGAAACACTCAAAATCGTTTTAAACCAAAGGCAAAGAAAGATTTTAATAAATTTTCAAATCAGAAACGGAGTTATTAAAATATCAGAGATTCTATTTTTATCTTTACAAAGTAAATTTTTAGAACATGTTTAGTACGCGTATAAAAATAAAAGAACTTTTATTGTCAGAAAAAGTAAACTATCAGGCCACTGTAATGGGGTGGGTTAGAACTTTTAGAAACAATCAGTTTATTGCGCTCAATGATGGGAGTACTAATAACAATATACAAATCGTAGTAGCATTGGGTGCTTTTGATGAAGCAACATTAAAAAGAATTACTACCGGAGCTTGTATTAAAGCCACCGGGGAGGTAATTGCTTCGCTGGGTAAAGGACAAAAGGTAGAGCTAAAAGCTACCGCCATAGAAGTGCTAGGAGACAGTGATGCAGAAAAATTTCCCTTACAGCCAAAGAAACACAGTTTAGAATTTTTAAGAGAAATTGCACACCTTCGTTTTAGAACAAATACATTTGGTTCTGTCTTCAGAGTTAGACATGCGCTGTCTTTCGCTATTCATGATTTTTTTACTAAAAAAGGATTTATCGGTATTCATACCCCCATCATCACTGCAAGCGATGCAGAAGGTGCGGGTGAAATGTTTAAGGTAACTACGCTTCCGCTAGATGGTTCTGCTCCAAAGAATGAGGATGGAACAATTAATTTTAAAGATGATTTTTTTGGCCGCAGTACAAACCTAACCGTTAGCGGTCAACTTGAAGGAGAATTAGCCGCCATGGCCTTTGGTAATATTTATACTTTTGGTCCAACGTTTCGTGCCGAAAACAGCAACACGACTAGACATTTGGCGGAATTTTGGATGATTGAGCCTGAAATGGCTTTTTATGATTTGGAAGACAATATGAACCTTGCAGAAGAATTTATAAAACATATTATTCGTTATGCAATGGACAACAACCGAGAAGATCTTGAGTTTCTTGCGCAACGCTTGGATGAAGAAGAAAAACAAAAGCCCCAAAATGAAAGAAGTGAAATGGGGTTAATAGAAAAATTAGAATTTGTAATAAACAATAATTTCGAGCGAATTACTTACACCGAGGCAATTGAAATATTAAGAGAAAGCAATCATAATAAAAAGAAGAAGTTTCAATACATCATTGATAAGTGGGGAATAGACTTACAAAGTGAGCATGAGCGTTATTTGGTTGAGAAACATTTCAAAAAGCCAGTGATTCTAACAAACTATCCTAAAGAAATAAAGGCCTTTTATATGCGCCAGAACGATGATGGAAAAACCGTAGCAGCGATGGATATTCTTGCTCCGGGTATCGGAGAGATTGTGGGCGGCTCTCAAAGAGAAGAACGTATAGATAAGCTTGTAGAAAGAATGAAAGAAATGCACATTCCTACGGAAGAATTAGATTGGTATTTAGATACTAGGAGATTTGGTGCGTGTCCTCACGCAGGATTTGGATTAGGATTTGAAAGAATTGTTCAGTTTGTAACAGGCATGGGAAACATTAGAGATGTTATTCCTTTTCCTAGATATCCGAAAAGCGCATCGTTTTAAACCAATTAGAACTCTCTAAAATGGCGAAGAAAAACTATCTAGATTATATAGTAAATCCGTTTGATTTGATAAGAAACAAGCGAATTTTACAGGTAAACCCAACCGTTATACCCAACAGAAAAGAGACAGAAAATGTGCGTGTGTTTTTATATGAATACGACACAAATAACTGCATTTTTAACGAACTGGAAAATATTGAGAATAGTTATAAACACCTCCACACAACACAAATCAGCTGGATAAACATTGATGGTATTAAAAAAGACCCTGTTGAAAAACTCTGTTCTCATTTTGGAATACACCAATTGATTGTAGAAGACATCCTAAGTATGGGTCAGCGACCAAAAACTGACGAAATTAATGGGTTGCTTTTTTGTGTTCTCAACATGCTTTACTTCAATGAAAGCGAATCTTCTGTTGACACAGAGCAGATTAGTATTGTGTTGGGTAAAGACTTTGTGATAAGTTTTCAGGAAGACGCTTCCAGAGATGTTTTCAATCAGTTAAGAGATAAATTAAAAATAAACGGTAGCAAGGTCAGACAAAATCGCGCTGATTTTTTATTTTATATGTTGATTGATTCTGTTGTTGATCATTACTTTCTTGTAATGGAAAAGCTCGGTGAAAGGATAGAAGAGCTAGAAGAGGATATTATTAGGTGGTCCAATAAAAGAGCCTTAGCAAAGATTAATATTTTAAGAAAGGAAATGATTGTATTAAAAAGAAGTATTGGGCCTGTAAGGGATTTGGTAAGTGGAATTATAAGAAGCGAGAATGCCCTTATAGAAAATAAAACAGAAAAATATTTTAAAGATGTGTATGATCACATTATACAAGCAAACGATCTTGCAGATAACTATAGAGATATGTTAATAAACCTCCAGGATCTTTATATGAGTAATGTAAACTTAAAAATGAATGAGGTGATGAAGGTAATGACGGTTGTTACATGTTTACTTGCTCCTGCTACTGTTATAGGCGGGATATTTGGAATGAATTTTGAACGCATTCCGCTGTTACATAACCACTGGGGATTTTTTATTTCAGTAGGCTTAATGTTTATAATTCCTGCAGCAATGATGGTTTATTTTAAAAAGAGAGACTGGTTTTAAATTTATTTTTTTTCTTGTTTATATACAGGCACCGTACTACAAGGTTCGCCATACATAATACTCTTAGCCACAGGTCTTAGTTTTTTGGTGATGGCCAAATACCCTTCTTCCGGTATAGGTGTTTCTCCGCATCCTTTAATTACAACCCTTTTATCAATATATTCGGTGATATCAAGATTGTTAATATTATTGATAAATATTTTATTTTTTACTTGTTCTATGTTTCCTAGCTCAACCTCTTTTGCTACCGGCTGCAGAAGACTTGCAACAAGCATATAGGCCCACATAGGTATAATTGCATCTGCTGTACAGGTGGTAGCAATAATTTTGTTTTTATATTGATCTAGGTCTAGATTTTTAAGAGCCGATCTAAATTCTTTTTCTTTTAATATTAACTCCATAAAAAGATAGTCTTTTAAATCAAACAAGACGACGGGTTCTTTTGGAAAAAAGACTTCTAAGTCAATGGTTATGATTCCGCTCTCTGCAACTTTGTTTGTTAATACGTCTGTCATGTTATAAAATTAAAACAAAAAACCGGCTCTAATGGAACCGGCTTGAGAAATCATTTACTATAAAAGAAATACTTAAAAATGCTTGCTGCGTAGATCTTTTATGTCTGCTTGTTTTCTTAATGCCTCATACCAGTTGTTGGTTTGGCCGCGAAGTGCGTTTTTTCGTGTAGCAATGTTTTGTGCGATGGCCTCGGTGGTTTCTGGTGCTTTTGATTGAATATTATTCACTTTAATCACAAACACGCCCGTTGTTCCTTCTATGGCTGGTGATAGCTTCGCTTGATATTCTTTATTGAAAGAGGCACCAATAATCTTAGGCTCCATACCCACTCCGTTGATAATTTGTGCAGTTAGCGTTAATAATGAATCCGATCCTGCAGTTAGTACTTGTTTTTTATATACTGCTGATGCAGACTCAAGTGTTGGATAATCGCCCAGTTTTTTAATAATAACCGCGGCTTTTTTCTTATTAAGAATAATTGATTCACAACCTGGTCTTGCTGTAGTAGCGTCTTGTACACCCACTTCGTTTATTTTATCAACTACCGCAACAATAAACTGGTCTCCCATACTAAACGGTTCACTTACATCGCCTTTTTTTGCTTCAAACGCCCATCTTACAAGTCCGCGCGCTTCTTGAAGTGCACCAACAGAAAAATCGTTTTCCTTAATTAGTGTAGGCACCGACGTTAAGCTTAGGCCATTCTTCGCAATATATTTTTCTAGGTTTGCTTTTGTTTTCTCGGTAGACGCCTTTGTTGCATCAAGGCTTGCTTTATTAATAGTAAGATCACTAGGAATTATTTCTTTGGCTACAAAAGCGACCTTATAGGCTGTTTTAAAGTTTTTTTGGCTTGTTAGTTCTATAATATGATACCCAAATTGTGTTTTCACTACACCTTTTGAACCGGCATTTTTATTAAAACAAAAATCATTAAACTCTGGAACCATCGCACCATATGCAAACATTCCTAAATCACCGCCCTTGTCTTTATTGCTAGCATCTGTTGAATATTTTTTTGCTAGTTCACTAAAGTCTGCGCCAGAAGAAATAGCCTTAAAAATACTATCTGCTAGTTTTTTTGCAACATCCTCTGGGTTGATTGCTTGTCCAGTTCTAGGGTCGTTTACTCCAATTAATATATGTCTAGCTTTTGCGCTATCGGGTTGTTGTTTGGTACCAATTACTTTTGCTAATACATAACTCTGTTTGTCAACATAAGGGCCATACACGGTGCCTATAGATAATTTTACAATTGTGTCGGCAATAGAAGATCCTAATTTTTCTTTAGGTAAATACTCATCTTTAAAATCAATAATAGAAAGGTTTCTTGCAACAAAAGCTTGTGCATTTGTATCTATAATAAAAGCTGGCTTTAACTCTACAAGCTGTGCCTTTACACTAGCGCTATCTTCAGAACTAGGTAATTGACTAAACGCTACGTATGATATGTTTCTACCTTCTTCTTGTTTAAATAAGTCTTTATTCTTGCTTACATAATTATTAACATCTTCATCTGTAACCTTAATAGAGCTATCAGAAATTTCTGAATAAGGAATGGTTGTATATGAAATATTTGCAAACTGTTGTTTTTCGTTAGACTCTTTTTCCTGCATCCAACTAGGATAATATGCACTAGCGCTTAATAAGCCTGCATATTTTGCAACAGTTGTGCTAAGTTTTAATGGATCAATCACCTGTGCTGTTACTCCTTCTCTTTGTTCTCCTTTAAATTTTTGAATATTTTTAAGGGCCGCTTGTGCTTTATTAATATCAAGTTTTCCTGTAATAGAATCTCTTAGGCTTTGTTCTTGTAAAAAAGGGTTTGATTGGTCATTACTTAATAATATATAAGACAACTCTTTTGCTGTAAAAGTAATTCCAAGTTTTTCAATTTCGCTGTAAAACACCCTTTCTGCCACCATTTGGTTCCACATTTGCTCTCTTATTTGATAAGTCTGTGCTCCACTAGGCGATTGTCCGGTTTTTTGAGCTTGCTGATCTTCTGCTTGTTTTACTCTTTTATTAAACTCGGCTAATTCTATTTTTTCTCCATTTATAGACCCAACATTATTAGATAATGAGCTAAAAAGCTTATTACTTCCTTGTTTTGCATCCATTAAAATAAAACCAATTAGGCTTAATGCAATTACAATAATTACAATGGCAGCGCCTTTTTCACGAATACTTTGAATAATTTGCATATGACTTTTTATAAAGTTTTTGGATGGCAAAAATAAGGTAAAAAAGGATATTTACAAACTGTGGAAAACCTTTCAAATTCTTTATTGACAAAGGAATAAGGGGGAATAAATCATTAATCCACAAGGGGTATGTTGATAAATTATATTTCTGTGGATATTAATAGGATTTAGGATTGTTTAATATGAATAATTTGGGTAAAAGATGTCGGTTTATCTTCTATTGGTTTTTGGGGCTGCTTTTAGTGGGGGTTTATACCCATCAATTAACAGAGACGAATAAAAAAAACGTTGTTTTATTTTCAACAGCCTTTTTTATTAACCTATGTTAATTAAAAATATTATTCTATGGGTTTTAATAATATAAAAGAGGGTTATATAAATAAATTATAATGTTAATTAAATGTTTAACAAGGTTAATAAGTTAATAATTTTAATTTTACAATAGGGTCTGTAATTTATATATCCACTTATTAACAGACATAGTAGTAATAAGTGATTATATAATTAAATAGTATTAATACATATTATGGTAGATATTAACAATACAAATTTTCAAAATAAAATAATTTCAGAAAAAGGATTTCTCGATTTTAATATTGATATTACACTCGATTTATTTTTAGAAATTAACAAATTAAAAAAAGAAAAAAATGCAATTATACTCGCCCATTATTATCAAGAACCAGATATTCAAGATGTAGCTGATTATATTGGTGATAGTCTTGGATTATCCCAAAAAGCGCTCTCAACCAATGCTGATATAATTGTTTTCGCAGGAGTTCATTTTATGGCCGAAACGGCTAAAATTTTAAATCCTACCAAAAAAGTTTTATTACCTGATTTAAACGCTGGATGTTCTTTAAGTGACTCTGCACCACCAGATAAATTCAAAATATTTTGTGATAAACACCCTAACCATTTAGTTATTTCTTATATCAATTGTAGTGCAGGTATTAAAGCGTTAAGTGATATTATTTGTACTTCTTCCAACGCACAAAAAATTGTTGAAAGTCTACCTATTGATCAACCTATTATTTTTGCTCCAGATAAAAATTTAGGTGCATATATTAATAAAATTACAGGAAGAAATATGGTGCTATGGAATGGAGCTTGTATGGTTCATGAAATCTTTAATTTACAAAAAATTACCAAACTAAAAATAAGACATCCTAAAGCTAAATTTATTGCACACCCTGAGTGTGAAGAATCTATATTGGCTCTAGCAGACTATATAGGGAGCACCACAGGACTTTTAAAGTATACCCAGGTAGATACCACCAAAGAATTTATTGTGGCCACAGAATCAGGTATTTTACACCAAATGCAAAAGAACAGCCCAAACAAAACATTTATACCTGCTCCTTCAAATAATCATTGCGCTTGTAACGATTGTTCATATATGAAACTAAATACATTAGAAAAAATATATTTATGTATGAAATATGAATTACCAGAAATTATGCTTGAAGAAAATTTACGACTTGCTGCAAAAAAACCTATTGATCGTATGTTGGAAATAAGTGCAGTTTATGGATTATAAAGAAGTAGAATTCTTTTTCCAATATGCATGTATTCTTTGGGCAACATTTTCCCTAATATTCATATAAAATAAATTTATATCTCCTATATGAAAATTCTTTTTTGTAAAAAATATCTTCCCAAATACATCCGGTTTACTTGTCCATAAAATATTTTGATTAATTTTTGCATCCACTACATGTGGTACAATTTTATTAAAGTTTTTTAATACGCCCCCTTTATTTAATGTAGAAGAAATTATATCATCATTGATATTCCATGTTAACGGATTTACCACTACTGCATCAAATTTTTCTTTTTTAACATATTCGGGTGTATAGCCCTTTTTAAATGTTCTCCACGCAACAAAACAACCTGTTTCAGTTGAATCTTTACAAACAGGAATAGCTGTAAAATAATTCTTTGGAATCGGCATTCCAATAATATACGCGCAGACTAGTTTTTTTTCTAATTCTTTCCCTTCAAAAAATTCTTTCAATAATCGAGCAGCGTGTTTTGTTCCTTGACTATGCGAAGCAATAATAATTGGCCTACCTTCATTAAGGTGGCTTAAATAATATTCAAAAGATGTTTTGATATCTGTATAAGCAATATCAAAATAAGGCCTTGCAATTGAATCCTCAATAAAAAATGAATTTATGTGTGCTTGTCTATATCTAGGAGAAAAAACTCTACAGTGCTCATTAAAGGCACTTGCTTGGTATAATATTGAACTATAATCTGTTTTTTGATTTAGTTGCTCATCATTAATAGAGGCATTCCATTCATTAAAATTCTTAACGGTATAAGTGGTAGGATATATAAAAAAAACATCTACCGCAGAGTCTTTACTATAATACTTTTTTAAGGGTGCAGGAACACTGTCTGATGGGTCATATTTCCACGGGTGTGCAGCCCAATAGTATAGGTTATTATAATTAGGGGCTAATATGGAAGGATCTTTGCTGTTTGCTTCCTGAGGCTGTGCCCAAGATACTATGCTTGTAAATAAGATTAAAAGAAGAATAGATAATTCTTTTCGAATATTAAAGGAGTGATTCGTTGTTTTCATTATCAAATCTACATTTCAATATTCAATAATTAAAATATTAACCCCTAATTAGACTAATATTTAATAAAGCTTTTTGTATTTTTAGATAACACCAAATATCCATCAAATATATAATTGCTAATTTTTCGCCATATACCATTTCTTAAACAGGTGTTTTTTTATACACTTACCGCTTTTGGCGGCCCACAAGGCCATCTCGGTATGATATTAAACACATTCGTTAAAAAGAGAAACTACCTCACAGAAGAAGAGTTAATTGAATATAATTCTTTTTGTCAATTGTTGCCCGGAGCCTCAAGCACACAATTAATTACCCTAATAGGGTATAAAAGAGGCGGATTGCTTTTAGCCATTATCACCCTGTTGGTTTGGATAACTCCCGCATGTATAATTATGGGTTTATTTTCTTTCTTATTAACATCTCTACATCAGGACAGTTTTCTTTATAATATTTTTACTTTCATAGAACCCATGACAATTGGGTTTCTTCTTTTTTCTACCACTAAGGTGTTCTCGATATCTATCAATAACACTATCACTAAAATTATTATGCTGTTTGCTGGCGTGCTCACTTTTGTTTTTTTAAAAACACCCTGGATTTTCCCTATTCTAATTATAGCCGGGGGCTTAGCTACTAATTTTAGTAATAAACGCATTCCTAAAAAAACCGATGTAAAACCCAAACAAGTTCGGTGGACCAATATTTGGTTGTTTTTATTAATTTTTATTATTGCTGGTGTCCTGAGTGAAAACGCTAGAAAGCAAAATTGGGAAAACAGAAAGGCGTATAATTTATTTGAGAACTTTTATCGTTTCGGAAGCTTTGTTTTTGGAGGGGGAGATGTTTTATTGCCTATGATGCTAGATCAATATGTGGCTAGGCCTATAAATTCAACCTCTCCTCAATCTGAAGCCGCAATTAAAATTAACAAAGCTGATTTATTAACCGGCTATGGAATAGTTAGGTCTATTCCTGGTCCAGTGTTTTCTGTTGCTTCTTTTGTTGGTGGAATGGCACTAGAAAAGGAAGGTAAAAAATCTCAACTAGTTGGTTGTATAATTGGGTCTATTGCAATTTTTTTACCTAGCGCCCTGTTGGTGTTGTTTTTCTTTCCTGTTTGGCAGTATTTAAAACAATACACACTTGTTTATAGAGCCCTAGAAGGAATCAATGCTGTAGTAGTAGGGGTGATGCTTGCCGCTGTTTTATATCTCTTATCAGAAACGCCTATTTCTTTTTTTACTTATAAGGGATCTATTAGTTTTTTGGTGATTGCCGGAACTTATTGCTTATTAAGGTTTACAAAAACACCCACCCCTCTTATTGTAATATTGTGTCTTTTATTAGGATGGATTTTCTAAGGTAGATTTATAATATGCATTGTTTTCTATCTCTTCTTTTACGCTATCAGGCACAAGGTATCTAATTGATTTTTCTTTTGCTAATAAACTTCGGATATGCGTAGACGAAATATCTAATAAAGGGGCGCTTATTTTTACTACCTTCATTTCGCTATTTTCTATAATATTAAAGCCCGGACGCTCATATACGTATAGCTCGTGTTCCTTTATTATTGTTTCTGCGTTTTTCCAGTTTTCAATATTTTGTAATCCATCACTTCCTAATAAAATACAAAACTCATTCACTGGATATTTCTCTTTTAAATAGGCTAATGTATTTATGGTGTAGGAGGGTTTAGGGAGCTTAAATTCAACATTAGATGCCTTTATTTTATTTTCTCCTTCAATGGCTGTCCTCACTAAATTTAGTCGGTGGTTTTCATTCAACAGCGTGTTCGCTTTTTTAAATGGATTTTGAGGAGATACCACAAACCAAACCTCTTGAATATCGGTAAATTGTACAGCGTGGCTTGCAATAATTAGGTGTCCATTATGAATAGGATTAAACGAACCAAAATATAGTGCAACCTTCATATATTAAAACAATATTGATGTTAATTAATTTATTCTACAATCATATAATCTGTATCATCTTGCGTTATACCTTGTTTTATATTGCTATTATTTGACGTGTTCAATAATTTAAAAGAAGCCCCAAAGTTGTTACGGCTTAATTCTCGCAACCGCACTTAAGACTCCGTCATCATACATATTAAGCATAACATACTGCCCTTGAATATATCCGTTTCCTGTAACATAGAACCCAAGATGAGTAAGCGCTTGCATGGTACATGTTTGTGCTTGACAATCAAAATTAAGTACTACAGGAAAAGTGGTTAATCCACTCACAACGAGTTGTCCTTGATTGTTGTAAGAACAACTAATTGACTTGTTTAGTAAAATTCCATTTATCTCATATGTGATTTCGCCATTTAGATAGTTGCGATAATTATAAGCGCAGTTTGGAGTGTATACAAGATTAATCGTCTTTGTTTGTGGAACATAATTATTTTCATTAAAAACCCCAATAGTCAATGCACATGGGTATATTCCTGGTGTTGCGCCAATTTGATTGAAATTAATATTGAACGACCTCTCTTGATTTGATGGAATAACAAGCTGTTGACTTCCATTAGAGAATGCTGCATTTAAACCAGATAAACTTGCACCAAATTCTTTATTCTCAGCATTTTGAACTGCAACTGTAAGCAACTTTGAACCACTATATTCAAACGTGATCTCATCTGGAGCAGTAAAAGTAAAAACAGTAGGTTTTGGAGTATCATCATTGCTTTTTTTACATGATTGAAAACTCATTAAAACACAAACAAAAAATGCGCAAGCTAGAGAGGTGTTGATGTATTTCATTGTAAGGGTATTGATTATTTAGTTTAATAAATTACTTTTTCCGCATCCATTTGAGCCGACTCTTTTCTTATTGCGGTTTTAATCAAATTGGCAATATTTTTAATTGTTTATAATTCTTCAATATTTTCATCATATTTCAGGATGAATTTTTCTAGGCTTTCTAGGTTTATTCTGCAGTCTTGAATAACATTGTTTATTATCAACTTTTTGATAAGTAGTTTTTTTGTATAAATGTAAGATTGTGAAGTAAAAGAAATTTTCTGGTCTATAAAAGTAACCTTGTTATAAAGCTTTCCGAATTTACTATTGTGTATAAACCTTAAAAATATCATATCGTTTCCCTCCATATCTGTAAACGAAATACTTACAGCGTCTTCCTTTGACATTTTCATACATTCTTTTCCGTTAATTAACACTACTCCTTTTTTAAAATCAATATCCTGACCAAAAGAGGAAGAGAAAAGAAGCGACAACATAAGGACTAACTGTATTCTTATCATTTTGAAATAATTAGACTGTAAAAGTAATTAATAAATATTCTTTTTTCTTAGGGTTCCCCAAAAATTAAAGTATTGATTATTAGTTGGTTGCGTGTGATTTTTTGTTGAAATCAATTTTAATTAAGGGGCTTATCCAATAAACCAAACCACACATTAAAAATAATTATTATATTAATTAATTTCTTCTACAATTATATGCTCTGCTTCATCTAGCCTTAAGCTAAGTCTATATCCTGCAACATGAATTGATATAGGATCTTTTAGTGGAGCAATTTGTTCAACGATAATTTTCTCACCCGGAATGCAGCCCATTTCCATTAGTTTTATAAACAGCTCGTCGCTCTGAAAAGACTTTATAATAGCCTGTTTACCAATGGTTAATTCAGATAATTTCTTATAAACCCCCATATTATTATTAGATAAATTATTTTGTAAAGATAATTGTTTGATAAACTTATTAATTTCGATTACAGAAACAAAACCATGAATATTACCTTTCATTTTTTAGAGCCCATTTCTTTACAAAGCAGATCATCCCTAAGGTCTTTCGTGGCAACTATTTTTAAAAAGGAAAATAGAAAACTAAACAATCTTTCTGTTGTTTTTTGTTCCGATAGTTATTTATTAAAAATCAATCAAACCTATTTACATCACGATTATTATACCGACATAATTACTTTCAACCTATCTCAGGCGGGCTCTGATGCTATAGATGGAGAAATATATATTAGTATCGACAGGGTTCGCGATAATGCAAAAGCCCTACAGGTTACCATTAAACAGGAGCTACATCGTGTTATTTTTCATGGATCGCTTCATCTTTGTGGGTACAAGGATAAAAAACCGGCCGATATAGCGCTAATGAGAAAAAAAGAGGACTATTATTTAAACTCTTATTTTAATTAATGTTTCGTTCCACGTGGAACAATTCCCAGGGAGGTTAAAACAGTGCGTTTCACGTGAAACAACATTCTATATAACCAACAGGAATAACCACTAAAAATAATTTCACTGTGTTAACTTTGCGGCTTCATTATGTTTAAAAATTACGATATTATAGTTGTTGGTGCTGGTCATGCTGGATGTGAGGCCGCCGCAGCCGCAGCAAACATGGGTAGTAGGGTCTTGTTAATTACAATGAACATGCAAACTATCGCCCAAATGAGCTGTAATCCAGCTATGGGAGGAATTGCAAAAGGACAAATTGTAAAGGAAATAGATGCCATGGGGGGTTATAGCGGCATTGTTACAGATAAAAGCATGATTCAGTTTAGAATGTTGAATCGTTCAAAGGGGCCGGCCATGTGGAGCCCAAGAGCACAAAACGACAGAATGTTGTTTGCTACTACCTGGCGTGAAATGCTTGAGAACACCCCAAATGTTGATTTTTATCAAGATACCGTTAAGGAAATCATCATAAAAGACAATAAGGCAGCCGGCGTTATTACTAGCCTTGGGCACCATATTGATTCTAAGGCTGTTATATTAACAAATGGTACCTTTTTAAATGGCGTTATTCATATAGGAGAAAAAAACTTTGGAGGCGGAAGGGTGGCTGAGAAGTCCGCAACCGGGATTACCGAGCAACTAGTTTCTCTTGGATTTGAGAGCGATAGGTTAAAAACAGGAACACCCCCAAGGGTAGATGGTAGAAGTTTAGATTATTCTAAAATGGAAGAGCAAAAGGGAGACGATGAAATCGTTGGATTTAGTTATTTATCTCAAGCTCCTGTTAAGCCCTCTCAACAAAAAAGCTGCTGGATTACCTATACGAATCAAGAGGTTCACGATATTTTAAAAGAGGGTTTTGAGTCTAGTCCAATGTTTAAAGGAAGAATTCAAGGAACCGGCCCAAGGTATTGCCCAAGTATAGAAGATAAAATAAACAGATTTGCAGAACGTGACAGACACCAGATTTTTGTAGAGCCAGAAGGATGGAATACGGTTGAAATATATGTTAATGGATTTTCAACCTCTTTATCAGAAGAGACTCAGCATCAAGCACTTAGGAAGATTCCGGGATTTGAAAAATGCAAAATGTTCCGACCGGGATACGCAATTGAATATGATTATTTCCCACCCACCCAATTACAGTTTAGTCTAGAAACAAAGCTGATACAAAACTTGTTTTTCGCTGGACAAATAAACGGAACAACAGGATATGAGGAAGCGGCATGTCAGGGATTAATGGCTGGAATAAACGCTCACCAAAAATCAATAGGTCAGGAGCCGCTGGTTTTAAAAAGGAGCGAAGCGTATATAGGGGTGTTAATTGACGATTTAATAAACAAAGGAACCGACGAGCCCTATCGAATGTTTACAAGCAGAGCTGAATTTAGAACACTATTAAGGCAGGACAATGCAGATATGCGCCTTACAGAAATTAGTTATAAAATAGGCCTTGCTAGTCAGGAAAGAATGGATCGCCTTCAAGCAAAGAAAACAAAAGTAGACACCATAAAAACCCTTCTTCAGCAAACAAATATTGAACCCGAAGAAATTAATGATTATCTAATTAGCGCACACTCATCACCGTTAGTAACCAAACAAAGAGCATCACAAATTTTACTTAGGCCAGGAATTGATCTAAAATTAATGGTAAAAGAAACCCCCGTGTTGAATGGAATGTTGTGTGAATTTGAAGCGGATGTTTTAGAACAAGCAGAAATACAAATAAAATACGATACGTATATTGAAAAAGAAAGGGAGCTTGTTGAAAAAATGAGTCAACTAGAAAACCTGTTGATTCCAGAAAATTTCAATTATACAAAATTGGTTTCATTAAGCACAGAAGCGAAACAAAAATTCATAAAGATACAACCAAGAACATTGGGCCAAGCCTCTAGAATATCTGGTGTTAATCCAAGTGATGTTCAAATTCTAATGTTGTATATGGGTAGATAACTACCAATATCTATAAACGATATGACAGAAAAAGAAATAAAATTTACAGAAATTCAACTCCTGCTTGAAAAAAACAATCTTAGCATTAAGACAATAGATGCTTCTCGTCCATGGGGAGGTTTTTTTGTAATTGAAGAAATAGATGCAATAAAATTTATAGATCATTTCTTTCCTTCTCTTGATAAGGAGGTAATATTGGCTGGAAAAGTAAGCCCAAAGATTTTATTAGTAGAGCCCAATAAAAAATTAAGTTGGCAATACCACCATCGGCGAGCAGAGGTTTGGAAATTAATAGAGGGGTCTGCCGGAATTGCAAGAAGCGAAACTGACGAAGAAAAAGACTGGGCCCAATTAATAATTAACGAGACAATTCAACTACGACAAGGAGAAAGACACAGGCTGATTGGCCTTGAAGAGTGGGGCGTTGTTGCTGAAATATGGATGCATACAGATCCCCATAATTTAAGCGACGAAAATGATATCATCAGAATTCAAGATGATTTTGGAAGATAAAAATAATATTATTATGCAAAGAAGGCAACAATGGCTACATGTTGTTTTTTCATCTAATAAACAATCGTAATTAAACGCTTCTTTACATAATAATTATAAGTGCAACTAAGCATTAGCCGCCTTACCACCCAATAAAAGCAATTCGTTTACCTGCACCTCCGTAATGTATTTTTTATTACCCTCTTTATCTGTATAGTCTTTGGTAATAAGTTTTCCCTCAACAGCCACTTCGCTTCCTTTAGAAAGATACTTTTCGGCAATATCTGCCAACTTTCCCCAGGCAACAACATTGTGCCATTGTGTTTCTTTTACTTTTTCACCCTTCTGATTGGTATACATTTCATTGGTCGCTATAGAAAACTTCACTAGTTTTTTACCCGAATCAGCATTTCGTATTTCGGGAGTCTTACCTAGGTTTCCAATTAATTGAACCTTGTTTCTTAATGAGTACATAATTTAATTTTTAATTATTAATAATAAATATCTGTAGAGTATAGGCGCCTATTTTTCTACACAACAAAGGTGGGGCGCGTCAATAGTCACAATCGGTTTTTATACGTTTATTGTTGGAAATAACCATTTGTAAGAGGAAAAAAACGGATAAAAGAGATATAAAAAAATTCAATTTTGAAGGAAATATTAATCAAATATGATTGTACAAACAAATACCATCAAACAGTGTATTGCGTGTGATAAATCAATTAGAGGCAGAACAGACAAGCGCTTTTGTAATGATTATTGTAGAAATAGTTATAACAACCAATTAAAGGCGCCCTCAAACAACTTGGTAAGAAACATTAACCATACACTTAGTAAAAACAGAAGAATACTAGAATCGTTAATCGTAGAAAACGAAGAAATGAGCAAGGTTAAAAAGGAAAGATTAATTCAACAAGGCTATCGATTCAAATACCATACTCATCAATATATAAATCCAAAAGGATCAATATATTATTATTGTTATGATTATGGATATCTATATCTAGAAAAAGACTGGTGCTTAATTATTAGAGCCGAAAAAGAATAAGGGAACAAAAAATCTACTTGCTTTCTCTTAAGGTAACAGAGTTTCCTGTGGTGCCCGTAATAAGCCCCTTACAGTTTTTGCTTCCACAAGAGCAATTAAAAGGCTCCATATTTTCGTCTAAAAAATCAGCATAATACAAGGTTAACTCTTCCCCTTTTTTTATTGATCTTAACGCAACAACATCTAATCCTACATAACCGGTGTTGGGATCACAACTATGGTTTTGTGGTGCCCATTCGGCGGGGTTTTCATCCCACAATAAAAAAACCTCATTGCTAACAGGATAAGCGTATTTTTTAAAGTTTTCTATTTCTTTAGTGCCCCAGTTATTATTAATGTAAGATTTTGTTGCCATTCGTTGAGGCCGCTCCTCACCTTTAAAAATCACCTCATTAACTGCAATGTCTCTATTGGCATAAATACCATAGCCCGCAATTGCATTTCCGCGCATGCTATATAATTTTTGTTTCTGCTGATGACGAGTCATCCCCTCCACAATAATCATATGCAAAAATTGTTGTTGACCCGTTCCGTCATTTTTTAGAATATGATCGGCCGACCCCTCATAACCTTCAGAATAAAAAACAGAACAAGTGAAATTGATTTCAAGAAAAAACAACAGCCCCTCTTTGTCCATTCTAAAATCTAGCCTTGCATAACCAACACCTCCAAAACCCTTGAAAATATTTTCTGCAGCAATTTTTAATTGATCACACAAATCTCCATTTTCTACAGGGACGTTTGCGTTGGGATGTAATTCAGAAGTTTTAAGCGCATATGTTTTAAACTGTCTTCCTGCTGGAAAAATATATTCAACGGGTCTAAATACTGTTACGCCTTTTTTTTCTGTTGGATTTGCTGCTAACATTACCGTAAACTCTCTACCATCAATATACTCTTCTACCAATAATGGACCATATTCATCAATAATTGACTCAACTTTTTTTATCAAACCCTCTTTATTTTCAACCAAAGAGCAATCATCAATTCCTAAGCTGTCGCCCGCTTTAGCAGGCTTTACAAACAATGGATAATGTAGGGTGACACTTGCGTTTGTTATATCGTCAACCTTTTCAATAAGCGCATACGCAGGCGTAGCAACCCCTTGTGTATAGGCAACATATTTCATTAACTCTTTTGGTGGATCGTATAATATACTTGAGGGTCCTGTAAAGGGAAGGTTTAAAAGCTCGAGATAATAAATAACATCAATAGACGGAACATCCCACTCCAAATAACCCTCACATAGATTTACATAAATATCATACTTTTTCTTACTACAATCTTTAAGCTGTTTGTAGGTGGTTAGTTTATTTAAAAACACATGATCAACCATTACATTATCTAATAGAGAAGACAAATTTCTTGGTGGATCGTAATGTTGATAATCAACGCTAGAGGTAGAGTAGTCTGGTTGTAACACACACACCCTAAGTATTTCGCCGTTCTTCCCACTCGGAAGCGCTATAGAAGACGTATTGTTATTTTTTTTTGTTAGCATTTAATTAAAAGAGTAAATCTGCATTATGCCCGTGCCTCATTACTTTTGTTAAGATAAGATAGTTTCTTTAATGAAGCCCTTTTAAGCGCATCTAAAATAATTTCTTCTACAAGCTGAGTAAAACTTTTTTCTGATACTTTTAAAATAGCACCTATTGATGTATAGTTTTCATCTTCGCTAATACCACATTGAGCATTTACTTCTAATACAAACATTTTCTTCGTTGTCGCATCCATTCTAATATCTATTCTAGTATAACCCCTTCCTTTCGTTGCACAATAAGCATCCCAACTTAATTTTTTAATTGATTCTATTAATTCCTCGTCGGGTATTCTATATTCATAAAAGCTTCCCCCATCGGGCATAGCAGATTCGGTTTCATAAATTTCCCAGAGCCTATCAAAGGATAAAAACTTTTCTGTTTCTGGCAATGATTCATGAAACACCCTTTCAACAGGCGTATAGATTACTGCATCGTTTGGTCGATCATAAGATCCGCTAATAAAAGCGGTAAACTCAGGCCCTTTAATAAACTCTTCTGCAATCATGCCGTCTGCCGATAGATTCCATCCGCGATAGCCTGCAAACAGGTCTTTTAATAATGCGGTTAACTGTTCTTTTGTTTCCACTACATTTTTTATACCCACCCCCATACTTCCTCCTGAAACAGACGGTTTAATTATCATAGGGCTTCCAACCTTCTTCAAAAGCATTTCAATATTAACACCCTCTTCATGT
Organism: Chitinophagaceae bacterium; assembly: GCA_947474815.1. Taxonomy (GTDB): domain Bacteria; phylum Bacteroidota; class Bacteroidia; order Chitinophagales; family Chitinophagaceae; genus Ferruginibacter. The sequence continues at coordinate 26,800 of CANJJU010000004.1, read as the reverse complement.
ATTGCTGCCCAAGATGCATTGGGAATATTTGCGTCGTCAAACGCTTTTTTCATGGGGATTTTTGAGGTGGTAATAGTATAAAAATATTCATCCGCTCCTGTGTAAACAATGTCTTTCTCTTCAAGTAACCTTACTACCGACACGCCCGGTGTTCCATTGACTTCATCGCCATCACAAAGATTTAAAACAATTGGCAAACAGTTTCCTTCGTTTTTTTCTGTTTCGATTTCCTCTACAATATCAATATAGGTTTTCATATTTACTGGCTGCCATTTCCAAGGAAGCTGTAATTGATCAAACACCTTTGTGTATTCCGCAATGCTTTGAGAGAAATCATAATAGTAATCAATGTTTTCGTCATTAGACTCAACAGAGGGTGCCAACACCCACACTTTTAAAGCGCGATCGGAAGGCAACGAAAGATTATTATTAGAAGAGGCTGCTTGATTCATTAATCTTTTGGTTGTTTCTTAATGTGAATCTTGCTATTAATAAAATCTGTTAATCTATATTTTGCTAAAATATCAATTGACATAAAGGCCGCGCCCTTGATATGTGTAAGACACTCGCTTTCTCCACAAAAACAGTCAAAGGAATCAGACATATTTAATTCAGTAGAGGGATAAAAAAAAGTTAACTCCTCCATTATTTCAATATCTCTGAGCGCCAACAACACCATATTAGTGGTATCAAAAAAAACCGTCGGTCTACAGCTATGGTTGGTGTATTGTAAAAACTCGGGAACAAGTGTTATGTGTTCATTTTCTCCCGTTTGCACAGTTAGATAGGTAGGCTCTATTAGTGTTTCTCCTGCAGAAAAAGGTATTATAATATCTCCTGCTTTAAACCTATTATTAGCACGCAACTCTTTTTGCTTACTGATATTATTATACACCACAGATGCAACAGAATGGGTGGTTAATATTTTTTGAGCGCCTAAGGTTGACGAACCGTGCATACAAAGGTGAATTGATAAATTATTAATGTTGAAAGATAAAAAGTATAGCAATTAAAACATCAAAACTTATGCTTTAGTTTTCAACAAACAATAAGGCATCTCTATACTAAGATTATCTACACAAACTATAAATTAGATCCAGGTGTTGAGGGTAGATTACCGATAACTCTTTTGCATTAGCAAGTTCAAAATCTTTAAAGTCAAATGCGGGTGCAACTGTACAACCAACAAAACAATACTCGCTATTAGGAGCAGGAACACTTGCAAACCAACAATTAGCAGGAACAACATATTGAAAAAACTCTCCTTTGGTAATATTTGAACCCAAGGAAACCACCTCTAGGTCTCCGCTTTCATTTATTATATAGATTAATAATGTTTCCCCCGCATAAAAATGCCAACATTCATCACTTTTAATTCTATGAAATGCAGAAAAGTTTCCTCGTTCTAATAAAAAGTAGATGGCACTTGAAAAAAAACGATTGTCATTAAATCGATTAGGGAGGGCATTGGCTGTTATTTGTTCGACGCTTTTGTATGATTCCTTATACCAGCCCCCTTCAGGATGAGGTTGTAAATCAAACAAATCAATCAATTGTTCTTTATTGGGCTTCATTCGTTAAAGAAACAATTAATTTATAAATTATCGTATTCATATAGTGGATCAATGTGGGCACCAGGCTCCATTTCACAAACAGGCTTTATAATTCCATCATTAAGTCCATATACCCACCCGTGTAAATGTGGTCTTTGTTCATATTTCCAAGCTTTTTGAATAATTGACGTTTTAGCAAGATTCATAATTTGCTCTTGAACATTAAGCTCTACTAGGCGATTGGCTTTTTCGTCGTCGGTTTTGCAGGTATCCATTTCTATTTGATGTTTATGATAAACATCTTTAATGTTTCTAAGCCATTTATTTATAATACCCAATGAATGGTTTTCCATAGCTGCTCTAATACCTCCGCAACCATAATGGCCGCAAACAATAATGTGTTTAACTTTTAAGTAAACAACGGCGTATTCAAGTACGCTTAACAGGTTAATGTCTGTATGAACAACCAGATTAGCAATATTGCGGTGTACAAAAATCTCTCCGGGTTGTGTCCCTGTAATTTTATCTGCCGGCACCCTACTATCGCTACAGCCAATCCATAAAAATTCGGGTGTTTGAATATGAGACAGTCTAGAAAAAAACTCAGGATCTTTTTCTAATTGTTGTTGAGCCCAAGCTTTGTTTTCGAGTAATAATTTTTCGTAAGGATTTGCCATAATTGATATAACCGAATATTGTTTCGGTTGAGTGTTAAATATTTAAGCCGCCACAAGCGCTAATGGTTTGCCCGGTGATATAATTTCCCATATCGCATGCTAGAAACAATGCAACATTTGCGATGTCTTCTCCTGTGGCAAATCTACCCAGTGGAATACCTGCCTTATATTTATCAGCGCCTTCGCCGTCTTGTAAATAACTTGTCATATCTGTTTCTACAAATCCCGGTGCAATTGAGTTACATCTAATATTTCGGCTGCCTAATTCTTTTGCAACGCTTTTCGTAAAACCTATAATACCTGCTTTACTAGCAGCATAACTACTTTGACCAGCGTTCCCCATTTCACCAATAACACTACTCATATTAATAATACTACCGCTTTTTGCTTTCATCATTGGCCGTATGACCTGTTTCGTCATATTAAACACACTGGTAAGATTTATATTTATAACATCATTCCACTGTTCTGGTGTCATGCGCAATAATAAATTATCCTTCGAGATTCCGGCATTGTTTACACAAACGTCGATTTGATTAAACTCCTTTAGCACATCATTCACCAACATCTCACAAGCCGCAAAGTCTCCTGCATTACTTTTGTATGCTTTTGCTTTTACTCCCAAAGAAACAAGCTTTTGCTCGAGCGCTTCGGCTTTACCAGCGCTACTATCACTTACATATGTAAAAGCAATATTGGCGCCATGTTGAGCAAATTTGATAGCTATTGCTTCGCCAATCCCCCTAGCTGCACCAGTTATAATTGCAACCTTACCTTCTAAAAGCTTCATAGTATAATTTTTAAATGAATCAATAAAACAACAATGCTGTATCAAACAAAAATAAATAAAAAAAAGCGGGATGAACAAAAAGAGTAATTAAGCTATTAATCAACAACGTTTGTTTCATTTATTGCTAAAATCTCTTCTAATATTTTTCGTTCATTGCTTAATCTAGGGATTTTATGTTGCCCACCAACCTGTTTTTTATTTTGTAGCCATTTAGTAAACGTTCCCGAATAAGCCTGGTGAACCGTTGGTAGTCGAAGTGCAATGTCTTTATATCGCTTTGCTTCGTAGTCGCTATTAATGCTTTTTAATGCGCTATCAAGCTCAAATATAAAAGCGTTCATATTTTCTGGTGCTTTTTCAAACTCAATCAGCCATTCGTGAGCGCCATTGTTTTTTTCAGAAAAATAAATTGGAGCGGCAGTATAGTCGATAACGACACAGCCGGTCTTTTTAGATGCTATAGCAATTGCGTTATCTGAATTATCAACTATAATTTCTTCTCCAAAAGCATTCATATAATGTTTCACTCTTCCGGTAACTTTTATTCTATAGGGATCTAGAGATGTAAATTTAATAGTATCGCCTACTAGATATCGCCACAACCCTCCAGTGGTACTAATTACAAGCGCATAGTTTTTATTGATAACAACGTTATCTAGCCCAACTGTTTGAGGGGTTGGTTTACCATATTCTTCTGCTGGCATGAACTCATAAAATATTCCGTGTTCGGTAAAAAGGGTCATACCATTATCTTCTGGTCGTTCTTGTGCCGCAAAAAAACCTTCACTTGCATTGTATATTTCTAGATAATTAATAGGAGCTCCTATGATTTTTTCAAATTGATCACGATAAGGAACAAACGAAACCCCTCCATTAATATAAAGCTCTAGGTTTGGCCAAATTTCTTTGATGGTCTTTTTTTCTTTGATTTCTAAAATGCGTTTCAACAATAAAAGCGTCCAGGTGGGAACGCCTGCCAAAGAGGTTACATTTTCATTAGCGGTTGCTTGTGCAAGCTTTTCAATTTTTTGATCCCACTCATCCATTAGCGCTACGCTTAGTTCTGGTGTACGCAACCACTGTCCCCAAAAGGGCGTGTTTTGAATTAATACAGCACTTAAGTCGCCATATTGAATGCCCTCATTAAATTGATTGATTTGATGAGAGCCACCTACGACCAACCCTTTACCCATAAGTAAATTACTTGAGGGAAAGTTTTTATAATAATTGGTCAATACATCTTTACTGGCCTTAAAATGATTTTCTTGTAAGCTTTCTTCGCTTATAGGAATAAATTTACTTTTATCGCTGGTGGTACCACTGCTTTTTGCAAACCATTTTACAGGAGAATCCCATAAAACATTTTCTTCTCCATTCATCATTCTTTGAATATACAAGCGCAGTGTTTCGTATTCCTGAATAGGAACTCGTTCTTTGAATTCCTTCACTGAAAACAACGAAGAAAATCCGTGTTTTTTACCAAAGTCAGTGTATTGTGCTTCTGTAATAAGCGATTGTAATACTTCTCGCTGAGCTGTGACAGGGTAGTCGGTCCAGTTTTTGATTCGCCACAGACGAGCCCTTGCTATTTTTGATATTGCGGCGGATAGCAGCTTCATATATGAAAGATAAAAAAAATATGTTAATGCTGCTATTTGTATTTTTTTATCATCAGGACGGATGCTATTGATCAGCCTCTTGATGCAAGTAGTCTTTTCTTTTTAATTCAAAATTTCTACCAAGGTACAATCGCCTTACATGTTCATCACTTGCCAACTCTTCTGCAGTTCCATGTTTAAAAATCTTCCCATCAATTAATAAATACGCTCTATCACAGATAGACAAGGTTTCATTTACATTGTGATCTGTTATTAAAATGCCTATGTTTTTAAATTTAAGCTTAGCGATAATTGCCTGAATGTCTTCTACGGCAATAGGATCAACACCCGCAAAGGGTTCATCCAATAATATAAACTTAGGATCAACGGCCAACGCTCTTGCTATCTCTGTTCTTCTTCTTTCTCCCCCACTCAAGGTATCGCCATTGTTTTTTCTAACATGCTGTAATCGAAACTCATTTAATAATGACTCTAGTTTTTCTTTTTGTTCTTCTTTTGTGAGCTTTGTCATTTCCAACACAGCGCTAATATTATCTTCTACACTAAGTTTTCTAAATACGCTTGCCTCCTGTGGTAAATATCCAATACCCATTTGTGCCCTTTTAAACATTGGCAAATTGGTAATATCAATATCATTTAAGAAAACACTTCCGCTATCGGGCTTAACCAATCCAACTACTTGATAAAAAGAAGTGGTTTTTCCTGCACCATTTGGTCCAAGCAAACCCACAATTTCTCCTTGACTTACACTAAAAGTCACATCACTAACGACAGTACGGCTGCCATATTTTTTTACAAGATTGTTTGTTTGAATAGTAAGATTCAAGGAAGTTATTTAAACACAAAAATAAGAGAAATGTGGGTACCAGCATTTATTTAAACGCTTATTATACAAACCTATCATTGTTTTTATTTTGGAGTTATCTTTACAGAATGAAAGTGATAGACCATATTAATCATTCTGATAAAACATTGATTTCTTTTGAAATCCTTCCCCCGTTGAAAGGAAAGGGAATACAATCATTATATCAACACCTTGATCAGCTGGTAGAGTTTAAGCCTTCGTTTATTAATGTAACCTATCATAGAAGTGAACATGTTTTTAAAAAGAAGATAGATGGTACGTTTGAGAAGGTGGTGGTGCGTAAAAGGCCGGGAACAGAATCTATCTGTGCGGCTATTATGAACAAATACAACGTAGATACAGTGCCACATTTAATTTGTGGTGGATTTGGCATTAATGAAACTGAAGACGCACTGATTAACTTACATTATCTAGGGATTGACAACGTATTGGTATTGAGGGGAGATGCCGCAAAAAACGAATCAAGTTTTGAACCTGAACCAGGTGGTCATAAATATGCAATTGACCTATTAAAGCAAGTGAATAATTTAAATGCGGGAATTTACCTAGAAGAAGATTTGAAAAATAGCTCTAAAACCAAATTTTGCATTGGGGTAGCCGGATATCCAGAAAAGCATTTTGAATCTCCCAATATGGAGAGCGACCTAAGAAATCTAAAAGCAAAAGTAGATGCAGGGGCAGACTATATTGTAACACAGATGTTTTTTGATAATGCCAAATATTTTGCTTTTGTGAAAGCGTGTAGAGAGATTGGCATAATGGTTCCAATTATTCCTGGTCTAAAGCCTGTTTATACAAAAAAGCAGTTAACCATATTACCTAAAACCTTCAATATAGACCTCCCAACTCCCTTGTCTGAAGCTGTTTTAGCTTGTAAAACAGACCAAGAAGTTGAAAAGGTCGGGGAAGAATGGCTGTTACACCAATCTAAAGAGCTTAAAAAAGAAGGTGTTCCTGTATTACATTATTATACACTAGGAAGACCACAAATAGTGGCCAATGTGGTTAAAGAGCTTTTTTAACTGTAAGTACCAGTATTCTCTATGTTGACATACTAAAACCTCCCTTTTGTGCGTTTTATAATAACAAGTAAGTAAAAACACTTAATAATGGCACAAACAGAGGTAATAATCGTTTCTGGCAGTAGTTTTTTAAAAAGACACTCTTCTCGAAAAGAAAAGTCTAACGCTTTGCTGAATCTATCAAGTTCGCAATTGATTGAAGAGTCTCATTGGGATTCATCAGCGGTAGGGCTGTTGCCTAAGTTGTACATTAATCATCTCGAAGCCAAAAGCTTGTTACAATTAAGACAATGCAAACAAACCTTACTGATGGAAATGGGAGAAGAGCTTCATGAATTAGATTTTCGATCGTCTATTGACCCTTATTTTTTCATAGAGCTAATAGAAAGTAATTAAAAAACCCCGGTTGATCCGGGGTTTAATATTTTGGCTTCGGGCGAATAGTTATTTGTCTTTTAGGATTTGGAAGCCATGGTTTTTTTCATTGGATTGGATAAGGATCATTTGGTTTTTTTAGGAGTTGGATTGTTTCTGATGTAAAAGTAAACTCTCTTACAACAGCTTTCAACTATTGATCGACAATAGTTTTAAAATTGGGTTGTAATACTAGCCTTTCATACGTATTGATACGTACTCGTTTTGTTTTTTCGCTAATTCCGATATATTATTATCTTTCAGGTATTAAAATTTCTATATGAAGAAATACATTTTATTACTATTGTTCTGCCATTCCACTGCCGTATTTGCGCAGAAAGAAAAAAATGCCCATCGTTCTCTTGCACATAAAAAGCTAAACGCATCATTTATTGTGAAGAAAAAAAAATCTCGCACCAAAAAACAGGGTACAAAAACAATGGAGGTAACTAAAACTCAAAAAGGATTAGGTCGAGTTAATAAAAAGAATAGCCACCCATAAATAAAAAAATTTACTTTCCAGGAAAGCGAATGAACGTACCCTTTCACTAAAACCTGATATCAATAAAATGAAAAAAGTCTTTTATTTAGCAATCTTTTTTTTCTTTTCTATTAATTTATTTGGTCAAGGAGTTCATAAAGATGGGGAATTCAAGGAGTATTGGCTTAATGGACAAGTAAAAAATATAGGAACATATAAGAACGACAAAAAAGAGGGAGAGTGGAAAGAGTATGATGTTGAGGGTAAAATAAAAACCATGGGTATTTATAAGGAGGATAAAAAAGAAGGCGAATGGAAGGTGTATAATAATCGGGGTAATGTGGATTCTATAGTTCTTTATAAGGAGGATAAAAAAGAAGACGAATGGAACTTGATTTTAATGGAAAAATAAAAAACATGCAAAAAATAACAATCTTTTTAATTGTAATGTTGCTTGGCAACCATTGTTTTTCTCAAACAAAAACAAGCTATCAACAGGCAGATAGCACCCTTCCGTTTTATGAGGCAGAGGCAAGTTGCGGCTCTTGTAATTTTAAAATGAAAGGCAAAGGGTGTTTTTTGGCCATTCGACTCAATGGAAAAAATTATTTTGTTCAAGGTGCAGGGATAGATGATTTCGGAGATGCACATGACAAAGATGGATTTTGTAACTCAGTAAGAAAAGCTTTGGTACAAGGCGAAGTCAAAGAAGAAAACTTTATACTTAGTTATTTACGGCTTCAATAAAAAGAACCTGGCAGGATTGTGTAATATCGCGTTCCAAAAACGCCCCTATTAATGCACTTATTTTGATTCTTTTGCAAACAAAAAGGGCTGATAATCATTATTAGTGATTTTCAGCCCTTAAAAGTGGTGTGGGCCGGGGTTGAACCGGCGACACATGGATTTTCAGTCCATTGCTCTACCAACTGAGCTACCGCACCTTTTTGTCCTTTCGGGGCAGCAAAAATAAGGGAATTTATATAAAATTGGTACTAATTGACAAAATTAGTTACCATATTCACACAAGAATTTGATGCGCATTAGCTTTAGTTGCTCCCAATTAAAATTACCCTCTGCTAATTCTTCCAGTGCAATTTGAAGCGAAGCGCTTTCGCAACTTTTAAAATATTCAATAATTTCTGCCTGTTCGTACTCGTCTACCATATCATTGATGGCATAGTTTAAATTTAACTTAGTGCCACTTGCAACAATTGTTTCCATCTCTTCTAACAACTCATCGATGCGTAGCTCTTTGTTTTTTGCAATTGTTTCAAGAGGTATTTTTTTATCTACGTTTTGTATTATAAAAATTTTATTATTATTTCTATTTAATACACTCTTCATTACAAAGTCATCTGGTCTTATTACTTCATTTTCTTCAATATAGTCTGTAATTAAATCAATAAAAGGTTTGCCATATCGAATAGCTTTTCCTTTACTCACACCACTTATTTTTTCAAGCTCATCTAACGTGGTAGGATACATCACAGCCATATCTTCCAAAGAACGCTCTAAAAAAATAACAAAGGGCGGCAGATTTTTTTCTTTGGCTACTTTTTTTCTAAGGTCTTTAAGAAGTTCAAATAGTTTGTCGTCTGTTGCCCCCGCGCCTGCTTCTGCGATTTCCGCTTCATCTTCATCGGCGTTGGCTTCTTCAAATAAGTTATTTAATACAATTTTAAATGAAACAGGTTTTTTAAGAAAAGCGGTTCCTTTTTTGGTGATTTTTAAAACACCATACTCTACAATATCTTTTTCTAACAAGCCGCTTAATAACATTTGCCTAACCAAACTATTCCAATAGTGTGGCTCTTGATCGTTGCCACTTGCAAAAACATCTAGTGTTTCATGACGATACATTTGTACTTGATTGGTAGCCTTTCCGGTTAGTATTAAAAGCAGGTAATCAATTGTAAAGTGTTCGCCTAGTGCTTTTATTGCTTTAAGAACAATAGCCGCGCTTTCTTTTGCTTCTATTTTTTCTTTAGGATGCAAACAATTATCGCATTGTCCACAACTCTGAGAATCATCATACTCCTCTCCAAAATAATACAACAATGTTTTTCGTCTACACACACTGCTTTCTGCATACGAAAGGGTTTCATTAATTAGTTGAGCGCCCACCTCTCTTTCACTAAGCGCTTTGTCTTTCATTAAATGTTCTAGCTTGGCAACATCTTTATGAGAATAATATAGGATACATTTTCCTTCCATTCCATCTCTTCCTGCGCGCCCCGTTTCTTGATAATAGTTTTCAATTGACTTAGGAATATTATAATGTATTACAAAACGGACATCTGGTTTATCAATACCCATTCCAAAAGCAATAGTCGCAACAATCACACTTACATCTTCGTTCAAAAACTGATCTTGTCTTAGAGAACGCAACTTGCTATCTAATCCAGCATGATATGCCACTGCTTTAATTCCATTAGCTACAAGCATATTTGCCAGCTCCTCAGTTGTTTTTCTGTTGAGCGTATAAATAATTCCACTTTTGTTTTTGTGTAATTGAATAAAGCGAACAATGCTTTTATTGGTTTGGTCAACATTTATTTTAGGAAGAATTTCATAGTATAAATTTGGTCTATTAAAAGACGAAATAAATACAGCGGGAGTTCTAAGTCCAAGATTTTTGACTATATCGTTTTGTACTTTTGGTGTAGCCGTTGCTGTTAGTCCAATAATAGGAATAGATGGGTTAATCAATTCCATTGTTTCTTTTAGTCTCCTATATTCTGGTCTAAAATCATGACCCCACTCAGAAATACAATGTGCCTCATCTACAGCAAAGAAGGAGATTTTTAAGGTTTTAAAAAATTCAACATTCTCTTCTTTGGTCATTGTTTCGGGCGCTACATATAACATTTTTGTATCCCCGCTTATAAGATCATCTTTAACTGTTTTTTGTTGGCCTTTATTAAGTGTGCTATTTAAAAAATGCGCCACATTATCCTTGCTACTATAACTACGCACTAGATCCACTTGATTTTTCATTAAGGCAATTAGTGGGGACACGATAATGGCAACCCCCTCGCTCATCATGGCAGGCAGCTGATAACAAAGACTTTTCCCGCCCCCCGTAGGCATAATTACAAAAGCATCTTTTCCTTGAAGTACAGTTTGAATAATTTCTTCTTGTGGCCCCTTAAATTGATTGAAGCCAAAGTGTTTTTGAAGTTGGCTAGTAAGCTCGGAATTGCCCAATTTGCCTGCTGCCCTTATTGGCTGTTTTGTAGTAGCGGCAATCGTCTTTTTTTTAGTAGCCATAAAAATGCTCGTTAATATCTTTTCTTCTACAATAAACCCAGGATTATAATGAGGTTTTTTTCAAAGGGCAACGAAGTTAATCTAAAAGCCTCGCATTTGCAAGGCCTATTTATTGATTTTTATACTTTACTAAAAAGAGCAAAAAACAGTAAAAAAGAGACAAAAAGCACCATTTTTATCAAAAAAACACCAAAAATTTAGAATTTTTATCATTTTAGGGCTAAAAAGCAATATTTTCTATTCTTTGTGTTTTCCACTATTTAGAGTAGGTTTGTAAACTTAATAAATGAAGAGCGAAACAATCATACCTACTGCTTTAAGCACCCTACAATTGCAAGCAACTGCTATTCATGAGCTGGCGGCATATATAAATGCCGACTTTGTAAAAGCGGTTGAAAAAATTGCCTATTCTAAGGGTCGGCTAGTTGTTAGTGGAATTGGAAAAAGTGCGATTATAGCCCAAAAGATTGTAGCAACATTCAATAGTACAGGAACGCCTTCTGTTTTTATGCATGCAGCAGATGCTATTCATGGAGATTTGGGCATCATTCAAAAAGAGGACATTGTTCTGTTGATTAGTAAAAGCGGAGACAGTCCGGAAATAAAAGTATTGATTCCATTATTAAAAGGATTTGGTAATACCCTAATTGGTATGGCAGGAAACAACCAGTCTTATCTTGCAACCCACTGTGATATTTTATTAAACACCACCGTTTCACAAGAGGCTTGTCCAAATAATCTTGCACCCACCACTAGCACAACCGCTCAAATGGTCATGGGAGATGCGTTGGCAGTTTGTTTAATGGAAATAAAAGGATTCAATAAGGAAGACTTTGCCAAGTTTCATCCGGGAGGCGCATTAGGTAAGAAGTTGTATTTAAGAGTAATTGAACTTCTTGCAAAACAAGAACCACCACTAGTAAATCCTACTGCTTCCATTAAAGAAGTGATTATAGAAATCACTAAAAAAAGATTGGGCACGGTAGCGGTTGTTAGTTTAAGTAACGAGATTATTGGAATTATAACAGACGGGGATATACGCAGAATGTTAGAAAAAAACAATTCTCTTGACGGGTTAACAGCGAAAGATATAATGAGCGCTAGTCCTAAATTAATTTCATCAGACGCCTTGGCGGCAGAAGCGCTCGAGTTGATGAGAAACAATCACATCAATCAGTTGCTCGTAACAGAGCAAGGAAAATACATTGGTGTAGTTCATATTCAAGATATTATCAGGGAAGGTATCATCTAAAAATGCAAGAGGTGTATGAATAAAAATAATTATGTAGCGATCATGGCAGGGGGAATAGGAAGTAGATTTTGGCCCATGAGCAGAACAGAGTATCCTAAACAGTTTTTAGACATATTAAATATTGGCAAAACGCTTATTCAATCTACGTATGATCGCTTTGCTCGTTTTATTCCTGCAGAAAATATTTTTGTAGTTACGTCAGATAGTTACAAGAAAATTGTAATGGAGCAGCTGCCCCATCTGAACAGCTCAAATATTTTATGTGAGCCTTCTAGAAAAAACACCGCCCCTTGTATTGCCTACATTTCCTATAAACTTAATCAATTAAATCCTGAAGCAAATCTTATTTGCGCACCCGCAGATCATTTAATTACCGATGAAGTTTCTTTTGAAAAAATCTGTTTGGATGCCCTACAGTTTACTTCTGAAATCAAAGCACTGCTTACGCTTGGCATCAAGCCTACCAATCCGAATACCGGATATGGTTATATTCAATATGAGCCACTTTCAGTAAGTAACAATGTGTATAAAGTAAAAACATTTACAGAAAAACCAGACAAAGAACTTGCGAAGACATTTGTACAAAGTGGAGATTTTTTATGGAATGCCGGCATTTTTGTTTGGAAGATTAAAAGCATTGTCGCTGCTTTTGAAAAACTACTTCCCGAAATTCATGAAGTTTTTGATGCAGAAAAATCTTTGTTTAATACAGAAAGAGAACACGAAGCGATAGAAAGAATTTACCCTCAGTGTGTAAACATTTCTATTGACTATGGTATTATGGAAAAAGCGGATAATGTTTATGTTGTTCCTGCTGCTTTTGGATGGAGTGATCTTGGTACTTGGACCAGTGCATATGATACCATTGAAAAAGATTATTTAGACAATGCGGTCACTGGTAACAATGTAATCATCATTGATGCTACTAAAAACATGGTGCATGCCGACAATAAAAAACTAGTTTTATTACAAGGCCTAGAAGATTTTATTATAGTGGACACGAAGGATGTTTTAATGATTTGTAAAAAGGATAAAGAACAAGAAATCAAAGAATATGTGGCAGAGATAAAACGAAACAAAGGCGATAAATTTATTTAATCTTCATTGGTTAAATTAGAATAGAGTATAAACCTCCTCAATCTGTTTTTTTGCACACAAATATCCAAAGTAAACTCCCCACGGTAGGCACCACCATTTTTACGGTGATGAGCGCACTTGCATCTGCTCATAATGCCATTAATTTAGGACAAGGATTTCCCGATTTTCCGATGAACAATGCGCTCACGGATTTGGTTACTCAGGCAATGAGAAACGGAAACAATCAATATGTGCATATGTGTGGCCTTCCATTATTACGGGAAAGAATAGCTGAAAAAGTAAATTTATTATATCAGGCAACTGTTAACCCTGACACAGAAATTACTATTACTCCCGGAGGAACCTATTCTATATACACAGCCCTTACAACTATTTTACAAGCAGGAGACGAAGTGATTTTATTTGAACCGGCGTATGATTCTTATATTCCCAATATTGAAATAAACGGAGCTATTCCGGTACCAATATCTTTACAGTTTCCAGACTATTCCATTGATTGGACAGTCGTAAAAGAAAAAGTAAATAAAAAAACAAAAGCAATTATTATTAATACCCCGCACAATCCATCAGGGAGCGTGTTTACCGACAACGATATCAATCAACTTCGAAGCATTGTAAAGGATACGGGGATTTTTATTATCAGCGATGAAGTGTATGAGCATTTGATATTTGATAATAAGGCACATTGTTCTATGTTAAGATATCCCGATTTATTAGAGAGAAGTTTTGTTTCATTCTCTTTTGGAAAAGTCTATCATTGTACAGGGTGGAAAATGGGATATTGTATTGCTCCAGAAAAACTAATGAAAGAATTTAGAAAGGTACATCAGTTCAATTGCTTTACCTGTAATGGTCCTACACAATATGCGTTGGCTGCTTTCTTAGAAGACAGGGAGCAATATCTTCAACTCGGTTCTTTTTTACAGCAAAAAAGAGATTATTTTAAACAGAACATGAGTCAAACAAAATTCATCCCCTTACCCTCATTTGGAAGCTATTTTCAGTTGTATAGCTATGCTAATATTAGTGAAGAAAATGAATATGATTTTGCAGTGAGGTTAACCAAAGAGGCGGGTGTTGCAACGATTCCGGTTTCGGCATTTTACAAAAACCCTGTGGAGAATAAAGTGTTGCGCTTTTGTTTTGCTAAAAAGGAATCCACTTTAGATGAAGCCGCAAATAGGCTTATAAAATACTTGAGCTAAATATTTTTTACTGGCTTATTTCACGAAGATAATTGGCTGCTTTAATCAAATCTTCGGGCACATCAATTTTTACTCCTGAATCTTCGGTGAGAATCATTTTTAACGGCACGCCGTTTTCTAAATACCTCAAACACTCAATCTTTTCAACTATTTCAAGTGGTGTTGGATTCCATTTGGTAAACTGTAATAGAGCTTCTTTTCTAAATGCATATACCCCAATGTGTTCATAATAAACAGGCAGTACATCTTGGTCGCGGTGATAAGGAATGGGACTTCTGCTAAATAAAAGCGACTGCATATTTTTGTCTACCACCACCTTTACATAATTGGGATTATTAATAAGTGCGTTGTCATTTAATATTTTCATTACAGAGGCCACTTGAATAGTATCGTCTTTAAAAGCCTCTAATAATTTTCGCAGTGTTTCTTTGTTTACAAAGGGTTCATCTCCTTGTACATTTAAAATAATATCTACCTCCATATTTTCTATAGCCTCTGCAATTCGATCGCTACCGCTTTCATGATTTTTTTTACTCATCATTGCCTTGCCTCCCTGTTGCACAATCTCATTAAATATAAGCTCACTATCAGTAACCACTATCACCTCATCAAACAAATTAGTAGCCACGGTATTATCATACGTATGTCTGATCACCGTTTTGTTTCCCAGTGGTTGCATTAGCTTGAAAGGGAATCTTGTAGACGCATATCTTGCCGGTATCATGGCGATTTTTTTCATATACAAACAATTTGATAAATACCCCTGTTGCTATTTTGGTGAATGTAAAAAACGCTTCCGTTAATGTCGAAAGCGTTTTTAGGTTATTGTTATTTTTAATTAACTATTTAACATTAGTGGCATTACCAACATCAACAACTCTTCTTCTTCTAGTTGTTCGCTTGGTTTAATAATACCTGCTTTCGTAGATGTGCTAAGCTCCATGATGATTTCTGGCGTTTCTGCACCATTTAGCATTTCTATCAAAAATTTTGCATTAAAAGCAATTTGTAAATCTTCACCATCATACTGGCAAGCCATACGCTCATTTCCTTCGTTGCTAAAATCAACATCTTGTGCGGCTAATTGCAATTTATTTCCACTGATGGTAAGTGCAATTTGATTGGTGCTTTTATTGCTAAATACACTTACTCGACGAAGGGCACTTTGAAAATCACCCTTATTTACAATCATCTTATATGGATTATCGGTAGGAATAACCACTTTGTAGTCTGGAAATCTTGCATCAATTAATCTACACACAAGCTCGGTTCCACCATGTACTACAAAAAGATGATTGCTATTATAAGAAATCGTTAGTTCATCATCATTATCTGGCAAAGACCCCTTTAAAAGGTTGAGAGGTTTTTTAGGAACAATAAAAGAATCTTTTTGTGGACACTTAACATCCTTGCGTGTGTAACGAACGAGACGGTGTGCATCTGTTGCAACAAAAGTGATTCCTTTTTTATCCAGCTCAAAAAACACCCCTGTCATAGCCGGACGAAGATCGTCGCTACTAACAGCGAAGAGTGCTTTGTTAATTGCCGTCACTAGTGCCGAAGAAGTCATCGTGAAGCCTGTTGCATCATCCGCTTTGGGTTCGCGTGGAAAATTGTCTGGATTTTCTCCCATCAATTTATACTTCCCATTATCACTGGTGATTTCAATACCAAAGCTCTTGTCAATATTAAAAGTGAGCGGTTGCTCAGCAATATTTTTTAGTGAATCCATTAATATTTTCGCAGGGATACAAACCTTACCGCTGTCTTTTGCTTCAATATCAAGATGAACTTTCATTACGGTTTCAAGGTCTGTAGCAACCACCGTTAATTTGTTCTTTTCGATTTCAAATAAAAAGTCTTCCAATATAGGTAAAACGGTATTGGTGTTGATAACGCCACCAATTTGTTGTAATTGTTTCAGCAATGCCGAAGAGGAAACGATAAACTTCATAAGTAAGATTTAATAGGAGCCAAAGATAAAAGATTGCTGTTAATGAAACCAAGATATTTGTCCTCATATAAGAAGGTTTTTTACACAATTGTATTTCAGACTTTTATAATTAATAACAGTTGTACAGAAATCATTTATTTCGTTCTTTTCAACAGAGCGATTTGTCATCTTTATTCTACATTTGATTGTTAATATGAATCCATTAAACATAGGAATAGACAGAGCCCTTCAAAAAATAAGACATTATTGTGCTTATCAGGAGAGGAGTCACACAGAAGTAAAAGAGAAGTTATACAGTTTCGGGTTGTATAAGGATCAGGTAGAGGGACTAATAATACAAATGATAGAAGAAAATTATCTTAACGAAGAACGATATGCCATTGCTTTTGCGGGGGGTAAATTCAGGGTAAATCATTGGGGTAAAACCAAGATTAAATACGAACTCAAGCAACGACAGGTAAGTGAGTATTGTGTTAAAAAGGCGCTTTTATCGATTGATGAAAACGAATACAGTAGTACATTTGAGAAGCTTTTTGATGATAAACTAAAAGCGCTAAGAACTGAAAAAAATATTTTTTCAAAGAAAAAAAAGCTTCAATCCTACTTAACCCAAAAGGGATACGAATCCTCGCTTATTTTTGAAAAGTTGAAATCATTATAACATGGCAGATGACTTAATTATCGCAAAAGGTTCAAAGGTTGCACAATATGAATCCTTGATTCCACAAATAAAAGCATTACTGGAAGGTGAATTGGATTTGATTGCTAATTTGGCCAATATTGCGGCTTCTTTGAAAGAGCAATTTGGCTGGTTGTGGGTAGGCTTTTATCTAGTGAAAAAAAACGAGTTGGTATTAGGACCGTTTCAGGGACCAGTTGCTTGTACTAGAATACAAAAAGGGCGAGGCGTGTGTGGTGCGGCTTGGTTATCCGCTAAAACATTGATTGTGCCTGATGTGGAACAATTTCCGGGACACATCGCTTGTAGTAGTTTGTCAAAATCAGAAATAGTGGTTCCAATGAAACACAAAAATGAGGTGATAGGCGTATTAGATGTAGATAGCGAGTCGCTTAATTTTTTTGATGAAATCGATCAACAATATTTAGAAGAAATAGTTGCATTGATACAACTATAAAAGCACTAAGTCAACCCCCAGCTTGTATTTCCGTCTTTTTCATCTTTTAGCACAATGCCCATTTCGTTTAGTTGAATTCTGATTTTATCAGAAGTGGCGAAATCTTTCTTAGCCTTTGCTTCTTTTCGAATATCGATTAACAATTGCATTACCGACTTAAGTTGATTATTGTCGGTGCCGTCTGCTCCTTGTAAACCAAAAATATCCTCTAAAAAAACAGCAAAACGCTCTTTCATTAATAACAATGTATCACTACTAAGTGCATTAATGGGTATGAGTTGATCTTTGATAGAATTAATGATCGGGGCCATTTCAAACATATTGGCCAATACTTTCGGACTACTAAAATCATCGTCCATAAACACCTCCATTTCACCTAACCAATTTTTTACTTTTTCTTCTAGTTCAACATCTTTTGCTTGGGTGTTTTGGGCAACATTGATTTGTTTCAATATTTCATAAGCTTCCCATAATCTTTTAAATGCTTTTTCGCTGGAAGTCAATGCCTCACTACTGAAATCAAGCGGACTACGATAATGGCTTTGCAAGATAAAAAACCGAACGGTCATAGGATGAAAAGCTTGTGTAAGCAAAGGGTGATTGCCACTAAACAACTCCGTTAGTTTGATTACATTGTTATAGCTTTTTCCCATCTTTCTTCCGTTGATGGTAATCATATTATTGTGCATCCAATATTTTACTGGCGCTACATGGTTACAAATAGTGCTTTGTGCAATTTCACTTTCATGATGAGGAAACTGAAGATCCATACCACCTCCATGAATATCAAATGAAGCACCCAAGTATTTTGTAGCCATGGCCGAACATTCAATATGCCATCCTGGGAAACCTTCTCCCCATGGACTTCTCCATCGCATCAAATGTTCTGCTGGTGCGGATTTCCACAAAGCGAAATCGGCTGTATCTCTTTTTTCTTCTTGCCCCTCTAATGTGCGCGTAGTTACCTCACGAGATTCGGCATTTATTAATTCATCAATCACCCTTCCACTTAGTTTCCCATAATCATGCGTAGCGGCGTATTTTTTCACATCAAAATAAACAGATCCATTTTGTACATAAGCATATCCTTGATTGATGATTTCTTCAATCATGTTAATCTGCTCTACAATATGTCCAGTAGCGGTTGGTTCTATGCTTGGTTCTATGCAATTAAATTGTTTCATCGCCCAATGAAAGAGGTTGGTATATTTTTGTACCAATTCCATTGGCTCTAATTTTTCTAATTGAGCTTTTTTCCCCACCTTATCTTCGGCTTCTCTTCCTTCTTCTTCAAAATGTCCCGCATCTGTAATATTTCGTACGTAACGAACTTTAAATTTCTTATAAGTAAGATATCGGTATACTACATCAAATCCTATGTACGGACGAGCGTGTCCGAGGTGACTTTCTCCGCTCACTGTTGGACCACACACATACATTCCAACATGTCCGGGCGTTAAAGGCTCGAAGGTTTCTTTCTTTCTTGTATATGAATTATAAATACTTAGGGGCATTTGAAAAATTTATAGAAATGTCTAATTCTATTTATCTGCTATAATACAAAGATAAGGCTGTCTATTCGAATCGGAAGGTGCTCAAGAGAAAAAGACGCGGGAGATTAATTTTTATTAGGCGCCAAGTCGGCAACTATCGGAAAATGATCGCTTAGGTTTTTCTTAATAGTTCCATATTGCATTATGTCAAATGATTTATCACAAAAAATATTATCAATTCTTAATGTAGGCGAAATACCATTAAATGTATTTCCAATACCCGCCCCTTTTTTAGTAAACGAGTTTACCAGCCCCTTGCCAATTGTATTGTAGGCATAACTATTAGGCACGTCGTTAAAATCTCCACAAACGATTGTTGGGTAAGGACTTTGTTCAATAACCTTTTTAATAAAATCACTTTGTAAACGTCTTTTAATAAACCCTATTTTAAATTTATAAAGTACGTTTTTTGATTTTTCTATATCTGTCTCATCGCTTAGGGTGGGGTCGTTGATATAATTCCGGTTGTCTGCACTAAACTTGAGAGATTGTAGATGAATATTAAAAATCCTGAACGTATCATTGTTTTTAACAACATCCACAAACTGAAAAATAGAATTGTAGTTTTTTGAATCTAGGATGACCGTTTCTTTTTTTATAATAGGAAGCTTGCTAAATATGATAATTCCAAATCGATGCTTTGAGTCGAAGTCTAATTTTTTATTATAGGTATAAAAATAATCGGGCATGTTTAATTGCGTCAAAAAGTCGGGAAGGTAATTGATGGCGTGAGTGGCGCTATCGCTGGCAACCATTTCCTGAAAGCAAGCAATGTCTGGCTGCATTTCATTGATAAGCTGTAGCATTTGTTGTTTTTTCTCGGGATGTGTTTTATGCTCTATGATATCGAAGTGCTCTACATTCCAGCTCATTAATCGTATTCCTAGTTCGCTCTTTTTAAATATAAACTTCTCTGGAATTCGCAGCTGAACCGTTTGTTGTAAGGGAGCCCAGCAAATAACAAGGGCAAGAATACCTATGAGTGTAAAAGCGGGCTTTACAAAAAGCCAGAACAATAAAAAACCAATTAGCACAATAAAAAAATAAAGAGAAGCGAGGGTAAACAACCCGGTAATCCAAGAGAAGCGGGTATTAAAATAATTACCATAGCAAGCAACAAACAAACACAGGGCTGTAATAATATTACAGCAGATTAATATGGTCTTTGTAGCACGTCTTGCAAAAGGCTTGGCCATATTTAAAGTTAAGATTAATAATGATCAAAAAACATTAAAAACTCTCTTCCTCTCCTGCTTTTTTGAGAACATCTTTTTCCTCTTCAGTAAGAAAATCGTATCCTTTAGAAGATATTTTATCTAATATTTCGTCTATTCGTTGTTGTGTTATTATATTCTTTTTACTAAAAATTTTATTTTCTGCTGCCGTGTTTTTCACTCTTTTATTATTTGTAATAATATTAGTAGGCGTAAAAATAGTGAGTATCCAACCATAACCTCTATTCATCCAAATGCTTCCGTCTTTTCCTTGTCTAAGTAATATAATAAATAAAAATCCCGCTACCGCTCCACCAAGATGAGCCAGAACAAATGCTGCGCCCATGGTTGCAACGCCGGCAACATCAATCAATATGTATAATACTAGCAGTACCCAAATAGGAACCCCCTTTCTGATGTGTGTGAAAAATCGATGCGTTGGTTGTAGTGTGGTTGCGGCAACAGCAACGGCCATTACGCCGGTATTGGCACCTAACAATGACATTGTATTTTCGGAGTGGAAAAAATAATTAGCAACAATAAAAAACAGCCCCCCCAATAGTCCGCCATAAATATAGATAGGGATTATTTTATTATTACCTCCCATGCCTTGTAATACTACTCCAAATGCCCACAACCAAAGCATATTGCTTACAATGCGCATTAAGTTTTCGCTATTATCGCTAAACATATACGTTAATAAAGTCCATGGTTTTTCAGAAAGCTCTGTAAAGGAATTGGGCAAAGAGAACGATTGAATAACTTGACTATAAAAAAGGGCGGGAGTTTGTTGGTAAAAATAATATCCTACTTGTAGGGTAAGCAGCAATAGAAAGAAAATTGCAATTAGTGTAAAGAGTCCTACTAGTGCATTGTTATCCTGCCCTAATAAAAATCGACTGCTTCTTTTTATGTTTTTATATTCTAGGTATCTGTCTGATTCTCCCATCGATGGTTAATGTTTTAAAACACTTTTAATAAAAAGTTTGTTTGTTTTTTTTGTTCCAATATAGCACAATCAGCAACCCTATCAAGGCTCCACCAACATGAGCAAAATGTGCCACATTATCATTGGCTGCTTTTGAAATTCCACCAAATATATCTAGTGCTATAATACCGGTAATAGCCCACTTTGCTTTAATAGGAAAGGGGATTGGCATAATAAATAATTGTGTGTTGGGGAATAAATAACCATAGGCAGCTAAAATTCCCATTACTGCTCCAGAGGCGCCAATTGTACAGTTTAAGCGCATTGCTTCTTGATATTGTATCATGGTAGACGCATCTAGTAAGGCATGATCTACTTGATAATAATCAACTGAATAATTAATCATTTGAGCTATTCCTGCAGCGATTCCACATATCAGGAAAAAAGTAAGAAATCTTTTAGACCCCCAAACTTTTTCAAGAATATTTCCAAACATCCACAACCCAAGCATATTAAACAACAAATGAAAGAAGCTTCCATGCATAAACATATGCGTAACGAGTTGGTATGGTCTGAACATTTCGGATTTGTAATGATGTAATGCAAACAAATCATTCACGCTATTGAAATCTGATAATCCACCAAAAGCAGTTTGTGCAAAAAATGCCAATGCGTTAATAATAATCAGATTTAGTACAATGGGAGAAGTGTCTCCAAATCGATTTCTAAATTCCATAGTATAAAGTTAGGCGTTAATCGTTGTTTTTAATCTAAGCAACACCACACATTCTATATGATGTGTATGGGGAAACATGTCTACTGGCTGTACTTTTTCTACCATATACTTTTCTGAAAGTAGTGCAAGGTCTCTTGCTTGTGTAGCCGTATTACAGCTTACATATACAATTTTCGGCGCTTCCATTTCAAGTAGTTTTAATACAAGCTTTTCATGCATACCCGCTCTGGGCGGGTCAGTGATAACCACATCGGGTCTTCCGTGCTGAGTAAAAAAATCATCATTACAAATTTTAATCACATCCCCTGCTACGAAATGAGCATGTTCAATATGATTGAGTGCTGCATTTTTCTTTGCATCTTCAATCGCCTCTTCAATCACTTCCACTCCGATTATTTTTTTAGCCAGCTTGCTTACAAATATTCCAATGCTTCCCGTACCACAATAGAGATCGTATACAATTTCTTTTCCCGTGAGTCCGGCGAAATCGCGCGTGATAGTGTATAGTTTTTCTGCTTGTTTTGTATTGGTTTGAAAAAAAGACTTTGGACTAATAATAAATTCAAACTCATCTAGTTTTTCTGTCAGGTAACCTTTACCGTGATATACTTGTGGCGTTAGATCGTAAATGCTATCATTCCATTTCGGATTAATGGTATACAATAAAGTAGTAATTGAGGGCACCTGTTGGAGCAAGTGATCTAATAATAATTTTCTATTTTGTTCGTCTTCATAATTTAGACAAATATTAATCATTAGCTCGCCAGTGGTGCAGTATCTTACAATAATATTCCTTAGCCACCCAGTGTGTTCTTTTATATCATAGAAAGAAAAACTCTTTGCTTTTGCAAAATCTCTTATGGTGTTTCTAATCGAATTGTTAACCGGGTCCATTAAGTGACACTCAAAAATATCGATCACCTTATCAAATATTCTAGGAACATGATATCCTAAAGCGTCTTGTTGAATAACAACACCTTCTACATTGATTTCCTCGTTTGTTAAAAAGCGTTTATTGCTAAAGGTGAATTCTAGTTTATTTCTATATTGAGTGGTTGCATCGGAGCCCACTATTGGCAAAATTGTTGGAAGCTCCAATTTACCAATTCGTTTAAGGTTTTGCTCAACCTCTTGTTGTTTGAATTGCAACTGTTTATCATAAGGAAGCATTTGCCACTTACAGCCTCCACATGTTCCAAAGTGCTTACAAAAAGCTTCCAATCGATCAGCGGCTGGATGAACAATTTTCACGGCGCGCCCTTCGGCCCAATCCTTTTTATTTTTAACGAGTTGAATATTAACTGTATCGCCGGGAACAGCTCCTGATACAAAGATTACTTTTCCATCGTGGCGAACCAGCGCCTTTCCTTCAGCTGCATAATCTGTAATCAAGATATTTTCTAACAGCGGATTTTTTTGTTTTTTTCTCACAGCACAAAATTAACCTTTAAAATAAGAAAAGTCAATTGTTAATGATTTGTAATTTTAGTGTGGCGGAGGCGGATATTTTTTATCAACCCCACTATTTTAAATACATTTGTTTACATTTTTAAGCTATGAAAAAACAGTTACTCTTTTTTATTATTTTGCTAGTGGCATTTACTTGTTCCAATGGTCAGGGATTTATGGTAACCCTACAAACACCGAGTTATAAATCGGGGTTAGCCTACTTGACTTATCACATGGGAAAAAATATGAATATCGAAGATTCCACCTTTATTAATAATAAGGGAGAAGCGATATTTAAAGGAGACAGAAAGCTTCCCGGGGGTATTTATTCTATTGTTTTTCCAGGCAAGAACTTAAGTGTAGATTTTTTTATTGACAAAGAGCAAAACATTTCTATCAATGCGGATTCGTCTAATTTATTAAATGTTGTCATAAAAGGATCTAAAGAAAATATTCTTTTTCAGCAGTATCAACAAGTGGTAAATGCAAAAGGCGGTCAGATGCAAAAAGAAAGACTGGCATATAATGCATCAACAAATTCAAAAGACTCCTTATTGCATCTAGAAAACTATAACAAGTATAATAAAGAGCTAAATGACTACAGAGAAGGGATTATATCCACTCATCCAACTTCAATGATGACGCTTTTCTTGAATGCCATGAAAGACCCAGAAATTATTATCAAAAAACCAATGACACGTAGGGATACGTTGGATAATTATAATTATTACAAAGCGCATTATTGGGATGGTATAACGTTTATGGATGATCGAATTATTCGCACTCCCTTCTTTTTACCAAAACTAGAACGCTATTATAGAGAAGTAATGCCACAGGCGCCTGACAGTATCATTAAAGACTTAGATTATAAATTATTATTAGCAAGAACAGCGCCCGAGATGTATAAGTTTTTAATAAACTGGCTGACGGATGAGTACATCAATCCTAAATACATGGGACAAGATGCCATTTTTGTTCACCTGTTTAATAAATACCATAGCAAAGGGGTTAGCACTTGGCTCAATGAAAAGCAAATGGAAACCATTTCGAGAAGAGCGTATATGCAAATGAGTAATTTGTTGGGCGAGAAGGCGGCTAATTTAGAGATGATTGATTCCACTGGTAAAACAATTTCTTTATATGATTTAAAGGCCGAATTCACACTTGTAATATTTTGGGACCCTGCTTGTGGGCACTGTAAAGAAGAGGTTCCAAGAATAGATTCTATTTACAGGGCCTCCTGGAAAGCTAAAGGATTGAAAATTTATGCAGTCCTTTCAGAGCCTGATAAAAAAGCAGATTGGGTAAAATATATTCAAGAAAATCATATTGGTAGCTGGACCAATGTTTATGCAACCAAGGAAATGGAAAAAGCCACCACCGATGCACAAAAGCCTAGTTTCCGTCAGTTGTATGATGTTATTCAAACACCCACACTTTTTTTGCTTGACAAAGAAAAAAGAATCATAGGAAAAAAACTTACCTGGAAACAATTCGATGATCTTCTTCAAACAAAACTAAAAAACAATAAGAGCTAAGTTTATCAAACCTGTTGTACATGAAGAAAATCACTTTTTTACTATTTACTATAGTTATTACTTTTTGTGCAAACTCCCAAACACTCATTTCGTATGGAAATAATTCTATTTCAAAAGAAGAGTTTCTAAAAGCATATGATAAAAATAAAACCACAGAAGGAAACAAAGAGCAGCAATTGCGTGAGTATGTTACTTTATATACCAATTTCAAATTAAAAGTAAAGGCTGCTATAGAGAGTGGGCTTGATACCTCTGCACAACTTAAAGAAGATATAAATAACTTTCGTCGTCAGATAGAAGAGAATTATTTAAAAGATGAGGCATCTTTCAATGCTTTATATAACGAAGCTTTTCAGCGTATTCAAGAAGACAGACATGTGTTGCACTTTTCAATAATAGTTGATTCTAAAGACACGTTACAAAGCATAAAAAATATTCAAGCGGCTTTTCAAAAACTTTCGACTGGCAATATTAATTACGATTCTATTGCAACAGCCTGCCATGTGAAATTTTCGGATATTGGATTTATAACAGCATTTTCTTTGCCCTATCAATATGAAAACATTGTATATGGATTAAGGGTAGGCGAAACCTCCAAGCCATATCGTTCTAAAAAACTCTGGCATCTTTTTAAAGTAATTGACCAAAGAAAAAGTATAGGTAAATGGAAGATAGCTCAGATTTTATTTTCGTTTCCTCCCAATGCAGACAACCAAATAAAAAAATCAATACAAAAGAAAGCAGACTCTGTTTATCAGTTGTTAAAACAAGGAGCAGAATTTTCTTCTTTAGCACGTGAATACAGCGATGATAAACTAACGTATTTAAATAAAGGAGAAATACCTGAGTTTAGTACTGGTAGGTTTCAGTATTCATTCGAAAAGCAAGTATTTAAACTATCTTCTGACGGAGAAGTGTCTTCGCCGTTTATAACTGATTTTGGTATACACATCGTAAAGCGAATAGCTGTTACGCCCACCTCTACAAATAAAACAGACGACGCATTACAATTTGAACTAAAGCAAAAAATTTCCCAAGACGAAAGAATTAATATCAGTAAAGAAAAATTTGCACGAGACATCAAAGTAAAAACAGGGTTTCGCATTTTTTCAACTGTAAATGAGCCTGATTTATTTAGTAGTGCAGATAGCATTAAACAACATGCTGCTGAGTATGATTTTTCTGTGCTTCCAATTAGTAGTAAAACAATCATCCAATTCAAGAAAGGAAAATTAACCGGAAGCGACTGGCTTGGATTTGTGCGTGATTACACTTCTAATAGTGAATTATATAAAAACGAAACCAGCGTGGTGCTTTGGGAAAAATATAAATCGGCTGCTGCACTAGATTACTATCGAAAACATTTAGCAGAAACCAATGCTGATTTTAAATATCAGATACAGGAATTCAAAGAAGGTAACATGCTTTTTGAAATAATGGAAAAGAAAGTATGGTCACAAGCTGCTGTTGATTCTGTAGGACTAAGACAATATTTTAATACTCACAGGCAGCAATATAAATGGCTATCAAGTGCAGATGTTTTATTAATGACTTGTAGTTCAGAAAAACTTGCTCAAGAAACCATCCAAAATTTAAAAGCTGGAATAAACTGGAGATCACTTATTGAAACAAAACAAAATGAGCTACAAGCAGATAGTGGACGATTTGAGTTGGCTCAACTAAATAGCATTGACAATCCAACACCGGGTCAGTTTTCTTCAATAACTAAAAATGAAGACGGCACTGTATCATTTATAAGATACGATACTATATATAGTGCTGGTGAATTACGTGATTTTGAAAACTCAAGAGGAGCTGTTATCAACGACTATCAAACAGTTATTGAAAATAAGTGGCTGAATGAATTAAGAAAAAAATATCCTGTCAAAATAAACGAATCTGTATTTCAGTCGATTATTAAATAGGGCATTGATTTTCAATAAGTTACAATAATATTAACTCTCTCCCGTTTTTTTCTTCTCCATTCTTGTATAAAAAACTTAGCAAAAAATACTAAAAATATTAGTGTTTGTAAAATAATTC
>CANJJU010000003.1 GCA_947474815.1 Chitinophagaceae bacterium | reverse complement strand
GAACTAGGAGGGAAAAGCCCTTGTATTATTGAAGCCGATGCTGATATTACAGTGGCTGCAAAAAGAATTGTAGTAACTAAATTTTCTAATGTTGGACAAATGTGTGTGGCTCCAGATTATTTATTAGTGAATCATTCTATTAAAGCGCAAGTGGTTGAAGCGCTGATTACCACTATTAAAAAATTCTTTACAGATGAAGCGTCTTCCGTTGAGCATTATGGTAAAATTATTAACGAAAAACAATTTGATAGAATTATTAAATATTTAGATGACGGCACTATCGTTTATGGAGGCGCAAGCAATAGAGAAAATTTATTTATTGAACCCACGTTAATGGATAAGGTAGATATAGAAAGCCCTATCATGAAGGAAGAAATATTTGGCCCAATCCTTCCTATCCTAACTTTTAACAATCACGAAGAGGCTATTGAGATTATTTCAAAAAATAAAAATCCTTTGGCTTTATATGTTTTTACCTCCTCTCCAAAAAAGGAATCCGAATGGATGGAGCAAGTGTCGTTTGGGGGTGGGTGCATCAATAATGCAAGTTGGCATCTTACCAATCATAATTTACCATTTGGAGGAAGGGGATTCAGTGGAATAGGACAATATCAAGGGAAGTTTAGTTTTGATACCTTCAGTCATAAAAAATCAATTCTTAAAACACCTACTTGGTTTGACCCTTCTATGAAATATCCACCATTCAAAGGAAAACTAGGGCTTTTTAAAAAATTTATTCGGTAACATGAATTCATTAAAATACAATTGGAAAATGAAAACAATTATTGTGTTATGTGTCCTATTGTCGGGCGCTATCGTATATGTAGCCATTGCTAATAAAAATTCAAAACAAATGACAACTAGACAAAAAATATTAAAAGCTTTTTATCCTATTATTATGAAAGTGGGCAAAAAGAAATCAGCAACAAATACGGCGCAGCAGAAGCCAATGGTTGACTTCTATTCATTAGAGATCAAACTAAATGACAGTACTGATTTTAAAATGTCTTCTACTAAAGGTAAAAAAGTGGTGTTAGTCAATACCGCCTCTGATTGTGGTTTTACTGCACAATATGAAGGTTTACAAAAATTATCTCAGCAATATAATGACAAGATTATTGTGATTGGATTTCCTGCAAATGATTTTCAACAACAGGAAAAGGGAAGCAACGAAGCCATTGCCTCTTTTTGTAAAAAAAAATTATGGAGTCACTTTCCCCATTGCCACAAAGGACGTTGTAGTTAAGAATAATAATCAACAAGAAATCTATAAATGGCTTAGTGATAAAAATCTAAATGGATGGAATAATCAGTCGCCTACTTGGAATTTTTGTAAATATATTGTCAATGAAAATGGTGTCCTTACTCACTTTTTCGATTCATCGGTACCACCATTGGGAAATGAAATGAAAAAAGCCCTCGGCATTGATTAGTGACAAATCTATTCAATCGGTTAAGTATTTACAACGGACATTTCTGGTGGTAATCAATAATTTCAATCGGAGTATGTTGAAATTGGTACTCCTTGTAATGTTCGCTGATTTGATCTAATACTTCTACAATTGATTCGGGAGTAGTAAGTGTAACTAGTTTATACCTAAATTCTTTTATACCAGGTAATCCTTTCAAGTAATTTGTGTAATGTCTGCGCATTTCATTAATTCCAACAACAGGCCCTTTCCAGTCAATTGATTTATGCAAATGCTTTTTACAAACAGCAATTCTTTCTTCTAAAGTAGGAGAAGAAAGAATGGTTTTGTCTTTTAGGTAAGCTTTTATTTCTCTAAATATCCAAGGGTATCCAATTGCTGCTCGCCCAATCATTATTCCATCTATACCATATCTGTTTTTATATTCAAAAGCTTTCTGGGCGCTATCGATATCCCCATTTCCGAATATTGGAATATGTATCCGCGGATTGTTTTTTACTTTTCCTATAAGTGTCCAATCTGCCTCTCCTTTATATAATTGCGCTCTTGTTCTTCCATGAATAGACAATGCTTTAACGCCTACATCTTGCAGTCTTTCAGCTACTTCTTCTATGTTTTTTGTATTGTCATCCCATCCCAACCTTGTTTTTACTGTTACGGGAAGGGCCGTGCTTTTCACTACTGCTTCTGTTAAGCGAATCATTAAATCAATGTCTTTTAATACACCTGCTCCAGCCCCTTTGCTTACAACTTTTTTAACCGGACAACCAAAATTAATATCTACTAAGTCGGGGTTAACGGTTTCGCAAATTCTTGCACTCATTGCCATTGCATCTTCATCTCCTCCAAATATCTGAATACCAAAAGGTCTTTCCTCTTCACTAAAATCTAATTTCTGTTTGCTTTTGATGGCATCTCTTATCAATCCTTCGCTACTAATGAATTCGCTGTACATAATATCGGCACCATTGTCTTTGCACACTGATCTAAATGGAGGATCACTCACATCTTCCATGGGAGCTAGTAGAAGTGGAAATTCGGGTAATTCGATATTGCCTATTTTGGCCATAGCATTCTTTAGTATATTGCAGGGGCAAATTTACAATTAATACTCGTCGTATGCAATATAAAAGCAATAAAGGTTTCTCAGGGCTTGGCCAATTAGGAATGCTTCTTCTTTTTTTGGGTGTAGGTCTAATGTTGACAGGCTTTATTCAATTGTTAATCGGCTTTTATATTGTGCCTGCTGGCACGTCTTTTTCTCAAATAGGAACGGCGATGATTGAAGCGCTCAAAGATCCTAAAAACGTTGGCGTATCCCGTATCCTCCAAGTTATTGGAACCTTATGTATTATGTTTATACCTGCTGTATTGTATTCTTGGGTATGTAATGGAAGAAATCCTTTTTGGTTGGGGTTTAATAAGCACATCAATCTGCCTCAGATAATGATTGGTTTTCTGATCATTTTTATGGCTAATATAATGGCGATGCCTTTGGAGGAACTAACAAAAAAAGCAATAGCTTATATGCCTTCATTAGATAGTATGGCTAAAAATCTTGAGGC
The DNA here is from genome assembly GCA_947474815.1 of Chitinophagaceae bacterium. Taxonomy (GTDB): domain Bacteria; phylum Bacteroidota; class Bacteroidia; order Chitinophagales; family Chitinophagaceae; genus Ferruginibacter. Next base: position 42,387 of record CANJJU010000003.1, on the reverse strand, counting down.
TACTTATAATGAACAGGTATTATTATTAAGTAATTTAAAAAGCTGGCCCGAATTTATTTTAGCCATATTTATTATGGCTTTTTTCCCTGCCATGTTTGAAGAGCTTTTTTTTAGGGGAGCCATACAAACTTTATTAGTTAAATGGTGGAAGATGCCATTGCTCGCGATTATTTTTACTTCTTTGTTTTTTAGTTTTATACATATGTCTATTTATCTTTTTTTAAGTAGGGCGATATTAGGATTTGTATTGGGCTTGATGTATTATAAAACTAAAAATATATGGGTAAATATCATTGCTCATTTTTTAAACAACGCCATTGCTGTAATACAAATGTTTGTTTTAAGTGGTAAAAAAGAAAGCATCGATATCAGTAAACTAGACCCTAAGGTAGATTGGTGGGTTGGCTTTTTAGCCGTGGCAGTTTTGGTTATGCTATTCAAATATCTGCATCGTTATTCTGAAGATAATAAAATGAAAATCTATGCTCGTGAACAAGCATTGCTTGTAAATGAAAATATAGGCAACCCACTCGCTTAACTAAAAATATTAATTGTGTCTATTCATCTTGAAACATTGAAAACGAGATCTTTCACCGCCTTGATTTTTGCAACGGTGATGCTTACTGGATTGTTGGTAAATGGCTATACTTACCTGGCATTGTTTTCAATTATTATGCTGGGATGTGTATATGAATTTAGCAAAATAGCGAGACTCATAAATGGAGATAAATACTTTTACTTTCTTCCCTTGGCTTTTGGGTATATCATCTTGCCATTGATGCTATTGATTGATTTAGGTATGAATGGATTATTTTATTTGCATCAATCTGTCGTATCTGAAAATGCTATTGATTCATATTCTCCTATTTTGCCTTGTGCAATTATTTTTTCAATATGGATTAATGATACCATGGCATATATTGTTGGGTCGTTAATTGGCAAAACACCCTTTTCATCTATTTCTCCTAAAAAAACGTGGGAAGGTACTATTGGCGGGGTAATACTCTGTGTGGTAGCTATTTATTTTTTAGCAACATCTATTGCTTATACAAAAACAATTCATTGGAATCACTGGGTAATGATTGCTGCTATTTGTGGTGTTGCTGGAACAATAGGAGATTTATTTGAAAGTAAATTAAAGCGATTAGCAAACATTAAAGACAGTGGTAGTTTTATGCCAGGCCATGGCGGATTTCTTGATCGATTCGATTCTTTGCTTATGGCGACCCCATTTGTGTGGCTGTATATTAAATTAAATTTCTAATACTTATTTTTTAATGCGCTTGTGTTTGTACATTTGTCGCTCAATTTAAACAGCATGACTATTCATCGGGAAGGATACAAAACAATTGCAGCCACCACATTATTTGTAGGGGTGCTTAATATGTTATTTTTATGGCTCTTTAAGGGCGATTTTTTATGGCTTTGCTTGTCAGTCCTTTTGATTTCGTTTATATTTCTATTATTTATTATTTCTTTTTTTAGAATTCCTGCTCGTACTTTAACGGTGAATGAAAATTTTATTATTGCGCCTGCAGATGGAAAAGTGGTAGTAATAGAAGAAACAATTGATGAGGAATATTTTAAAGAAAAGAGATTACAGGTTTCGATTTTTATGAGTCCTGCTAATGTGCATGTTAATCGTAATCCTATTAGTGGTGAAGTAATTTATAATCAGTATCACAAAGGGAAATATCTCGTAGCATGGAATCCTAAATCTTCTACAGAAAACGAACGTCATTCCGTGGTGCTAAAAAAAGGCAACACCCAAATATTGGTAAAGCAAATTGCAGGTGCCGTTGCTAAAAGAATTGTTAATTATTTGCAGGTTGGCCAACAGGTAAAACAGGGAGAAGAGTTAGGGTTTATAAAATTTGGCAGTAGAGTAGACCTTTTATTGCCTATTGGCACCAAACTGAATGTAGGGCTTAATGAAGTGGTACAGGGCGGGGTGACGGTGATAGCCAATATCTAGCGATGACTTTCGGCGATTTAACAATTTATCCTTTTTATTAATAATTTTTTATTCGTAATTTCACTATAATTAATCAATTTAAAATCTTAACAATGAAAAAAGTATTATTATTTGCAACAGCTGCTTTGCTTGTTAGTGGTATTTCTTTTGCTAATACAGACAAAGGAAAAAAGAAAAAATGTGCTAAAGGAAAGTCTTGCTGTCAAAAAGCAAAAGCTTGTAGTAAGGATAAAAAGACTGCAGAAATGTAATTCTTTTTAATTCAACTTATTAACCTCCTAATTTTAGGAGGTTTTTTTTATGTCTTTTTTTAAAAAATATTTTCCAATTCCTTCAAGTGAGTAATAGTATAAGTTGGATTGATTGATGTAGTAGCATTAATATGATTTACGAAAACATTGTCCATGCCCATATTAATGGCACCTTGAATATCTGCTTCTACATTATCGCCTATCATGATTGAATCAATTATACTAGCATTGGCTTTTTGAAGAGCGAATTCAAAAATCTCCTTATCGGGCTTTGCGGCATTGCTAGCTTCTGAGGTAATCACTTCAGTAAAAAAATGATCTATTTTACTATTGCGTAATTTCTGCCATTGTGTTTTTTCGAATCCATTGGTTATTAAATGTAGCGCATATTCTTTTTCTTTTAGATAGTTGAGTATTTCTTCCGTATGTGGAAACATTGCTTTTTTGGTTGGAAGAATCTCTAAGAATCTTACACTTAGGGCCTTTGCTAACATTTCGTTTCCTATTTTATACTCAAGAAGTGTTCGAGACATTCTTTTCCATTTCAAATCATCAACAGTAATAAATCCTTTCTGGTAGCGCTCCCATAATATTTTATTATGGAATGTGTATTTACTATAAAATTCTTCAAAGTCATCTGTTACGGTAGTATGCAGCTCAAACTCACTATAAAGGTCTGTTATTGCATTCTTTGCATTAGAATCAAAATCCCAAAGGGTATGATCCAAATCAAAAAAAAGATGTTTATATGTGCGTGCCAATTCGTTTATTTTATAATTGAACGATGATTATCTTTACAATGAATATCAAAGATACTCATATTACAATTTTAAATTTATTATATGAATGTTATTATTACCGGAGCAAGCAAAGGAATTGGGAAAGCCATTGCATTAAAATTTGCTGAATCAGGAGCAACTCTTTTTTTATGTGCAAGAAACAACGACATGCTTCAAAAAGCCATCGTAGAGATTCATGAACTTTATCCTTCCGTTGTTATTCATTCGTATCAAGCAGACCTTTCAATAAAGGCTCAAGTAGAAGATTTTGCAAGTTTTTGTTTAAAAATAGGAGTGCCTAATATCGTAGTCAATAACGTGGGGACTTATTTGCCTGGCAAAGTCATGGATGAGGTAGAGGGTAATTTAGAAAAAGCGTTGAATATAAATCTCTTTAGTGCGTATTATTTGACTAGAAAGCTCCTCCCTAGTATGATTAAAAATGAGAGCGGTCATATTTTTAACATGTGCTCTATTGCATCGTTAAAGGGCTATGAAGGAGGAGGAAGTTATGGCATTAGTAAGTTTGCCTTAAATGGTTTCAATCAAAACCTTCGATTAGAACTAATGCAACACAATATAAAAGTTACAGGGGTCTTTCCTGGTGCTGTGATTACTGATTCCTGGGGTAATTTTGATAATTCAACGAAGAGAATGATGGAGCCGTCCGACATTGCCGAAATGATTTTCTCCGCTACTAAATTGTCCTCTCAAGCAGTAGTAGAAGATATTGTCATTCGCCCTATGTTAGGTGATTTGTAATCATTGGATCTAGGAAGCGGTAAATTTATATCCTATACCTCTTATTGAATGAAAATAAACAGGGTGTTTGCTATCTTCTTCAAAATATTTTCTAAATGATAAGATGAAGTTGTCAATTGTTCTAGTAGTGGGGTAAACATTATATCCCCATACTTTTTGTAATATTATTTCTCTTGTTACTACTTCGTTTTTATTTTCTATTAAAAGTTTTAGTAACATCCCTTCTCTTTTAGTCAAGTTTATTTTGTCTCCTTTTTTATTAAAGCATTCCAATCCTTTGAAATCAATTTTATTTTTTCCGAATTCATATAAATCTGGGATTGCTGATTTTAAGGTAAGTTGTTCATTTTTCTTTATCAAATTCGCTACCCGCAGTAATAGTTCTTCGAGATTAAAAGGCTTTGTTAAATAGTCATCGGCTCCTTTTTTTAATCCCAAAACTCTGTCGGCACTAGTATTTTTTGCGCTGAGCATCAAAATGGGAATAGCAATGTTTTGCAGTCTAATGGTTTCGCAAACAGTAATTCCATCAACTTCTGGAAGCATTACATCTAATATTATTAGATCAAAATGTTCTTGATGAACAAGTTTTAAAGCATTTGCGCCATCATAACTACTTCTAACTTCATAGTCTTCCAGCTCTAGATTTAGTTTGAGTGCTTCTTGTAGATTTTCTTCATCTTCTACTAGTAGGATAGAATATTTTTTCTTTATCATAATACTTTAAGCAAGCTGTTTCAATTGAATAACAAATATTGATCCAGTTGGACTATTATTAATTACACTTACCTTTCCATTGTGGGCCGAAACGATTTTGTCAACAAGAAACAGTCCCAATCCAGTTCCTTTTGCTTTTTTAGTTGCATCTGTTCCCAATCGGTAAAACTTTTTAAAAACCTCTTTCTTCTCACTGTCGTGTATTCCATGCCCTTCATCTATAATAGACAGGTTCGCATTATTGTTATTTACTTTTAAAGTAGCTTTTATTGCTGTTTCTTTTGGGGCGTATTTAATTGCGTTTTCAATCAGGTTGCTGATGGCTATTTGCAACATAAAAGTATCCCCCGACACATAAACATCTTGCTCAATTTCTGTTTGAATTATTTTGCTTTGATATCTTATTTTAAAATCTGTAACGCAATGTTGTAATAAATTACTTAAATCAATATTTTCTTTGGTAATTCTATACCCGTCTCCTTCAATTTGTGAAGACAACAGCAAGTTGTTGCAAAGCGTATTCATCCGATTGGCTTCCTGTAAGGTATTAGTGAGCAGTGTTTCTTGCTGAATTTCATTTAGCTTTCTTTTTTGAAGTGTTTCTAAATTCAATTTTGCTATGGCTATAGGGGTTTTTAGTTCATGTGTAATAGCCATCATAAAGTTCTGTTGCTGCAGACTTATCTTCAATTGTTTTCTAATAGCATTATATAGAAAAACTGCCCCTGCTACAATCAGAAGAAAGAATATCGTGCCTTCGCCTATATATTGCTTTGTTTTTCGTATTTCTTCTTGTAAGATAGATTCATATTGTAAATTGTATTCTTTGTTTGTTTTGTTTAATAGATGAATTTTATATTCAGCCATTTGATTGTTTTGAGAGGAAAGCGCAATATACCACCAGATGAGCGCTGCGATAATGTAGGTAAGCAAAAACCAATAGAATATAAAAATCAGTCTTATTTTTTTTGATTTATTAGTCATGGTAAATTAAACTGATTAGTTTCTTTTATCTAATCCCCAACTAAGTTTGTTTCTAAGTGTTTGAAGAAAATTATTTTCATTCATTCTTATCAGGTTGATTGAAAATTCTTCCTTTTTAACTGCTAGTTGAATTTCTTTGGTAACAAGTTCCCTTCTGCTATCTAGCGTACAAAGAAATCCATCTGTACGTCCTTCTATTTCGAAAGAAATAATTGTATTGTCTGGCACAATGATTGGACGAACATTTAAGTTATGCGGCGCAACGGGAGTAATTACAAAGCTGCTACTATCGGGGAAAACGACTGGTCCATTGCAGCTCAGAGAATATCCAGTTGATCCGGTGGGGGTTGCTACAATCAATCCATCTGCCCAATATGTATTTAAAAACTCTCCATTAAGATAAGTATGAATCTTAATCATTGGTGAGCTGTCTTTCTTATGTAATGAGAATTCATTTAACGCATAGGGTGTTTCTCCAAAGAGCGGAACATTTGCATCAAGATGAATGAGTGATCTTTTGTCTAACACATATTCTCTATTTGCAATAGCACTAATTACTAAACCAATTTCTTCTTTTCCTATATTAGCTAAAAAGCCTAATCTTCCATAATTGATTCCTAAAACGGGAATACCGGAATCTTTTACGAGGGTAACGGTATCGAGCAATGTTCCGTCTCCACCCAAACTAATGATACAGTCAATACTGTCGTCTAAATCACTACTAGAATTAAAAGTAGAATATTTTGTTTCAATGTTAATAGCAGAATAAAATTGGTTAAAGAAGTCTTGAAAAAACACCGGTTCGATATTATTATGGGCAAGCTCTTCTAAAAGCAGATTAAGATCTTTAAGTTGATCGTTTTCTATTCCCCTACTATAAATAGCTATTTTCATTTTTGTACAATTCAAGGTTATTATAAACTGCCTTTCACATGTAAAAATAATCCCTTTTCCCTTAATTGATTGAAACTATATTCAAGATTTATGTTTATATCGTATAAGGTAAGCATATCAATGCCAATTCCTCCAGTATACAGTAGTGTATTGTTTAATCTTGTATCATATTCTTTGCTATTGTAACTAAAGCCTGCATCTGCAAAAGTTTTTGCATAAAACGAAAAAGGGATATATGGTATGGCCTTGATATTAAATGGAACGGGTATTTTAAACGAAACTATTTTTTTGCTGATTGTGTACTTTGATAATGCTGCAGCAACTCCATCAATTACATAATACTCTAACCCTCTTAAATAAAAATTACCATACCCTAAAGAGCGTTGATTGATATAAGGCTGCTTAAAAGGAAGCTTAACTTTCGTAAAGAGTTGAATATTCGTATAAAAGTGATTTCGTAGTGTAAAATATTTTTTAAAAGTTGCATCAAAAGCAAACATGTTAATACCGTCGCTTAATCCCAATCCTCGCTTTACAATTGAAAAAGAGTAAGATTTGCCTTTTAGTGGAAAATCAACTTTATTGGTATTGTTGTACGAATAAGTATAGATCAGGTCGGGAAATGAAATGCTTGATTTTGTAGAATTTAAATAATGTGGGTTGTATGGGGAAGTTAGTACACTGTCATTTACTTTGATGTAATTGAATAGAAAAGAAAAATAGTGTTTCTTAAAATAGCCTTTTCGAGATATGTAGGTAGCGTTGATTAAAACCCCGTCTCTTTCAAAATTGCTTTTTTTATAAAGTAGCAATCCATTATTATAAGAAGTTTTGTAAGGGAACTCTCTATTTTGGGTTAAATTAAATCCTATTGAATAGCCCTCGTCGAGTCGTTTATTGCTATAGGGAGATGAATAGCTAATGGAAAAATTTCTTGCGTAACCATTTTGGAGGAAAATACGCAACTGATCTCCGCGCCCACTAATATTATAGTGTAAAAACTTTGCTCCATAAATAACGCGATTAAAATCAGCATTATAAGTCTTCCACCATTCATTAAAATTACGATCTACTAGTTTAAATTGAGGAGTTGGATATATGTACCAGCGTTCTTTAAGAATAATATTTAAAGTGAGCGTAAAGGCAGTGGTTAAAACCGGCTCTATAGCTACTTCTGAAAAAAGTGATGTGTTGTAAATTAAGTTGTGTGACTCTTCTATGGCCTCGAACAGATTGGCGGCAATAATAGAATCGCCTTTCTTGATCTTCATTTCCCTAAGAATGATATAATCCTTTGTTTTGTTGTTCCCGATAATATTAATCTTATTAATAAGCAATTTCGCAGAAGAGTCAACTGAGATTTTATTATTCATTTCATCATAAAATCCCGGGTAGGATTTTATCTCCTGCGCAGACGACTGAAAAAAACTCAATAATCCTAATAATATAAGAAAGTGCTTCAAATGTTTTATTAGTGAAATCAATGCGCTACAAGTTTAAATAATTCATAAGATGCTTGTAGTTGTTGTCTAATTCGTTTTCGTAATGTTCAACTCCAAAGTGATACAAAACCGTATAATCATATCTTTCAAATGTAGAAACAACAGCGCTGACTTCCTTTTTGTTGATATGTAAAGTAACTCTAAGCATGCCGGTTAAAGGATCAATGGTGGTATTGAGGTGAAGTACAGTACAATCATTGCTTTCTACTATTCGACTAATTTCGGAAATAGCAAATTGAATTCTCTTCATTTCCAATACGATGATTCCTCCAATTTCATTTGCGCCTGAAAAATCACCCATTGCCTTTAAAAGATCTGCTGTAACAATAACACCTACAAATTCATTTTCCTTATTTACTACAGGCACAATATTTGTTTCAAATTGATTACTTGTATTTACTGCATTTAGAAAATGAACATCGTCTAGCACAAATGCTTTGAGAAAACTATCTTGAATTATTTCTATTGGTAATTTTTCATCTTCAACATCTAATAAGTCGTCTTCGCTTAATAAACCAAGGTATTTATGGTCTATTACTACAGGAAGATGAGTTAGTTTATAATCATTAATTATTTGACGCGCCTTGCCAACAGAATCTTGAAGCTGGAGTTGAGGAATATTATTAATGACGAGTGCAGCTGTCAGCATTAGATGAACAATTAGTTTGTGCAGAAATTGATACTGTAAAATAGGGTGTTGTTTGCAAATTCAAACAAATAAATTGTTAAACCCTCGTTACTATGATTTCAATTTTGATAAAAATCCTTCAAGAATTTTATTAAATTCTTCAGGTACTTCCATCATGGGGGCGTGCCCACATTTATCGATAAAATGCAACTCGCTATTTTGTAGTAGTTTATGAAACTCTTCTCCAACAAAGGGAGGAGTAATCGTGTCGTTGTTCCCCCAAATTAAGCAAGTGGGCAGATTAATTTGATTTAGTTCATTACCAAGATTATTGCGAATGGCGCTTTTTGCTAATGCAATAATTTTTATCACTTTCATTCTGTTGTTGGTAATTTCAAAAACCTCCTCTACCAACTCATCTGTTGCCAATGCTGGATTGTAAAATGTCAGGGATGTTTTATTTCGGATATATTCTTTGTCGCCTCTTTTAGGATACGAATCACCCATACCATTTTCGAATAAGCCTGAGCTTCCAGTTAGAATAAGCGATTTAATTCTTTCGGGTTTTTTTAGAGCATACACTAAGGCTACATGTCCTCCCAATGAATTTCCCATTAAATGAATATTCTTGTAGTCTCTATGTTCAATAAAACGCTGAACATACTTTTGTAGCCCCCCAACAGATGTATGAAGAAGATCTAAATCTAAGAGAGGTAAAAGAGGTACGATTACTTTGTGTGTATGACGAAAATGTTCAATTAGGTCTTTAAAATTACTGAGTGCTCCAAATAGCCCATGCAACAACATTAAAGGTTCGCCTTCTCCTTCCTCAATGAATTTAAATTTGCCGTCTTCTTTTATTTCGTAGCTCATTTGTTTATTTATGAGATTTGTGTAACAAAATGTTGAAATGCCCCTCTGTACTCTATTGTTAAAAATACATCAAATCAAACAATAGCTGAAATTATTGCTATAGTTTATTGCTATAGCTATTAAAAAAATGGCCCAACTGTGCGAATATATCTTTAAAAAGCGGGATAACGCTTCCTATTATATTCATTATTTTGGGTGCTAAGGGACATACATATGGATATATCATAGAGGTTTGTATGCTCTCTTCTTGAATAATATGTAATTGAGTGCCGTAAAAAAGAAAAACACTGTAGATGATGCCATACAAAAGGACAAATAATACAATCCCCGCGAGCTTATTGAGCCAGCCCAACATCAATATTTCGGCAAATTTTTGAATAACGGAGGCGAATATTTTTACTAAAATAGCCACTGCAATAAATACCAACACAAACGATACAAAGGGTATCCATTTGCTATTCAAATATTGATAGTTGGCTAGTCTATTGGCTACGACTGATGATAGTTTTAATGCTGCCGCAAGACCAACAATAAATGCCACAATGGAAAATAGAGAAAGAATGAACCCTCTGCTCAGTCCCTTGAAAATGGCAAGCGCCATTAAAAAAACAAATAGTATATCAATGAACATAGGGTGATATATTTTAAACCAACAGCAACTTAACTATTGCATTGATTGTTTTTCCATCTGCTTTTCCGGCCAATTGCTTTGAAGCTACTCCCATTACTTTACCCATGTCTGCAGCAGTACTTGCGCCGATCTCTTTGATAATAAGATTTAATGCTTCTTTGATTTCCTCTTCAGTAAGTTGTTTTGGTAAAAATTTTTCGATGATTGACATTTCCTCTCTTTCTTTAGCGGCTAAATCTTCTCTTCCTTGTTTTTCAAATATTTCTAGTGAATCTTTTCTTTGCTTCATCATTTTTTGAAGAAACTTTTGTTCGGTTGCTTCATCAATTTCTCCTCCAGCCCCAGGATCCGTTTTCGCTTTAATAATTTCTGCTTTAATCGCTCTAAGACTTCTTAGGGCTGCTTCATTTTTTGATTTCATGGCCTCTTTCATTTCGGTCATGATCGTTTGTTCTAAAGACATATCTCAACTTTTTATTTAATTAAATAATGTATGTGTAACTAAGTTAATTAGCCGCCTGCTCTGTGATTTGTGCATCTCTGAATTTCTTAAAGAAGGCTTTTGCAAATACTTTCATTTCTTCGGTAAGCCCATCTTGTTTTGTTGCTCTTTGAAAAGTATCTGCCATGGTCATCATCATCTGATAAAAAAAATCACCCATTTCATCTACCATCATATCCTTTGTCCATAAATCTATTCGCAAGGCAGACTTATCTGCCCCATCCCAAAATGCCAAACACATTGCTTTGGCCTTTTGTTTCATCTCGGCATTGCTGTCGCTTGCTTCCCAATTAATTTGTTCGGGTATTTTATTTGGATCCAAGATGATGTCTATTGTGATGGTTGATTTTTGCATTTTTGTGTTGTTTATTTACAAAGTTAATGTGTTTATATTTTCTTTTTATTAATTATTGATTCCCAAACAGAGTGGGCACAGTTTTCCCAGGTTCTATCTGCAGATAATTCTTTCCCTTTTTGTATAAATTGGTTTCGGGCTCGTTCATCTTTATATAATAGTATCATGCCATTGGAAATGGATGTTTCATTTTCTTCAGAATATAAAATGGCTTCGCCAAAATTAGCTCTGTAAAATGCTGTTTCTGGTAAAATCACAGGCACTTCATACGACAACGCCGTATGAACATTTAGGGGTATTTTATGTTGATTCGGCATGAAAATACTTGCGTAAGCGCTCCCTATGAGGAAATCTAATGTTTCTTTTGATTGGCTAGAAACGATCACAACATCTTCTTTGTATTTATAATTTGAACATATTGTTTCAACAGATTGTATTTTAATTGAATCTACTGCCAGTAGTAACTTCATTTTAGATTGTTGCCATTTCTTAAAAAGAGAAAAAGCCTTCAGTACAAGTAGTAACTTTTTATCTGTTGTGTCTTCAAAATCGAAAAAGAAAAAATCCTTATCTCCTGTGTATGTCTTTTTAATATTTTCTTTTATTTCAATTGCGGCGGCAACTTTTTTTTCTATTCCAGAATAGCACACCAATAACTTCTCAGTAATAGCAGGCATTAATAGCGAAGCGTTTAATTTAATGTAGTCATTTGGAACAATAATATGAGAAGCTTTTAATAGATTTTTTTTCTTATTATCTCTTGAGGATAAAAGCGTCTCTAAATATATTGCCTGAGCTGTATTGGTTTTATGGTTGCAATGATTCGTGCTGCTAAAAAAATAATTTGCATTCAGCTTTTTTAATATTTTGGAAAGCTTATGCTGATACCAGTAATGATTAAATAGAGAATTCCTTAATCTAGGGCCTATAGTTAAATAGGTGATATTTTGAATTGCTTCAAAAGATTTCAAAAAAGGGGTGTCTGAAACAAAAACAAAAGACACTGAGGGGTTCTTCTTTGCTAACAATATAAAACAACGTTCATTAAAATCTCTTCTAATGTCATTCGCAGCATTACTCGAATCAATTTGAACAACAATGGTCATTATAGATAATTATTTCAGTACTTTAACTTTTACTGTTTCAATTCTGGTGTCGCTGACGTTGAGAATATCGAATTCAAAGTTGCCTATGATGATGCGTTCTTTTTGTTTGGGAATATCTTCGTGATTTTGTATGATATATCCTGAAAGTGTTTCTGCTCCTTCGTTTCCGTTAAATGCTAAGTGATATTTTTCAGATATGAAATCTAATTCCAGTCTCCCGCTAAATATAAATTCATCTTGAGAAAGCTGTTTGTCTATTAAGGATTCTGCGCCATCATATTCGTCTTCGATTTCACCAAATATCTCTTCTAATAAATCTTCCATTGTAACAATCCCTGCGGTCCCTCCAAACTCATCTATTACCCAAGCAATGCTTTTTCTTTCCTTGCTAAACTTATTCATCAGGTCAGTAGCACTCATGGTTTCAGGTACTGTTGGAATAGGGTGTAAAATTTCTTTAATTGAAGAAGGATTTTTAAACATATCTAAATGATGGATATATCCAAGGATTGTATCAATGTTGTTTTCATACACCAACAGCTTGCTTAATTTCGTTTCAATAAACTTTGCTTTTACTTTCTCAATTTCTACCGTGCTTTCAACTCCTTCAATTTCCTTTCTTGGTATGAGACATTCTCTTAATTTAATTTCGCTGAGAGAAAGGGCATTTTCAAAAAATTCTTTATTAATTTCAGAACTGCTTTCTTCATCGTGATGTTTACTTTGTTGCACAAAATGTTCAAGATCTACTTTGCTGAAAGCTTCCTTTTTATTATTTAGTTTTACATTGAAAATGAATGTAAGAATCCACTCTGCTAAATTTACAAATAAGGTAGCCACTGATGAAAAGAGCCAATAAAAAAAAGCAGCAAGATAGCTGATGAAAGGAATACTTAAAATTGTGTTGTTCCTTGCTTTAAAAAATGCTTTGCTTAAAAATTCTACAAACAATATAATAGAGGTGGATAAGATGGTCTCTATCAATAGTCGTATGAATTTTAAATAATCTACCGCAGAGTCGGGCAGTTTTCCTTCAATCCATTTCCATACTGGATATAGCATGTCTCCAATTAAAAGCCCATAAATCACTAGTACAACATTCAATCCAACCAATACAGTCCCAATAAATCTGGTGGGATTATCTGAAAGACGCCCCCATGTTTTTCCGCTGAAGGTTCCTTGTTTCTTGTTTAATTCTATGGAGAATTTATTCGCTGAAATAAATGCAATTTCAATTCCGGAGAGAAATCCAATTAAGATAAGAGAGATAAATATTGCTAACAATGAAATCCAATCCATAGTATAAAAATAATAAAATCAGTTTAATTTTTCTTTCACTTATGATTGTAAAAATTCAGTCACAAGTGCTTTTGCTTTTTTGCAGGCTGTATCTAAATCATCATTGATAATTATTTTATCAAATTGGTCCTTGAAAGAAATCTCGTATGATGCTTTGTTCATTCTTGCATTGATAGACTCTTCGTTTTCTGTACCTCTTGCCAACAAGCGATTCTTTAATTCTTCAATCGAAGGCGCTTCAATAAAAACACTTAACGTGTTTTCTGGGTATTGTTGTTGCACATGAATAGCACCTTTCACATCCACGTCTAGTACGGGTACTTTTTCACTGGCCCAAATACGTTTCATTTCAGTTTTTAGGGTACCATAGTATTTTCCTTCATACACCATTTCCCATTCTGCAAATTCTTTGTGTTGTATTTTTTGTTTGAATTCTTCTATACTGATGAAGTAGTAATCTTTCCCATTTTCCTCGTTCCCTCTAATAGACCTAGTAGTTGCTGAAATTGAAAATTCAAGCATGGGAAACTCTTTCATTAGATAATGAGTAATAGACGTTTTCCCCGCCCCAGATGGAGCTGTAATGATTAATATTTTTTGATGAATACTTGCCATTTGCAAAGAAATGAAATAATTAGGGTGAACAGTGATTTGATTGTGCTAATTTTTAGGAAATCCTTTTAATCGCGGCGCCTAGTTTTATTAGTCGTTCATCAATAAACTGGTATCCTCTGTCAATTTGCTCAATATTTTGAATGACACTTTTACCTTCTGCACTCAATGCTGCAATTAATAAGGCAACACCTGCCCTGATATCGGGCGAACTCATCGTAATTCCTCTAAGTTTTTTCTCCCGCTCCATACCTACCACAACCGCTCTATGAGGATCACATAAAATTACCTGAGCTCCCATTTCAATCAATTTATCTACAAAGAACAAACGACTTTCAAACATCTTTTGATGAATGAGTACGCTTCCCTTTGCTTGCACTGCGGTAACCAAAAGAATACTTAGTAAATCGGGTGTTAAACCTGGCCATGGATGATCATACATGGTAAGAATACCTCCTTCAAGAAAAGTTTGTATTTCGTATAATTCTTGTGCAGGAATATGTATGTCATCTCCAATAATATTCAGTTTAATTCCTAGTTGTTGAAATCTTTCCGGAATAACTCCCAAGTCTTTCACTCCTGCATTTTTAATTGTAATCTCGCTTTGTGTCATCGCAGCCAGTCCAATAAAACTACCCACTTCAATCATGTCAGGAAGCATGGTGTGAGAAGTTCCATGTAGTTTTTTCACCCCATGTATGATCAGCATGTTGCTTCCAACTCCCTCAATGTTTGCGCCCATTCGGTTGAGCATTTTACATAGCTGTTGCACGTAAGGCTCGCAAGCTGCATTGTAAATGGTCGTTGTACCATTTGCCAATACTGCAGCCATTAATATGTTCGCGGTGCCCGTAACACTTGGCTCATCTAGTAAAATAAAACAACCTTTTAATTCTTTCGCTTCAAGTGTAAAAAAACTTGCATTGTCATTATAAGTATAAGACGCGCCCAGTTTTTGAAACCCAATAATATGTGTATCCAACTTGCGGCGACCAATTTTATCTCCGCCTGGTTTGGGTAAATATGCTTTTTTAAATCTTGCCAATAGCGGCCCAGCAAGCATCACAGAACCTCTTAAGCGCCCGCTTTTTTTATGGAATGCATCACTTTGTAAATAATCAACATCAATATCATTTGCCTGAAAGCTGCAAGTGTGCCTATCGATGCGATTGGTTTTTACATTAATTTCCTTTAATAATTCTATTAATAGGTTAACATCAATAATATCAGGAATATTATGAATAGTGACTTCTTCATCAGTGAGTAAAACGGCACTAATGATTTGCAATGCTTCATTTTTTGCTCCTTGAGGGGTTATTTCACCCGAAAGTTTTTTTCCTCCAATTACTTCAAAAATACTCATACACAGTTCTCTTTAATCTTTAAAATAGGTTGCTTGATCAATATTTAAAAGCAAACGTAAATAAAAATCCCTGATGCCAATTATAACATCAGGGTTTTTGTTTGAATACTTTCCTATAATCAATAGCGTTTTTTGAAATTTCGGTTATTGTTTCTGCTGTCTCTTCCTCCGCCTGCACCACCACGATTGTTTCTACCGTCTCTTCCGCCACCACTTCTACTGCCATCTCTACTGCCGAAGTTTTGTCTATATTGGCCGCGACCACCATAATCGTCTCTTTCAGGACGGTTATCAGTTCTATGTTTTACAAATGGTTTGTTATTAAATTCGAGTTCTCCGTTGGTAATGCTATTCAATTCAGTTTGAATATTGTCATCATGTACCAATTCCTTGTGCCAGTTACTATAAGTCAATTTCATGTAATAGGCAATTGCATTTGCAAAACCTTGCTTCTTTTCAGGATTTTCTTCTTTCAGTGCTTTGTCAATTACAATTTCAATGTTTTTTCCCAGATGATTAAACTTCGGATATCTTTTAGGGTATCTTAATCTTTCTGGTTTTGCTTTTAATGTTTCTCTGGTAGGGATTGGATAGGGGCTATCCACATCTAAGGTAAAATCGCTAATTAAAAAAAGGTGATCCCATAGTTTATGGCGAAAGTCCTCCACATTTTTAAGATGAGGATTTAAAAAACCCATTAGTTCAATCACGGCATACGCATTGCGCTGTCTTTCTTCTCTATCGGTTATTTGTAATAAGTACTCTACCATTTTTTGAATATGACGGCCGTATTCCTTCATAATCAAATGATTTCTGGTAGTATTATACTCCATATTTTCAACATTCAGCATACCTCAAAGTTAAGTAGATAATGGCTTTGAAACAACCTATCCGTTAAATAAATAGCGCTTTTTACACCAGTAAAGCGCCAGTAATGCACCCGAACTATCTGCCACCCAGTCCAATAGGTCAAAACTGCGTCCAGGAATGTATAATTGTATACATTCTGTAACAAGTCCCCAACAGACAGTTAACGTGAATATTATAAGAAAGTAGCCCCTTTTGGTTGTTGGGACAATGTCTTTTCTATGAAAAGGGTACATAAATAGAAAAGCGAGTATTCCAAACATTCCTATATGTATCCATTTGTCAATGTATAAGTAGTCTAACCATCCCTCTACTTCTGGAAGATCTGTTTTGGGCAAACAAATCATGATGAGTACTACAAAAAACCAGGCAATGCCTGGTATAAATTTTATTAATGGTATTTTAAATACTGAACTTTTCATTGAAAGAACTCCTAAAATAACTATCCCACAAGGGCCGAATAAGCTTCAGCATTCATTAAAGCTGCTACATCTTCCACATTGGCAACCGTCATTTTAATCATCCATCCTTGATTATAAGGATCGCTGTTTACCAATTCAGGGTTTGCTTCTAAAGCGGGATTAATTTCTGTAATTGTTCCGGCAATAGGTGTAAAAAGATCACTTACTGTTTTTACTGCTTCCACTGTGCCAAAAATCTCTTCTGCATTCAACGACTTCCCTTTACTATTAATATCAATATAAACGATGTCTCCCAATTCATGTTGAGCAAAATCGGTAATTCCAACAGTGGCTACATTGCCTTCTAATAGAATCCATTCATGATCTTTGGTGTACTTTAAATTAGCAGGATAATTCATGTGTAATAGTTATAATGATTTAAAAGTGGTTGCAATTTAGTTGAAAAATTATTTCCGAAGGAGGATATTTATTTAATGATCTCCATCTTCATATGAATATCATTCATTGGTCTGTTATATGAATTTGCTGCTGCGGTTGCAATTTTGTCTATTGTGTCCATTCCGCTGATTACTTCTCCAAAAACAGTATAATCCATATCCAAAAAAGGAGTACCCCCAATTGTTTTATAGCTGTTTTTTTGTTCGGACGTATATCTGATTCCCTTCTGTTGCTCCATCATATTCAAATCCTGCTCCGAGGATTTTTTTCCTTGAACAATGTAAAACTGACAAGCGCTGCTTGCTTTTAGTGGATTGCCATCTCTTGCTGCACAAAGCGCACCTTTTTTGTGAATGATGTTTTTATTGAATTCTGCAGGTATCCGTGGCATGTCGCTTCCTCCCATTCCTAGCATGGAGCCTGGAGCGGCATTTTTACTCATTGGATCCCCTCCCTGTATCATAAATTCAGGAATGACTCTGTGAAATAATAAACTATCATAAAAACCTTGCTGCACCAGTTTAATAAAATTGTCTCTATGCAAAGGGGTGGAATCGTACAGGGCAACAATCATAGTGCCCGAGTCTGTCGTGATTTTTATTCTTACAGATGTTTTACTTACTTGTGAAAACCCACTTAATGTGCAGCTGCTTACAATGATGGCTACAATTAAAAAACGAAGCATTTTCATTGGTTTTATTTTAATTTAAATAAATTCTTGAGATTGAAAATATAGCAAAACATGATCTTTAAGAAAATTTTCTTGCTCAAATAAATCGAAGGTTGGCAAGGCTTTTAGCTGAGTAAAGTGCGGCCATCCCTCTTCATCATTTCCTGCATTGGCATAGTATCCACTAGGCGACAAAATAGTGCAAATGGCTATATGCATTAGGTCTTGCTTTTGTTCCTTACTAAATTCTTGAGGTCCTTGACCTAATTCCTGTACCCCAATAATTAACAATATTCCATTCATATCTGGCTTAATACCAAATGTCTCTTTCAGCCTTATTCTTAATTTCAGCCATCTTACCTGCAAATCCTCTTCTGTATGTTGCATAAGGCAAATGTAGGTAATAAGCAATTCCCGATTATCTTTGCTTTGTTGATAATCTCTTAAAATTATAAAAGGTAGATGTTACAAGTAAATTTTATACGCCAAAATACAGTACTGACGAAAGAAAGGCTTGCCGTTCGGAATTTTGCTAATATTGGATTAGTAGACACCATTCTTGAAATAGATGACGAATGGAGGAAAGTAAAGGGCATTACAGAAAATCTGCAAGCGTCTATTAATAACGCCTCTAAGGAAATCGGGATGCTGATGGCGAAAGGAGAAAAAGAAACGGCCGAAATTAAAAAACAAGAAGTAACAGCCCTTAAAAACGAACTAACAGAAAAAACAGCGACTCTACTTGAATTAGAAGCCTCTTTTACCAAAAATATTTTACTATTACCCAATCTTCCTCACACCAGTGTGCCTGCTGGAAAATCGGCAGAAGACAATGAAGTAGTGAGAGTGGGGGGTAATATGCCCACGTTGATTCCCTCCGCAAAACCTCATTGGGATCTTATTAAGCAATACAATTTGATTGATTTTGAAACAGGCGCGAAGCTTGCTGGAAGCGGATTTCCTCTGTATAAAGGAAAGGGAGCAAAGCTGCAACGATCATTAATACAATTTTTTCTAGACTATAATACCGCAGCAGGCTATACAGAATACATGCCTCCATTAATGGTAAATGAAGCTACTGCTTACGGTACCGGGCAGCTGCCAGATAAAGAAGGACAAATGTATCATATCACTGCAGACGGGTTGTACCTAATTCCCACTGCAGAAGTTCCTGTGACAAATGTTTTCAGCAATGAAATTATTAAAGAAGCAGATCTTCCAGTGAAGATGACGGCTTACACCCCTTGCTTCAGACGAGAGGCGGGTAGCTTTGGGAGTGATGTAAGAGGATTAAATAGAGTGCATCAATTTGATAAAGTGGAAATCATTCAGTTGGTACACCCGCAAAATAGCTATCAAGTATTAGAAGAGATGGTATTGCATGTAGAAAAGTTGTTACAGTTACTTGAATTGCCTTACAGAATATTGCGTTTGTGCGGGGGAGATATGGGATTTACTTCTGCATTAACTTACGACTTTGAAGTATATAGCGCAGCGCAACAAAAATGGCTTGAAGTGAGCTCTGTGAGTAACTTTGAAACATTTCAAACCAATAGAATGAAGATTCGCCACAAAGATGAAAATGGCAAAACTCAATTGCTTCATTCACTGAACGGCTCCTCATTGGCATTGCCAAGAATCGTAGCTGCTTTGTTGGAAAACAATCAAACTGAAAACGGAATAAATCTACCCCAAGCCCTACATCAATACGTTGGGCTCACGATTATAAATTAATTTTTATTTATTAATATTTCCAAAAATGAAAATATTTTCTTCCATTGTATTCCTTTGTTTACTAGTAATATGCATTGCATCATGTGCTAAAAAAACAACTCCAACAGCAACTGTAATTGCTGCTCAGCCCAAAGCTTCCCTTGTTATTAATATTGAAGAAGGCCAAAGAATTTATCAGGCAAGTTGTGGTCGCTGTCACCGTTTACCAAGTCCAGCTGAATTAACACAACGTCAATGGACACCTATTATGGATAGAATGTGCAAAAAGGCAGGGTTTACTGAAAGTCAAAAATCAAATGCATTGGCTTATGTATATGCAAACGCAAAAGCTAGTTAATTGTCTCTCTCGTAGTATTTAATTCTTTTGTTCATTACATAAAACCATATCGGAGGCACTAAAGATAAAACCATGCTTCCGGGATAACCTGTTGGAAGTTGGGGAGCATCGCTATGGTGTTTTAATAGTTGATATTTTTTACTGGCAAGGTAATGATGATCGCTGTGACGACTCAATTCAAACAGCATTACTCTTCCAATCGGATGGCTGCTATTCCAGCTGTGAATAGGCATTGTTCTTTCATATGAACCTGAAGTTGAGAGCTTTCTTACCAATCCATAGTGCTCAATATAATTCACCGTTTCTAATAATATAATTCCAATAAATGCTGCAGCTAAAAAACAACAAGTTACAAATCCACCAAACAGTATAAGAATTGTAAGTATCAACAATAGTTGCCATAGATGAACTTCTATCATTTCGTTTCCCAAGCTAAAAGCAGGATATCCCTTTTTTCTGCAGTCTTCATTTGCAATTTTCCAGGCAGATACGTAAGAAAAAAATATTGTACGACAATAGAAAAGATAAACAGGTTCGTTAAGTCTTGCGCTGCTTGGGTCTTCATGAGTAGCCACATTTTTATGGTGTCCTTTATTGTGCTCAATAAAAAAATGCATGTATAAAGAGGTGGCCAATAATGCTTTTGCTAGGAATTGTTCAAATCGATTTACTCTATGGCCCAATTCGTGCGCTACATTGATGCCAAAAGTTCCACAGAGAAGTCCCATACTGCCTATTCTGCCTGCTCTCTCCCAACCTAACAACTCAGCTTCTTGCATAGAAAAAATAAAATAAATCAATGCGGCATATTGTAATGGCACAATAATGTAGAGCAGGTAATCATACCATTTATTTCTTTTAGAAATCTCTTCTTCTGCAGCTTCCATGTTTTTATTATTTGGATGCACCATTAGCTCAAGCAGCGGAATAAGCAGCCAAACATATATCATAGGCAACCAGGTTACCCATCCATGAAAAGTAAGCGCAACCCAAGCAGTTAAAAAAATACTAATTGGAGAAAGGTATTTGAACACTCTAATTGACATAGTATATATTTCAACTCTAATTTACAGCAAATTGCTTAATCAAACTTTTTTAAAAATAGGTTCCTGTAATTAAAATTATTTTTTTTGTAGTTTTGTTAAACTTGTTAATTGTTTCAAAGTCTAACTACGCGTTTATTCAATTAAAGTCATGTCGAAAAAATTTATAATATTCATTATTATCCTGCTTTCTCTGATGTCTTTCACTGTGTACGATTATTTATGTATTAACTTACCAATCACACCGTATAATTATGCGAATATTGAATTTCCTAGCGATGTGGTTAATAACTTATCCTCTATGGATAACACTCCATCAAACAATCCAACTACTGATGCCGGTGCAACATTAGGAAGGGTATTGTTTTATGATGTTGATTTGTCTTTTAATCATACTGTTTCTTGTTCCTCTTGTCATATACAAGAATTTTCATTTACTGACACGGCGCGTTTTAGCGAAGGGTTTAATGGAGGGTTGACTGGAAGAAATTCAATGGGACTCATACATGCAAGGTTTCAAAAAGATAGTTCATTTTTTTGGGACAATAGAGCTGCAAGTCTAGAAATTCAGACATTAATGCCTATACAAAATGGCGTAGAAATGGGATTGACATTAGATACTTTGGTTGCAAGAGTGTCTGGAAAATCATTCTATCCAAATTTATTTCAAAGTGCTTTTGGTGATCCTGCTGTTTCATCGGATAGAATTTCAAAAGCATTGGCTCAATTTATTAGAAGTATGAACACCTTTGGCTCAAGATTTCGTAGTGAAATAGAAACCACTACAGGCAATCCCTCTATTGTTCATTTTCCAAATTTTACTGCACAAGAAAACTTGGGAAAGGATTTATTCATGGATGAAAAAAGAGGAAATTGTCAGGCTTGTCATACGAGAAATGTAATGGTGCCTCAGGGTAGTAAAAACATTGGATTAGATTTAGTTTACACAGATAATGGTGTTGGAGCAGCCTATAATAATCCTCAAAAAAATGGAGAATTTAGTGTCCCTTCACTTATTAATGTTGCATTAACGGCCCCTTATATGCACGATGGTAGATTTAAGACATTAGAACAAGTAATAAATCACTATAGCGACTCAGTTAAAAATCATCCAATCTTGTCTGGATTTTTGCGTGATACTTTTCCTGGTGTACCTAATCCTGATCCTAATAATAATCCATGTAATAGTTGTCCACCAAGAAAACCTCATTTTTCTGATACCGAAAAGCAAGCCCTTATAGCATTTTTAAATACACTTACCGACACTATTATTACGAAAGACGTGAGATGGAGTAATCCATTTTGCGAGCGCTCTTTGCTCTCTGTGAAGTTTGCTGACCCAATTAAGGCCTATAATATTAGTGAGGGAATAGAAGTTATTTGGGGTACTGCTACAGAAATTAATTGTGATCGATTTGAAGTAGAAAGAAGTACTGATGGAGTGCATTTTGACAAGATAAATCAAGTTCAATCTGTTGGCAATTCATCCATCTATCATTTATATAAAATTCAAGATAGAATACCTTTTACAGGTATTAATTTCTACAGAATTAAAGAAGTTGATCTTGACAATAAGCATACCTATTCTAAAATAGTTACTTCAGATTATAATTCTTCTAGTGTCTCGGTATACCCTAATCCTACAAAAGACTATATTAACATCCAATCTAAAATACTCATAAAGAATATCCGCATTCTAAACGCCTCAGGAAAGATCCTTAAAAGCATAAATAGCCCCTCTAAAATTGTTAGTTTATTAGAATTTCCTTTTGGAGAATACTATCTACAGATTGTAGATAGTAATAACCAAGTGTACACGAGAAAAATTTCTAAAAGATAATCGTTCGTTAATCAATAGTATAAAACAATAGGCTGTCAATCGACAGCCTATTGTTTTTATTTAGTGGCAATAGTATTTTACCTAATACCATGCATCATTTTCAATAACCATTTGCTTAATGCAAATAGTATCAATGAAGCTACTCCGCTCATAATAATAAAGAGTACAAAGAAATCGTATAGTCCTGTCATCTGGTATCCCATAAAGCTACTTGTCTTTCCTGCCTCTGGATACAATGCACTTAATGTGCCTGCAAATTTATTAGCGGTAGCATTCGCAAGGAACCAGGTTCCCATTAATAAGGAGGCAAATCTTGCGGGCGCTAATTTATTTACTAGCGACAAACCAATAGGAGACAAGCATAATTCACCAATGGTATGAAGCAAATAAAGAATAATCAACCACATCATACTTACCTTGATTCCTGGAAGCAATCCTTTTACCCCAATGGCGATAACCACATAACCTAATGAAAGGAATAAGAGTCCAAGGGCTTGCTTATAAGGAGAAGCAGGTTCAAGATTTCTACTTCCTAATTTGCCCCATAGTTCTGCAAAAATAGGAGCGAGCACAACAATGAAAATTGCATTTACGCTATTAAAGGTAGAAGCTGGAATATCCTTAAGTTCAAATTGTGTGCCGTTAACAAATGCTTTTACAACCAATCCTAATAGCAAAGCACCAATAGCAGTAAATAGGATTTTAAATTCTTTTGGTATATCCATTATTCTTTGAAGCGTGTAATAGAGCATACTAGCCAAGGCAGTAATAACTAGATAAACGACTCCGTAACTAGTAGTAATATTTACTGATCTGTCCATTTGCTCATCAGCAAAAAATGTTAAGGATGCACCTGCTTGTTCAAAGGCAGCCCAGAAAAATATCACAAAAAATGCTGCAATGAAAACAACGAATATTCTTTCTTTCTCAATTTTACTAAGAGAGGAATCTGATAAAATCAATCCAGGCGCAGCAATAGAGATACTAAAAATACATGCACCAATCCAATCTTGATCTACTATAAAATGGAAAACAAGAATAAGAGCAATAGCTATTCCTGCCCAAATGGCGATACTTGTATTTGAAATAGATCCAACAGGACTTGTATCACTTTCTCCTTTTGCTAAAGAAGCTGCTTTATCAGCCGCATCTCTTTTTTTATTAGAAATAGCACCTACCGCTTCTCCGTCTGGATTAACCAAATATTTTCTTTTCATTAGCTCAAAAGAAACAATGCCAAGTAACATACCAACTCCTGCAGCAAAGAAACCCCATTTAAAGTCTGCAGGATTTCCAGTATCGCCTAATAAACCACAAACAATAGGAGAGAAGAATGCTCCAAGATTGATGCCCATATAAAATAAGGTAAAAGCAGAATCTAATCTCGTATCACCTCTTGGGTAAAGCTGTCCAACTAATGTAGAAATATTGGGTTTGAAAAAACCATTTCCTACTATTAATCCTGTAAGACCAAGCCACATAAAAATAGTACTAAGGTCTACATTTTGGTAGTTGCTGGCACTAAAGAACATTAAAAACTGACCAATGGCCATTAGTAAACCACCTAGAAAAATAGATTTTCTATTCCCCCAATATCGATCAGCTACATATCCACCAATTAGTGGCGTGAGGTAAACCAATCCAGTAAAACTACCATAGATATTAGATGCGGCAGCTTTGTCTATTAATAAAGCTTTGGTCATATATAAAGTGAAAATAGCTCTCATGCCATAATAGCTAAAGCGCTCCCACATTTCTGTAAAAAAGAGCACAAATAAACCTGCTGGGTGTTTACTGTTCGCTTTTGTCTCAGTCATAATTTAGGTTTTAGGTTTTGTAAATAGTGAGTTTGTTGGTTATAAAGACTCAAAATAGTAAAATTCCTCTTATCAACATCAATTATGCTGAAATGGTCAATAAAATTAAAAACTCAAATACCCCAACTTATATAATTTCGCAATAGTATAAAGTGAACATATTTATGAATATCCTCATTATAGGTGCTGGCGGCAGAGAGCATGCCTTGGCTTGGAAAATAAGGCAAAGTGACCTGTGTGATGAATTGTTTATTGCACCAGGGAATGCGGGAACGGCTAATTGTGGAATAAATCTTTCAATAAATAGCAACGATTTTGAAGGATTGAAGCAAGCTGCATTAGACAACAATATTCAATTAATTGTAGTAGGTCCAGAAGAGCCTTTGGTAAAAGGGGTAGTTGATTATTTTATTTCTAATCCCTCTACTCAACATATTAATATTATTGGTCCAGATAAATTCGCTGCACAATTAGAAGGTAGCAAAGCTTTTGCAAAAGCATTTATGAGCAAGTACAAAATCCCTACTGCTGCTTATCAGGAATTTACGGTTGATAATTATGAAGACGGCATAGCATACATCAACCATCATCAGTTGCCCATTGTTTTAAAAGCAGATGGACTTGCTGCAGGAAAGGGCGTATTGATTTGCAATAGTCATGAAGAAGCGCTTAGCGAGTTTAAACAAATGATGTTGCTATCTAAATTTGGTGATGCTGGTAATAAAATTGTAATAGAACAATACCTAGAGGGGATAGAAATGAGTGTGTTTGTTTTAACGGACGGACACGATTACCTGCTGCTTCCAGAGGCAAAAGATTACAAGCGAATTGGAGAAGGGGATAGCGGCTTAAATACAGGCGGGATGGGTGCTGTAAGCCCATTGTCTTTTTTTGACGAAGCATTAAAAGATAAAATAATCAAGACCATTGTTCATCCAACCATTCAAGGAATTCAAAAAGAAAAATTTCATTACAAAGGATTTGTATTTATTGGATTGATGATTAATAACGGGGAGCCGTATGTTATTGAGTATAATTGTAGGTTGGGAGATCCTGAAACAGAAGTAGTTATTCCAAGAATCAAAAATGACTTTGTAGAGATGCTCCTAGCTGCTGCTACAGGAAAAATTAATTCTATCAAAATAAATACTGATCCTAGAGCTGCTGTTGCAATCGTTGCCGTTAGTGAAGGATATCCTGGCCCGTACAACATAGAAAAAAAGATAAACGGGTTGAATAATAACGCTGTTCAGGAGAGTATGTTTTTTCATTCGGGAACTGCCTTTAAAAATAACGATATTGTTACCAATGGAGGAAGAGTGCTAGCTGTAACAGCATTCGGAAAAGACATTAAAGAGGCCGCTTCAATTTCCAAAGAAGCCCTTCAGCAAATTCATTTCGAGGGTATTTATTTCAGAAATGATATTGGGTATGAATTTTATTAATTACTCTTTCATCTCAATTAATTGATGATAACGTATATGAGTAAATGCTCTTATTATTCTCCTTTTTTGCTACATCTATTTAGCTAAAAAAATTAGCAATTTCCTCGTTCGGAAGAATGACTCAAATTCAGCGGAAACTCCTGTTGGAAAATAGTTCTAAAATAAATTTTTTCCCGTTGTTAAATCCAATAAATTACATCAACTTTGCTCTAATACATTCAATAAAGACAGTATTCTTTTCATATGGGTATTTTTAATTTTTTCACACAGGAAATAGCAATTGATCTTGGCACAGCCAACACATTGATTATTCATAACGATGAAGTAGTGGTGAACGAGCCATCTATTGTTGCGCTAGATAGAAACAATCCTAAAATATTATTAGCTGTTGGTAGGAAGGCGTTGATGATGCATGAAAAAACGCATGAGAGCATTCGCACTGTTCGTCCGCTTAGAGATGGTGTAATTGCAGATTTTAATGCTGCTGAGTTAATGATTAGAGAGCTTATCAAGTTGGTGTATCCAAAAAAGCCACTTTTTGCACCTAGTTGGCGCATGATGATTTGTATTCCAAGCAGTATTACTGAAGTTGAAAAACGTGCAGTAAGAGATAGTGCTGAACAAGCAGGTGCTAAAGAAGTATACTTAATTCACGAGCCAATGGCTGCTGCACTTGGTATAGGCATTGATGTGGAAGAGCCTGTGGGAAATATGATTATTGATATTGGTGGAGGCACTACCGGCATTACGGTAATTGCACTTGCTGGTATTGTGTGTGATCAAAGTATTCGAATTGCAGGAGATGAATTTACAGCTGACATCATGGAAGCACTTCGCAGGTATCATAGTTTATTGATTGGCGAACGCACTGCCGAACAAATTAAAATTCAAGTAGGAGCAGCGATGAAAGATTTGGAAAATCCTCCTGATGACATTCCTGTTAATGGCCGTGATCTTGTTACGGGTATTCCCAAACAAGTAATGGTAAGTTATCAAGAAGTTGCCGAAGCATTGGATAAGAGTATTTTTAAAATTGAAGAAGCTATTTTAAAAGCATTGGAAACAACGCCTCCAGAATTAGCCGCGGATATTTATCGTCGCGGACTCTATATTACTGGCGGAGGTTCATTGTTGAGAGGTCTTGATAAAAGACTTACCAATAAAATAAAACTACCCGTGCATGTAGCAGATGATCCCTTGAAAAGTGTAGTAAGAGGCACAGGCATTGCTTTAAAAAACTATGATAGATTCCCCTTTGTAATGAGGTAATTCATCATCAAAATGCTGCCATTTTCCTGCGCTGCAAATAGGTTAATATTCAAAATTTTTACAAGCAGGTGCGAAACATTTTTCTTTTTATTAGGAGGTATTTTAATCTAATCCTGTTTTTTTCTCTACAGGCATTCAGTATATATCTAATTGTCTCAAACAGCGAATATCACCATGCTGTTTTTGGTGAGTTTTCTAATCGTATCACGGGAAAAGTAAATACCAAATACAATAACGTTATACAATATTTCTATTTAAAGCAGACCAATGATTCATTGGTGAACGCAAATGAAAGTCTTTATAATAAACTAAAGGCCAATTACATTCTCCCCGACAGTGTTTCAAAACAAGTAATAGATTCTATTCGAATAGATTCTATTCTTCAGTATAGAAAATATAACTATTTGAGTGCTCGCGTTGTTTCAAATTCTGTTACCAATCAAAGCAATTACATCGTTATAGCAAGAGGCAAATCAGCAAACTTAAGAGAAGGAATGGGAGTGGTGGATATCAATAACTCGGTTGTAGGTATTATCACCGAAGTATACGATAATTATTCAGTGGTAATGTCTCTGTTGCATAAAGACAGTCATATTAGTGGCAAACTTTTAAAGAGTGGAGAAACGGGCACGCTGGTGTGGGATGGAAAAGAGCCCAATATGATTACATTAAACAACATTTCTAAAAGTGCTAAAATAAGTAAGGGCGACTCTATTATTACCAGTGGCTTCAGCACTACCTTTCCTAAGGGTTTGATGATAGGCAAAGTTGATGCAATATTTACGGAGCTAAGCAATAATTATTACAAAGTAAAATTCAGAACCGCTACTAATTTTCATAATCTGCAGTATGTGTACATATTAGACAATGCAGATCAGCAAATAGTTAATGGCATTCTTAATAAACTCAACAATCAACACTAAATCGATTTTTATCAATTTTTCTTATGAGTAGTTTTTTAAAAAATATCTTTCGATTTATTTTTTTTATTTTAATTCAAGTGTATGTGCTGGATAAAATTCGGTTGCATCAAATGATTACCCCTTATATTTATTTTGCTTTTATTTTATGGCTGCCTTTTAAAATCAATAGGGCTTTGTTGATGTTAATTGGTTTTATTCTTGGTTTCACTTTAGATAGCTTTCGTCACAATCCCGGATTTCATTCAGCAGCCTGCTTGCTCATTGCCTATATTCGCCCCTTTTTAATTAATCTAATGATTCCACAGCAGGGAATTGAAACCAATTATGAAGAACCTTCTTTTAAAAGCATGGGCGGAATGGTTCCCTATATGATCTATGCAGGTATCTTAATGTTGTTTCACAACGCTTGGCTCTTTTTTCTAGAGGCATGGCAATTTGGCGATACCTGGTATTTTTTTATTAAAACAATTGGATCAACTGCTGTAAGTTTATTATTATTATTTATAACTGAATTATTGTTTTCAAGAAAGCAAAAATTTAGAACAAATACCATGTAAGCGATCAATTTTCTTACATTCTCAATAACATTAGAAAACAAATTATAGAAGTGTCTGTTTTTAATCAATCTAGAAAAAATGTAATCAGTTTAATTTTTATTGCATTGTTTGCAATCATTATTATTAGGCTATTTACATTACAGGTTATTACATCCAAATACAAGATATTAGCAGAAGATCAAGGCACTTTTAGAAAAGTTATTTATCCAGATAGGGGAATTATTTATGACCGACATAGAAATGCCATTTTACAAAATGTAAACATCTCTGATTTAATGGTTACCCCCAACAAACTCAGAGGCATTGACACGTTTACCCTCTGCAAAATATTAAACATCGATACAGCACAATTTCAAAAAAAAATAGTTGAACTTATTATCAAAAACGGGAGATCCAGGCCTTCTGTTTTTGAGCCATTGCTCAGCGATGAAAAATTAGCAATGCTCAATGAATCCATGTTTAAATTTGCTCCTGCATTTTACTTGCAAGAAAGATCCGTTAGAAGCTATCCTTATGATGCTGCGGCAAACGTATTAGGGTACACAGCGGAAGTAGATACAAATTTTTTAAAAAAACACCCCAATGAAGGATATGTTGCAGGAGACTATGCAGGCATGACAGGATTGGAACGTAGCTATGAAAAAGTATTAATGGGGGAGCGAGGGATTGAATACTGGAAAAGAGATAATAAAAATAGGCTTACCGAAAGACTAGGCAATCGTGAGTACGATACATTGGCTCGAGCAGGCAAAGCATTGTATTCTTCAATTGATATTGAATTACAAGCACTCGGTGAAAAATTAATGCAAAATAAATTGGGGTCAATAGTTGCTATAGATCCCAAAACAGGAGGAATACTTGCTATGGTAAGCTCACCCACTTATCAACCAAAATATTTAACAGGGAGTGAAAGAAGAAAACATTTTTCTGAATTATTCTTGAATCCTGCGCTTCCTTTACTTAATAGAACTGTGAGTGCAACGTATTCACCTGGCTCAACTTTTAAAACATTGCAAGCGCTTATTGGTTTGCATGATGGGGTAATTTCAACAAGCACTCGCTTTTCTTGTTCGGGCGCTTTTTATGGTTGCGGAAGTGGAAAGCCAATGCGATGTTTAGATGTAGGAACGTTTGATTTAAGAGATGCTATCACTATTTCAGATAATACCTATTTCGCGAATGTGATGCAAAAGGTAATTAACAATCCCGCATTTCCAAATATTGAGAGTTCTCTTACTCATTGGGATAATTATATGTATTCATTTGGACTAGGCAGGAAATTAGGGGTAGATGTTCCTTCGGAAAAAATGGGCAATATCCCAACACCTAAGTATTATAATACTGTTTACGGAAAAGGCAAATGGAATTTTTGCAATTTCCGTTCTGTAAGTATTGGTCAGGGTGAAGTTTCAGTTACGCCTCTCCAAGTTGCTAATGAAATGGCCTATATAGCCAACAAGGGATGGTATATTGCTCCTCATGTAATTGATTCTATTGAAGGGGGAGATAAGTACAACCAACTTACTGCTTTTAAAAAACGCATCCAGCCAACAAATATACCTGATAGTATTTTCGAAGCCGTTCATGATGGGATGCAAGGAGTAGTGGATAGGGGAACTGGTGCAGGCGCTAAAGTGAAAGATATTGTGATTTGTGGCAAAACAGGTACAGTAGAAAATTATTATAGAGGAGTGAAGCAACAAAATCACTCGTTCTTTTGCGGCTTTGCTCCCCGAGAAAATCCTACTATTGCCATCATGTGTGTGGTAGAAAATAGCGGACGTTTTGGGGGTACATATGCAGCTCCTATCGTTGGGTTAATGATTGAAAAATATTTAAAAGATTCTATAACAGACAAAGCTAGGGTGGCAAGATTAGAACAGTTATCTAAATTAAATCTTATGCCACCTAGAATATTTGCTGAACTTAGAAGACAAGATTCGATACGTCATTCAAAGGATTTATCTTATCTTCTTGCTAAAGGGTATATCAAACTTGTAAAAGACACACTAGGTATTGAAGACGACGAAGTCAATAATGATGATTTCGATAAAATGAATAAGGATAAGTCTAAGGGAAACAAACCAATGAAGGATACTAGTTTGTCGCATGAAGCATTGTTGCCCAAAGAAAAGAAGAGTAATAATATTTCAGATTCAAGTAAACGCCAAAAATAAAAATTATTCTTTAGGTGAATAATATGCCATAGTCATGTATCAAAAAAAATCAGTCATACTTCAAGGAAAAGATTGGGTGCTTATCTGGATGTACGGATTGATTGCTTTAATTGGATTGATCTGTATTTTTTCGGTGGAATATAGGCCTAATGATGATGTTGTTAAATCGCTTTTTGCATTTCAAAAAAACTATAGCAAGCAGTTTTATTATCTTATTGTG
Organism: Chitinophagaceae bacterium; assembly: GCA_947474815.1. Classification (GTDB taxonomy): domain Bacteria; phylum Bacteroidota; class Bacteroidia; order Chitinophagales; family Chitinophagaceae; genus Ferruginibacter. The sequence continues at coordinate 11,395 of CANJJU010000003.1, read as the reverse complement.
TGTGTTATTGTGGCCATGTTTATTTTATTAACAGATAGTAAGCTGTTCACCGCTACACCCAATCTTTTGTATGTATTTGGCATTGGTTTATTGATTGCTACTTTTTTTGTTGGTAAAACAGTAAACGGCTCTAAAAGTTGGATTCCTCTTGGGTTTATGAATCTCCAGCCTGTGGAAACTTGTAAGATATTCACTGCTCTTGCGCTGGCAAAATATTTATCGCGATCGGACACCAATTTTGCAAAACCCAGATCGCAGTTAATTGCCTCCGCTATATGTTTTTTGCCTATTGTTTTTTCTTTATTACAAAACGAAACGGGACTTGCCCTTGTATACTTTTCATTTTTATTGCCAATGTATAGGGAAGGATTCCCGCCCGCATATTTAGTTATGGGTGCTTCAATGGGAGTATTACTCGTTGTCACTTTGTTATTTCCTGCAAAACCTCTTATCATTTTTTTGGGAGTGGTTGGATTGTTTTTGATAAACTCTTTAAAAAGGAAAATAAAAAGAAATAAATCATTGCTTTTTATAATTGTGGGAGCATGGGCATTAAGCACCCTGTTTATTGGTGTGATGGTACCGTTTTTATTCAAACATGTTTTCCAACAATATCAAGCGGACAGGATTTTTAGTATGATAGGGAAAGACAATCCTTATGTAATTCAAAATACGGCTGACATTACTGCCGGTACTGCAGTTGAGAAAAAGGCGAAATCAGATAAAGAAAATTATAATGTCAAACAATCTAAAATTGCCATTGGATCTGGCGGTTTTTTTGGCAAAGGGTTTTTAAAAGGCACTCAAACCCAAGGAGATTTTGTGCCCGAACAGCATACCGATTTTATTTTCACCTCCTTAGCGGAAAACTTTGGATTTATAGGCTGTGTAATTTTAATGATTTTATATTTAAACATGCTTTTACGAATTGTATTTATAGCAGAAAGGCAGCGAAGTACATTTAGTCGTGTATATGCTTATTCGGTAGCTGCAATTTTATTTTTTCATATTGCTATCAATATTTGTATGACAATAGGGTTGGCTCCAGTAATAGGGATTACATTGCCACTCATGAGTTATGGGGGCTCTTCTTTATTAACTTTTACTATTCTCATTTTTATTTTAATCCGACTTGATTCAGACAGGCAGATGGTGTTGCGTTAATATTATTGTCTTTTAAAACTATTCTACACTATTTTTGTTTCTCTTTAAGTCAAGCTATACTCATGAAGATTATTCCATTAAGCGAAGGGGCATTTACCATAGATCAAACAAAAGCATTCGTTCCTTTTAATAAAGAAAAAGATGATTTGCAGCAAAGGCCAATAGGTAGCTTATTGGTAGAAATTCAGCCTTTTGTAGTAGTTACGAAAAAAGATATCATTCTGCTTGATTGTGGGCTTGGCTTTACCAATCCAGAGGGGGTTTTGCAAATTCATCAAAATCTATTAAACAATAACATCAATCCATTACATGTTACAAAGGTTTTGTTGAGCCACTTACATAAAGATCATGCTGGAGGGGTTTGTAAAAAAGATGATATTCTTCAACAATCATTTCTAAGCTTTCCTAATGCTCGTTATTATATAAACAAAGACGAACTGAATTATGCATTTCAGCATCAGAGTCTTTCTTATCTGCCCGAGACTTTAGGTATTTTAAATAAATCCCACAACATAGTGCTACTCGAAGGAAATGGAACTATTGATGAATATATCACATACGAATTAACTAATGCCCATTCTGCCTTTCATCAGGTTTTTTGGATAAAGGAAGACAATCAAATTGTTTTTTATGGTGCTGATGATGCGCCACAATTACAACAGATGAAAAGCAGGTTTGTTGCTAAATATGATTTTGATGGAAAAAAAACCATGCAACTCAGGCAGCAATGGTGGGAGGAAGGGGCCAACAAAAAATGGACTTTTTTATTTTATCATGATATTAAATCTCCTACATTTTCATTTTAAGTTAGTATTCAAAAAAAATCCCATTCATATTTGAATGGGATTGTAATAAGCTAGGTTGAAACTTTATAATTGACGATATTTTTTATTTGGTCTATTCGTATTCTTGCCTTGTTGATGATCGCGGAGTTTTTCAACTAGCTTTCTTCTAAATTCTGCATCTTTTCTATAAAAATCATCTGTTCTGCTTTCACCTATGATTTTTGCAAATCTATCTTTGTAACTCTTTTTTACTTTTAAACTAGCTTCTTCTTTTTCTAATTCGGGTAAGTTCCTAAGTGTAATTGATTTTAATTCTACATCAAATTGATTGTGCAATGGCCAAAATCGCTGTGCTTCCATTTCGTTTAGCTGAAGCTCTCGGGTAATGTACGCGATATAAAGTGCTTGCATCTTTTGCGCTTTATTATATTGGTTCTGTTCTTTTTGGTCTTGCGCCTTTACAATAGTTATGCTACTTAAAAGTATCATGATATAAAGTATTGTCTTTCTCATCTTATTCTACTGGTGTTAGTTTATAATTAAATTTACCTTTTTAATATTAATTTCTTTTAAAAAATTATCTAGTGTCTGATCATCATATAGGTATTCCTCTTCATTTGGTAATTTCTTATCATCGCTAATAGACGCTACCAATGCTGCATTAACATCGCTTCCGTTTAAGTTTAGATAATTGACAATATCATCATCCGATAATTTTTCCATTTCGCTATCAAAAGCGCCATTCTTTAAAATAACATTGGCTTCTTCTAATAAACTTGCTAAATTATTTTTTTCTCCTGTATTGCTGGTTGTCATAAAAAACAAACCTACGCCAATCATTCCAGCAATACTTGCAGCAACTGCATAGTTGAAATAAGTTTTGCGGGATCTAATAGGCATTACCTTAGCCTCGGTGGCCAACTTGCTTAGAATAACATTTGCCAATGAATCAAAGTAGCCATTAGGGACGTTGTAAGTATTTTTCTTACTATCTCCTTCTAGTTGTATTTTATTTTTAGTCTTTTCAATCATGACGATTGAATTATTGTCGAAATAGTTTTCTGGCACCTTATATACATTGATTAGAGGGAGTCTAGCCAATATGCTATTCAGTTCTATTAATTCGCTTTGTATTTGTTCGTTTTTGTGCATGACCAACTTTGACTACTATAAATACTAATTGTTTAATGATTTAATATAAATTCTTCTATTTTTTTTACTGCGTGATGGTAACTGGCTTTGAGAGCACCTTCACTCGTTTCTAGAATCTTGCTCATTTTCTCATAAGGCATCTCGTCATAATATCTCAGGGTAAATACAACTCGCTGTTTTTCAGGTAGCTTTTGGATAGCAATTTGAAGCTTCCATTCAATCTTATTTGGATCAAAATATTTATCAGCAACTATTTTATTAGTTAAATTATTTTCATCATCACTCAGGGAAATACTGTGACGTTTTTTTTGTTTTTCTAAAAAAGTCAGGCTTTCGTTCGTTGCTATTCGGTAAAGCCATGTGTATAATTGACTGTCTTCTCTAAAGTTGTCAAGATTCTTCCAAACTTTGATAAACATATTTTGAAGTACGTCATTGGCATCTTCATGCTCTACGACCAATCTACGTATGTGCCAGTAAAGTTTTTCTTGATATTTTTTAATAATAGAAGTAAAGGCTGCTTCTTTGTTGGTCTCATTTTTAAATTGAAACAATAAGTCTTTATCATCTAAGTGTTCAGCCATAATGCGGAAAGGGGAATAATATAGTGAGACTCCTTGTTTATTTAAAAGTTTAATACTGAAAAATAAACAAGAAGGTTTACTTCTTTCTTGAGATTGCTTTTTCTGCTGCGGCTACTATGTGTACTGCATCTAAACCATATTTCACCAATAGCTCAGAAGGTGTTCCACTTTCTCCAAAAGTATCCTTGGTTCCTATATATTCAATAGGGATGGGGCAATCGGTTGATGCAATTTGAGCTATACTATCTCCAAGTCCACCAATAATATTATGTTCTTCAGCAGTTACGGCGCAGCCGGTTTTCATGATTGAAGTAACAACGGCTTCTTTGTCAATTGGCTTGATGGTATGAATATTAATTATTTCTACACTGATTCCTTTGGCTTCCAGTATTTTTCCTGCTTCAATAGCAATCCATACTAGGTGTCCACAGGCAAAGATAGATACGTCTTTCCCTTCTGATATATTTTGCGCTTTTCCAATTACAAAATCTTCTTCTTTAGTGAATATTGGCCATACGGGTCTTCCGAATCTTAAATAAACTGGTCCCTCAAATTGAGCGATTGCTTTTGTAGCTGCTTTGGTTTGATTGTAATCTGCTGGAACGATAACGGTCATGCCTGGTAGCATTTTCATTAATCCGATATCTTCTAAAATTTGATGTGTAGCTCCATCTTCTCCTAAGGTAAGTCCGGCGTGAGATGCGCAAATTTTTACATTTTTTCCGCTGTATGCAATGCTTTGTCTGATTTGATCATATACTCTTCCGGTAGAAAAATTTGCAAAAGTAGTAGTGTAGGGAATTTTGCCTCCAATGGTTAACCCTGCTGCAATACCTATCATATTGGCTTCTGCAATACCGCATTGAATAAATCTTTCTGGAAATTCTTTTATAAATCCATTTAGTTTCATCGATCCTGCAAGATCTGCAGTTAGTGCAATGATGTTTTTATTTTCGCGTGCGGCTTCCAAAATCCCGTCTCCAAATCCGCTTCTTGTATCTTTATTTCCTGTTACTTGAATGTTAGCCAGCATACATATGATTTTAGTATGGATGCAATTTAGCCCGACTTTCTTTAATTATAAAACCTTTTCTTAATTCTATTTATTTTGCTCTTCTTTTAATTTTAATTCCCAATTCCAAGCGGTTTGCATCATGTCTTCTAAGGTATATTGAGGTTTCCAGCCTAATAGCTGTTGTGATTTTTCATTATTGGCATAAATGGCTACAACATCTCCATTTCTTCTGCCCCCAATAACGTAATTGAGCGGGTGCTCACTTATTTTTTCAAATGTTTTAATAACTTCTAACACGGTATATCCATTACCAGTTCCCAAATTAAAAATCTCACAATTTGTTTTGTTATTTTTTTCAATGAGATAATTAAGTGCAAGTGTATGCGCATGGGCAATGTCAGACACATGAATATAATCCCTCATACAGCTACCATCTCTAGTTGGGTAGTCATTGCCATATACCTGCATTTGTGATAGTTTTCCAATAGCAGTTTGCGTGATTGCGGGAACAAGATTCGCTGGTCTTCCAATTGGCACTTCTCCAATTTGATTAGAAGGGTGTGCGCCCACTGGATTAAAATATCTTAATAGGATGGCTTGTATATTAGTTGCTTTAACTGTTTGTTGAATGATTTCCTCACTCATTTGTTTTGTATATCCATAAGGGGACTCTGCCATTTTAATGGGCGTTTCTTCTGTAACTGGACTTTGATCTGGGTTTCCATATACTGTGCAAGAAGAAGAAAAAACGAACGTATCAACACTAAATTCAGTACAGCATTTTAATAAATTGAATAAAGAGCCGAGATTGTTTTCAAAATACATCAAAGGCTTTTCTACGGATTCTCCTACTGATTTAAAAGCTGCAAAATGAATAATTCCACTGATGTCGGGGTTGTCTATAAATAAGCGTCTGGTATCTTCAAGATTACATAAGTCTATAAAATAATTTTTCACCTTTTTGCCTGTAATACGTTCAACGCCCTCTAAGATTGCTGGAGTGCTTCGGCTGTTATTATCAGCTGATATTACTTCAAAGCCATTTTGTAATAAATCTACGATTGTATGAGACCCTATATATCCACATCCGCCTGTTACGAGTATTTTTTTCATGCAGTTCTAAGTTAGTAAAAATTCACTATTACAAAGAAAACAAAAAATCACCCATTAGTAGAGTGATTTTTATCAGTAAAGCGCTAATCAGCGCATTAGAATTTAAAATAATGAAGGACAGTGTAAATGAATGCTGCAAGTAATCCGCTGATGGGAATCGTTAAAATCCAAGCCCATAACAAATTAACTGTAACGCCCCATCTTACTGCTGAAAGTCTTTTTGTTGCACCTACCCCAATGATGCTTCCTGTAATCGTATGAGTAGTGCTTACGGGTATTTTTAAAGCTTCTGTTACAAATAAGGTAATCGCTCCAGCCGTTTCTGCAGCAACTCCTTCAAATGGGGTCACTTTTGTAATTTTGGTCCCCATCGTTTTTACAATCTTCCAGCCGCCACTCATTGTGCCCAGTGCAATGGCAGCATAACAAGCCAATGGAACCCACCAAACCATATTGTGCAAGAAATAACGGGTAGGGTCATATGCAATCAGCGCAGCCATAATAATTCCCATTACTTTTTGTGCGTCGTTACCACCATGTCCAATGCTAAATGCTGCGGAGGATACTAGTTGAAGTTTTTTAAACCAAACATTCGCGCTGTGTGCATTTAAAGAACTTAAAAATAAAGTGAATGCAGCCATAATGAATAAAATAGCTGACAGTAAAATCCATTTAAAATTGGAGCCAAAAAAAATAATTTTTAAGGCATTACTTTTAAACTGAACACTTTTAATAGCTGCTGAATCAGTTATAAGATTGTTTTTTAAGAAAATCAGTACTAAAATAAAAACAAGGAATGCAATTATTTTAGGCATCCAGCCTTTCTTGAAAGAATGAATAAACCAAAGCGAAATAATAAATGCTATGACCATACCTATAATCGGCGCTAATAAAATAAATGAAATCGTTTTGATAATAGGCTCGGAATTAATAGAAGCAAATCCTCCAAAAGCCACAGCGGCACCTGAAAAAGCCCCAATAAGAGCATGAGAGGAAGAGGAAGGGATGCCAAACCACCAAGTGAATAAATTCCAGAAAATAGCAGAAAGCAACCCGGAAAATATTACCAATAACATATTGTGACCGCTCACAATTTCTGGTCTTACTGTTTTGGCAATTGTATTTGCTACGCCATGATCTTTAAAAATAAAGTAAGCAACAAAATTAAACATGGCTGCCCAAATCACCGCTTGTCCTGGGGTGAGTACTTTTGTAGAGACTACTGTAGCTATTGAATTGGCTGCATCATGAAATCCATTAATGTAGTCGAAAATCAAAGCCAACGCTATGATAACAATCAAAAAAGTCATAGTGATTTTTTTAGCTTCAATTAATGATTAAGCGTATTTAATAATGATTGATTCAATCACATTGGCTGCATCTTCACATTTATCGGTAACGATTTCCATTACTTGATAAATTTCTCTTTTCTTGATTACTTCTTTGGCGTCAGGTTCTGTTGCAAACAATCTTTCAATACTCATATCAAAAATATCGTCACCCTGGTTTTCTATACTATTTATGGCTACTAATGCATCTGTAATTTGACGCATATTTTTCATGTTGCGTAATTCTGTAACAGCTTTATGAACATGTGTACAACCAACCGCAATAAGATCAGCCATTTTTTGAATGCCTATGTCATTAGGGTCTACATGATAGAAATTAATTTTCTTTGCGGAAGCATAAATGTAATCCGCGATGTCATCTAGAGAACTTGCTAGATAATGGATATCTTCTCTATCAAATGGGGTAATAAAATTCTTTCCTAGTTCAGTAAAAATTTGATGGGTATAATCATCGTTGATGTGCTCAAGATCTTCCACTTCTTTAATAAGTTTTGCTCTTTGTTCAAAGTCGGGCTCCGTAACCACTTCTTTTAATTTTTGTCCCATCTTAACCAATACGCCAGAAACATTTTCAAATAGTTGGTAAAAGACCCTGTCTTTAGGCAAGAATATTTTAAGAATTGTATTAAAGGCCATAATTAGATAATTTGTTCCAAAGGTAAAATTATACCCCCTTTATAGTACATCCCCTTAATTGGTAATAATTTCTTAACATTAGTCGATTTTTGGTAGTAATCTTAGCCATTTTTAATGTTTACTCATTTGCCTAACTGATTCTTGTTGCTAGGCTATTTCATTGTTGGTAATGTTTTGGTAACAGAGAGTTAGCAATTAGCTAACCATTATCATACAGTCTGTTAACATGGTCTCTCTTACTTTGTATTAAAATATAGAAGGTATGAGACAGGGTATACTAATTGCCACTTTTTTATTGGGTATTCTTTCAGCCAATGCACAGAAGGGAAGAATTGAAGGAAAGGTAACAGATGCTAAAACAGGGGCAAAAATTTCATCTGTTTCTATTGAGGTTATTGAAATGTCTGCAACCGTTGCTACTGATATTGATGGCAATTATGCTTTTATACTTGATGCACCTAAAAAGTATTCTTTAAAAATTTCTTCTATTGGCTATCAAACTAAAATAATTGATGGCGTTGAAACTATTGTAAATGAAACAGTTTCTCTGAATATTATTCTTCAAAGTGCTACAAAAACAGAATCTGCAATAGAAGTAAGATCGTCTGCAAGAAAAGAGTCTGTAAACGCACTGATTTCACTTCAAAAAAACACTTCAGTTGTAGCACAAGTCATCAGTGCTGAGGCTATTCGTAGAAGTCCGGATAAAAATACTGGAGAGATTTTAAAAAGAGTACCCGGTACCTCTGTTCAAGAAGGAAAATTTTTAGTTGTTCGCGGATTGAGTGATCGTTATAATCAAGCCATGCTCAATGGGATTTTATTAAGTAGTACTGAACCCGATAGAAAAACATTCAGTTTTGATATTTTTCCTGCTGCAATGATTGACAATATTGTGATGAACAAAACATTTATTCCAGAGCTTCCGGGAGAATGGGCGGGCGGATTGGTTCAGGTTCAAACCAAAGATGTCCCTTCAACTTCATTTTTAAATATCCAATTGGGTACAGGGTTTAATACCAATACCATTGGAAAAGATTTTCTTCAATCGAATGGAGGTAGCTTGGATTGGCTAGGGGTTGACAATGGAACCCGCGCATTGCCTTCTTCTTTGCCATTGCGATATGATTTTAGTCAATTGAAAATTTCCGATAAAACAGCTTTTGGCGCCCAATTCAGAAATAACTGGCAGCCCTTTGTAGGCAACGCTCCCCTTAATTCTTCCTTTCAATTAAGTGGTGGAAACAATACTAGATTATTTGGTAAAAAGGTAGCAGGTATTTTTGCAATCACTTACAACAATACAAATAAGCGTACAAGTTTTGATAATAGGTTTATTGCTAATAATGAAGGGGATATAGAACTTTTATATAATAACAATAAGTATAGCAGAGACGTATTAGCAGGAGGTCTAGCAAATGTTACATTACAATTCAATAACAATCATCGCCTTTCATTTAAAAACATCATCAACATCAATTCGACTGATTATGTAATTGATAGATATGATGGAAGAGATTATATCATTAGTGGCGGCGGAAATGGAGATCGTATAAAAGCGACTGAAATTGGCTTTAAGCAGAATACTTTTTTTAATACGCAAGTAACAGGAGAGCACAATATTACAAAGTACAACACTCGATTAAAATGGTATGGGGGATTTAATATTCTTGATCAATACATCCCAGATCAGCGCAGACTTTTTTATACTCAAGATGGCAATGATCCTTCTGCTCCTTATTATGCGTTGTTGGGAATGGGTGCTGGACAAAAAAGTGGTAGTATTTTCTATAGTTTCTTAAATGACTACATCTATAATGCTGGCGGCGATGTTGCCAAAACATTTGACTGGAAGGGAAATAAGCATTCTATCAAGGCAGGCTATCTTTTTCAGGTTAAGGATAGATTGTTTGACAGTCGTCCTTTCTTCATCAATACTGCTAGTAATGCTATAAAACAATTGTCTGCTAATGAAATTTTTTCTGCAGAAAATTTTGGAACTGGAAATGATAAAGCTCAGTTTGATGAAATAGGAGGCAATGCTTTCAGGTATATAGCCAATACGATTATGAACGCAGCCTATCTTCAGTTTGACAATCCTCTAGGAGAAAAGTTTAGGTTGGTTTGGGGTGTTCGCTTTGAGAGCTTTGATCAACTAGTAGGCAGTGTAATACAATCTGATCCAAGACATGTAAACACCTTGGTAAAAGATTTTTTACCTGGCATCAACTTAACCTATAAGCCATCAGCAAACACCAACATTCGTTTTGCTGCAAGCCAGACGGTAGTTAGACCAGAATTTAGAGAGCTTAGCCCTTTTGCTTTTTATGATTTCGAATTAGGCGCACAAGTAGTTGGAAACAAGGCAGCGAAAAGAACCAAAATCACCAATGCTGATTTGAGGTATGAATTGTACCCAAGACCAGGTGAACTATTAACAATCGGGGCGTTTTTTAAATATTTCGATAGCCCAATTGAATATTATTTCAATAGAACTGGTCCGGGCACCAATACATTCAACATTCTTAATACAAAGTTGGCTACAGCATTTGGCGGAGAGGTGGAATTTAGAAAAAAACTTGATTTTTCAAACGTATTTAAAAACTTTACAGTTACGGGAAACCTAAGTTATATCTATAGTAAAGTAACTGATAGTACTCAAACCATCAATCGTCCTTTACAAGGACAAAGTCCATATCTCTTGAATGTTGGCTTGCAATACGATCTTGAAAAAATAGGATTCACTAGCACGCTTTTATTTAATCAGATTGGTCGTAGGATTTTATTTGTAGGAAGTGAAGCAATTTCTGATATATGGGAAAACCCCCGTCCGTTATTGGACTTGCAATTGGCTAAAAAGGTGTTGGATAAGAAAGGTGAAATCAAATTGAATATCAGTGATATGTTAAATACACCTGGATATTTTTATCATGACCTAGATAATAATAAAAAATACTCTAAAAATTCAAAGGATGTCTTGGCTATTAGCAGAAACTATGGAGCAAATGTCAGCATATCTTTTGCATACATAATTAAATAAACGTATACATTTTTTTAAAACACACAAACAAAAATCATGAAACAAATAACCCTCATTGCAATGGCTGTTATACTTATTACAAGCAGCTGTCGTAAAATTGAAGTTGACGGAACACCTAACAATGGCGGAAGTTCTAGTGAAAATGTAATTCTTGAAGGAAGGATTACTGCTAATAGAACATTGAGCGCAAATTATATATATAAGTTACGTGGCTTGGTATATGTAACCAATGGTGCAGTTTTAACGATTGAGCCAGGCACTAAAATTGTTGGCGAATTGGGTAGAAACGGCGGTTTAATTATTACTAGAAGCAGCAAAATTATTGCAGATGGAACAATAGATAAACCAATCGTATTTACTTCTGAAGCTTCTAGCCCTACTCGTGGTGATTGGGCAGGGTTGGTTATTTTGGGTAATGCACCTACAAATTCATCATTTAACGGGACTGCTGGATTGGGTGAAATCGAAGGGGGTATAAATAATAGTGATGGTCTTGGATTATATGGCACTCCCTCTACTCAAGCTCAAAATGCAGCCGATAACAGTGGTATTCTTCG
>CANJJU010000002.1 GCA_947474815.1 Chitinophagaceae bacterium | reverse complement strand
GAAATTGCTCGTCAGCTTAGATTGCGTGATTTAGGAGGTATTATTGTGGTTGACTTCATTGATATGAAATTAATGGAGAACAAGAAAAAGCTGGCAGATGCAATGGAAGAATTTATGCGGTCAGACAGAGCCAAGCATGCCGTTCTTCCAATTACTAAATTTGGATTAATGCAAATTACCAGGCAAAGAATGAAGCCTGAGATGAATATCAATACAAGTGAAGTTTGTCCTAGTTGCAATGGAACAGGGAAAATTTCATCCACACTGATCTTAGAAGACGAAATATCGAAAAACCTTAATTACCTTATTATGCAACATCATAAAGGGTTAAGAATTGAGGTGCATCCTATCATCTATACTTATCTTACAAGTGGCTTCCCTTCTCGTAAATTGAAATGGAGTTGGAAATACAAGCAACGCATTAAAATCAAAGCCAATAACCACTGTCATTTAACGGAATTCCGATTTTATGACAATAGCGGCGAGGAAATTAAACTATAATAATCTAAAGAAATATTAAACCAGCATTAATGCTGATGATTGTGTTGCATGGCAGTTAACTCTTCTGTAGTTACTTTCTTCTCTTTAGTTTTAACACTCTTCTCTATAAAAGAAAATATTTTTTCAGTGATTAGTCTGCGATAAGTAGCGTCCACTTGCTTTTCATCTTTCATCATCCTGTCAATATAGCTATCTAACCAACTTAAGTCTTCTCCCATATTCATTTGACCAAAATAACGCATCACTTCTTCTTTCATGTAGTCCTTTAATTCATCCTGACTAACCTCTAATTTATTATCAACTATCAATCGATCGCTGATTAAAGTCCATTTAAGTTGATTAGCAAACATTGGAAATTCAGCTTCTGCTTCCGCTGCAGTCTTAGGTTTTTCTCCTCCCGTTTGCAACCATTTTTTTAAGAACGCTTCAGGAAACTGCATGGTTGTTTTATCTAACAACAAATGATACAATTGATCGTGCAGTTGATTGCGACTTTGAGCGCCCCAATATTTTTCTATTTCTTCTTTTAAGATAGCACGAAGCTCATCTTCTGTTTGAATGTTTTTGCCAGGATAGATTTCATTGAAAAACTCTCCGTCCAAGGCGCGCTTTTCTATCAATCCTACTTTCACCAAATCAAGTTTGAAATATTTTGAAGCAGCCTCTTTATCGCCTTTTTCAAAGCCAAGATCCTGAAGCATCATGTCTAACTTGTCTCCTTCAAATGTTTTACTCAATTGAAAAACCAAGCTGTCGCCAGTTTTTTTACCCATTAACTGCTTTTGAATAGCAGGGGTAAAATATTTCAACAACACTGAATTCTCTTTGCTAATACCGCCTTCTATAACATGTCCGTCTTTACCAGATTCTGAGAACAATACATTGAGAACATTTTCTTCATTATCAATCTGCTCGGGCTCCATCATCTTTCCGCCTTTTATTTGCATGCGATTGATCTCTTCAGTGATCATTTCGTCATTTACATCTACTTTATTAAGCGTAAGCGTTTCTTTAGCAAGATCAGCAATCTTAAAGCTTGGCTTCAATCCCATTTCAAATCCAAAATCATAATCAATAGGATTATTAAAATCGATTTTACTTAAATCATTTTCTAATGGAAGGGGCTGAGCAAAAATTTCTGGCTTTTCGTCATTCAAATAGGTATACAACTTTTTTTCAACGGTTCTTAATACTTCCTCATTAAAAATAGAAGGACCATACATTTTTCTAATCATTCCAGTAGGAACCATTCCTTTTCTAAAGCCGGGGATATTAGCTGTTTTGCTATATTCTTTCAACTTCTTTTCAAAAGAAGGTAAATATTCTTCTTTGCTGACTTTAATGGTCAATTTGTCTGTTAATAATCCAATGTTTTCTCTTGCTACTGTTGCCATTTTTTAAACGATTGATAAGTTGATAAATTAAATAAGTTGATAAGTCAATGGCTGTATGTTTGCAACAAAGCTGCCTACATGTCAACCTGTAAACTTATCAACTTACGCTGTGCGGATGATAGGGGTCGAACCTACATGCCTCGCGGCGCCAGATCCTAAGTCTGGTGCGTCTGCCAATTTCGCCACATCCGCAACGGTTGTTTGTAAAAAACTCTCCTGAAAGAGCAACTACAAACGGGGGTGCAAAACTACGGTTTTTCTTATATAAAATGCATCAAAAAGGCAACTTATTATTAAATCTTTGAGAAGATTTATGTTTTTACGGCACCTAATTTACTGCCTTTGAGCCTTTTGAAGTAAATTCGTATTGTTTGATGGAAAAAACGGATACCATACCAGCCTATAGCCTTACTGAAGAGCAAGAGAAAAAAGAAATTCTCAGGGAATACCGTGGCCTATTGAGAGTATTGAAACTAAAAATGAAGCCGGGTGACAAAGTGCTACTTCGAACAGCTTTTGAAATGGCTGCTGAAGCGCATAAAACCATGCGCCGAAAAAGTGGAGAGCCCTATATATTACACCCTTTAGCAGTCGCCAAAATTTGCGTGGATGAAATTGGCTTAGGAGTAAGAAGTAGTATCTGTGCTCTATTGCACGATACTGTTGAAGATACCGACATTACCCTGGAAGACATACAAAGAGAATTTGGTTCTGAAATTGCAAAAATTGTTGACGGCCTAACAAAGATTGCATCAGTAATGGATGCCAATACCACCCAGCAGGCAGAAAATTTTAAAAAAATATTATTAACCCTTACAGATGATCCAAGGGTAATTCTCATAAAGCTTGCCGACAGACTCCACAACATGCGAACGCTGGATTGCATGAAAACAGAAAAGCAATTAAAAATTTCTTCCGAAACAGTATATGTATACGCCCCATTGGCTCATAGAATGGGATTATACAATGTAAAAACTGAAATGGAAGATCTTTCAATGAAATACATGGAGCCCGATACCTACCGGCTCATTGCACAAAAATTGCAGGACACTAAAAGAGAACGCACTCGCTATATCAACGATTTTATTAGACCATTAAAAGAAAGCATTCAAAAGACCGAGCTCGATTTTGAAATTTATGGACGCCCTAAAAGCATACATTCTATCTGGTCTAAAATAAAAAAGAAAGGAGTGTCATTTGAAGAGGTGTACGATTTGTTTGCTATTCGAATCATCGTAAACTCTTTACCAGAAAAAGAAAAAGAAGACTGCTGGAAAGTATATAGCATCATAACAGATGAATACAACCCCTCACCAGAAAGATTGCGTGATTGGCTGAGCAACCCAAAAAGCAATGGTTATGAAGCACTTCATACCACCGTTATGGGACCAATGGGTAAATGGGTAGAAGTGCAAATTCGAACAAAAAGAATGAATGAAATTGCCGAAAAAGGACTTGCTGCACATTGGAAATATAAAGAAGGCAAAGATGATGAAAGCAGGTTTGATAAGTGGTTTCAGCAAATCAGAGAAGCGCTCGGAAATCAAGACACCAATTCACTTGATTTTCTACAAGATTTTAAAACATCTTTCTTAACTGAAGAAATTTACGTTTATACTCCAAAGGGCGATATTAAAATGTTGCCCATTGGTGGTACTGCGCTCGACTTCGCTTTTAGTGTTCACACGGCTGTGGGATCTAAATGTATTGGTGCCAAAGTAAATCATAAGCTAGTACCCATAAGTTACAAACTTAGAAGTGGCGACCAAATTGAAATTATAACGAGTGCCAAACAAAAACCCAATAGTGAGTGGCTAAAATTTGTAATTACAAGTAAAGCCCGAAACAAAATAAAAGATTCTTTAAAAGAAGAAAAAAGACAAATTGCTGAAACAGGAAAATACAATCTTGAAAGAAAATTGTCTTCGATGGGATTGCCCATGAGCCAAAACAATGTGGAAGAAATCACTAACTTTTATAAAGTTGGTAGTAGTTTGGATTTGTTTTATGACATCGCAATCAAAAAAAATGATCTCAAGGAATTAAAAGATTTTTCAAGTTATGGCGATAAAATAGTTGCCCCAAAGATTGTAAAAATCACAGAAGACAAAACGGGATTACAGGGCTTTAAGCCAGGCGATAAAAAAGACACTGAATTAATTATTTTCGGCGAAAGCAGCGATCGAATTATGTACACGCTTGCGAATTGCTGCAAACCAATACCAGGCGACGATGTGTTTGGATTTGTTACTACGGGAGAAGGATTGAAAATTCATCGAACCAATTGCCCCAATGCAGCTAGATTGCTAGCCAATTATGATCATCGAGTAGTTAAAACCAAATGGGCAAAAAACAAAGAAATCTCTTTCTTAACAGGCTTAAAAATTGTGGGGCTAGATGACGTGGGAGTCATTCATAAAATCACGAATTTATTGAGTGGTGAATTGAAAGTAAATATTTCGGCAATGACAATTGAAGCAAAAGATGGCATATTTGAAGGAAACGTAAAAATATTTGTCAACGATAAAGAACAACTAAACGAAGTCGTTAATCACCTTCTTGCACTTCCAGGAATTGACAAAGTAAGCAGATACAATATCGAATAACTCCTTAATAAAATTCACCATGAAAGAATTAGTAGAAAGCCTAAAAGAAAGAACAGGCATCACTGATGAGCAAGCAAAAGAAGCCATTGAAACAATCAAAGATTTTGTAAAGGAAAAGTTTCCAATGATGTCGGGAGCTGTTGATAGCTTATTTGGAGCCTCTGCCGATTAAATGAATTAGGTAATTTATTTAAGAACTTCTCTGCTGATAACCAATTTTTGAATTTCACTTGTGCCCTCTCCTATTGTACACAATTTACTATCTCTGTAAAATTTCTCTACAGGAAAATCTTTTGTATATCCATACCCGCCAAATATCTGAACAGCATCTGTGCTGATTTCTACCGCTATTTCACTGGCATAATATTTTGCCATAGCAGACTCCTTGGTCATTGGCAATCCTTTCATCTTTAAATCACAAGCCTGATTGATTAACAATTCTGCACATTCAATTTTTGTTGCCATGTCGGCAAGCTTAAAGGCGATGCCCTGAAAATTTGAAATAGGCTGATCAAATTGATGACGCTCTTTGGAATATTTAATGGATGCTTCATAAGCACCTTTGGCAATACCTAAACTCAATGCAGCAATTGAAATTCTTCCCCCATCTAATATTTTCATGGCTTGTTTAAATCCATCCCCTACTTCCCCCAGTCTGTTTTCATCAGAAATCATACAATTATCGAAAATCATTTCTGCCGTTTCACTCGCACGCATTCCTAATTTGTTTTCTTTTTTTCCTGCAGAAAATCCAGGAGTTCCACGATCTACTATAAATGCAGTTGAATTATTTTTTGCTCTTGGTTCGCCCGTTCTGCAAATAACAACGGCTACATCTCCCGACTTGCCATGCGTAATCCAACTCTTGGTTCCATTTATTTTCCATTGTTCTCCTACTTTAACTGCAGTTGTCTGCATATTACCCGCATCGCTACCTGTATTGGGTTCTGTAAGACCCCAGGCTCCTATCAATTCGGCAGTCGCTAGTTTTGGTAAATACTTTTTCTTTTGCGCTTCGTTTCCAAAAGTCATAATATGTCCTGTACAAAGTGAATTATGTGCAGCCAGAGATAATCCAATAGAACCGCAAACCTTTGCGACTTCTTGTATAATAGCGCTGTATTCGAAATAACTTAAGCCTGTTCCTCCATAAGATTCCGGGACTAATACGCCCATCATTCCAAGCTTTCCCATTTCTTTAAAAATATGAACGGGGAATTCTTGAGATTCATCCCATTCCATTAAGTGTGGGCGAATAAACTGATTTGAAAAATCTCTAGCAGATTGAGCTACTTGGGTGGTTAATTCGGACGCTGAAAAATTCATATGAGCAATCTTTATAAGGCGCAATTTATATCAATCTAGCTTACTTTTTACATTAAGTTTTTATTCTACCGAAAAATAATGAACCAGCTTATTGAATACGTCTTCATCAATTAGAACAATCTTCTTAATATCTGCTACTTCATGGTATTCTCCATGCTGTGTACGAAATTGGATGATCGCTTTGGCAAGCTTGTAACGCACATAGGGATGAGCCGCCAATTCATCAAAAGAGACCTTATTGATATTGATTTTTCGGGGGATGGGATTTGGAATAACGAGGCTAGATTTTATTTTTTGATAGACTGAATCAACTAGTCCATACACTTCACCCAATTGATCCAGTGAATAAAATCCACCCAGCTGATTTCGAAACGATAATATTCTTGCAGAAAGCTTGGCGCCTATACCTGGAAGTTTATCTAACGCTGCAGAATCTGCTAGATTTATATCAATGATGGTATTGCTAAAAGCGTTTTTTCTTGAATCAAAAAAAGATTTTTTATTCGCTTGCTTGGAAAAGATTCTATCAATTTTTACATGTGGAATCAATAAAGACGAAAGTGATTCACTCAATCCGTAAATATTACTGATATCTGTTGACTTATAAAATTTTCCTCCCTTTGAAAGGTATTTTTGTATGGTGGAAATCGTTTTTTCGCTTACACCCAGCCTTTGCCAGCCTTCAACAGAAAGTGTGTTGGGGTCAAAATCGAATAAATGAACAGTTCGTTTTTTATCCGTGCTTTTAATTGGATAATCAGCACTTGTTGCCTTAACATTTGGGCGAGTTAACAACACTTGATATTCCTTAATATCAATGGGCAACGCCGCTGATTTGTCGGGAAAGGAATGATTATAAAGTGAAGGCAAGAGAATAATGAAGACTAATAGAATAATCAAACCAATGATTCCATTTCTTTCTTTTTTAGTAAAAATAAAAAAATGATGTACGGGCCTATTTGACATACCTCAAAATAGCTCACAGCATTAATTATCTAAAAAGGAAAAACACAGCGTTTAGGAAGAAAAAACTTCTTGATTGTCATATGCAAGTTGAATACCCGCAGGAAGTACATTGTTGACTTCCTCGTTTTTACCCATTTGATGACTGATATGAGTAAAATAAGCTTGGGGTACCTGTAGTTCTTGCACAAGTTCAATGGCCTCTTGTAAATTAAAATGAGAAATATGCTTTTCTTGTCTAAGTGCATTTAACACAAGAATCTGACTTCCCTTAATTTTTTCCTTTTCAGTTTCATCAATTCTGTTGGCATCCGTGATGTAAGTAAAATCGCCGAATCTAAACCCAAGCACAGGCATGTTTAAATGCCAAACTTTAATAGGAATGATGGGAATGTCTCCAATTACAAATGGTTCCGCTTCAATGGCATGCAAACTAATATCAGGAATACCAGGATACTTTTGGTCTGAAAAGATATAAGCAAACTCTCTTTTTAAAGCAGTTTGAGTAAGCTCATTTGCATACACTTTCATGGGTTGTTGATGAAAATAATTAAAGGCTTTCACATCGTCTAATCCGGCAATATGATCTTTATGAGGATGAGTAAACAATACCGCATCAAGATTTTTTACCTTGGCTCTCAACATTTGCGTTCGAAAATCGGGTGTGGTATCTATCACAATAGTAGTAGTATCGCTTTCAATTAGAATGCTACTTCTTAATCTATTGTCTTTGCTATCGTTGGACATACAAACAGCGCAACTGCAGGCAATCATTGGGACACCTCCGCTTGTTCCGGTACCAAGAAAAGTAATTTTTAATGCCGGAGAAAACATAATGAAAGATAAAACGTATGAAAATAAGAATAGAAAGTAAAAGAAATCAACCCTCTATATTGAACTATTGTAACAAAGGCAACTAGCTTTCTGCTGCAACACCCATTAATTCAATATATAATTTTTGACTTTCGTGAGTGAGTTCGTCAATATTTATATTAAGCTGTGGCATCAAATCAATCAATGTATTGATTCTTCCTTCAGTTTGAAAGAATTTATTTAATACCACTACTTTCTTTTCTTGCAAAATACAATAACCGCTCTGAAATGTTCCTCTTTCATATCTAATCACATAGCCAGCCTCTTCAATGACGCTTTCAACTTTGTCTAATGTATGTTGAGTATATTTCATATATGATTTTCCAAATAAAAATTAATAGTACTAAAACAAGTGCAACATCCTACAAAAGAACCTTAATGAGAAATATATTTTTCAACAATCGTTGATAAAATAAAAGGCGAAAATGTAATAAGCTGTTATTTGTTGGTCATTCGTATGACTGGTACAATCATTTCCTCCAAACTAATCCCTCCATGTTGAAATGTATTTCTGTAATAATTCACAAAATGGTTGTAGTTATTAGGATAACAAAGAAATAAATCTCCTTTTGCGAAAATGAAAGTGGAATTGATATTTGGTACAGGAAGGCCAGCCTCACGTGGATCTCTAAAGGCCAGTACATCTTTTGGTTCATAGTTTAAGTTTCGTCCATGCTTATACCTCAAATTAGCTGTTGTTTGCTTATCTCCAATAACTTTCACAGGAGTTTTTACTCTAGTACTGCCATGATCGGTAGCAACAATTAAGGTGATTTCCTTTTCAGACACCTTTTTAAGTGCTTGATGAAGGGGACTATGTTCAAACCAGCTTTCCGTAATGCTTCTATAACTTGTTTCGTCGCCAGCCAATTCTTTTAATACCTCCATTTCAGTACGGGCATGACTAAGCATATCAACAAAATTGTAGACAATAACATTCAGGTCGTTGTGTAATAAATTGTGCATATTGTCCACCAATTTTTGACCATCATGATTGTTGGTGATTTTTGTATAAGAATACTTAATATCGGATTTACCCAGTCGTTTTAGGTTGGCTTTCAAAAAAGCTTCTTCATGCAAATTCTTACCTCCTTCTTCATCGTCGTTTTTCCATTCTTCTGAAAAGTTTTTTTCAATATCAATGGGCAACATGCCTGCAAAAATGGCATTTCGAGCATATTGTGTTGCAGTGGGTAAAATTGAATAAAAAGAATCTTCTTCATGAATACGAAAACTTTCAGCAAATATTGGCTGGATGGTTTTCCATTGATCAAACCGAAGATTGTCGATTAGGATGAAAAACAATGGCTTGCCTTTTTCAAGATGGGGAATCACTTTGAATTGAAGCAAGGAATGACTCATAATAGGCGCCTCCTTACTTTTAGGCGAAACCCAAGAAGCATAATGTTTAGAAATGAACTTAAAAAAATCGTTGTTGGCTTCTTGTTTTTGAGTGTTAAATACTTCTTGCATTTCCGGACTATTGCTTTTCTGAATTTCTAACTCCCAATAAACTAGCTTTCTATAAATATCCATCCACTGATTGTAATCCGGATTGCTACTCAACGCCATAAAAAGACTTTGAAAATCTTGTTGATAGGCGGAGGTGGTTTTTTCTGCAATCAGTCTTTTATTGTCTATAATTTTTTTTAAACTCAGCCATACCTGATTAGGATTTACAGGCTTAATAAGATAATCGGTGATTTGACTTCCGATAGCTTCATCCATTAAATTTTCAGCTTCGTTCTTAGTAATCAACACAACAGGTAAATTGGCATTTACCTCTTTTATTTTTTGCAGTGTTTGTAACCCCGATAAACCGGGCATTGATTCATCCAATAACACCACCTCTACTATATTTCCTTTTACATATTCAACAGCATCAAACCCATTTGTTTGAGTAAACACTTCATATCCCTTGTTTTCCAAAAACATAATTTGAGAATTCAGGCCTTCAATTTCGTCGTCTACCCAGAGTATTTTTGGTGCATTCATGTCTTTGTAAATTAATTATTTTTAATGAGACTGACTTATTTGAAGATAGTGCAGTAAATTTATCGATGAACGGTTAGGCCTCAATGCAAATTAAATTTTTTATTTTGCTGATTTGTAGCTTTGTGGCACTTTGTAAATCTTTTAACAGACAATATTCAAATTGATGCGATTTCACAAAATAATTAACGATCCTGTATATGGTTTCATCACTATCGATGATGAATTAATCAATCAGATAATAGCCCATCCTTATTACCAACGACTAAGACGCATCAATCAGATGGCTATGGCGCATCTTGTTTACCCCGGTGCAGTTCACTCTAGATTACACCATTCTTTAGGAGCTTATCATCTAATGCGTTCAGCCCTTCAAGAGCTTGTGAGTAAAGGAATTGATATTACATTGGAAGAGCAACAAGCTTCTAAAATTGCTATTCTATTACATGATATTGGTCATGGGCCATTCTCGCATGCATTGGAACATGTTTTAGCAGAAAACATTCATCATGAGGAATATTCATTGTTGTTGATGAAAGAACTCAATAAAATATTTGAGGGTCGCCTACAAATGGCACTTGATATTTTTACCAATGTATATCCTAAAAAATTCCTACACCAATTAATCAGCGGACAACTTGATGTAGACAGAATGGATTACCTCACGCGTGACAGTTTTTTTACAGGAGTAAATGAAGGTTCTATTGCCTATGATAGAATTATTAAAATGCTGACTGTCCAAAATGGCGAATTAATGGTGGAAGAAAAAGGAATTTATTCTATTGAAAAATTTCTAACCGCGCGTCGATTAATGTATTGGCAGGTTTATTTACATAAAACAGTTCTTAGTGCAGAACAAATGCTCAAAAGAATAATTAAAAGAGCAAAATTTATCAATGCTCCTTGTCAGGAGCCGCTCAATAGTTTCATCAATAAGCCCATTGAGCATGTTTCGCTACAACAGTTTTGCAGCATAGATGACTTTGATGTGATGATGGCAATTAAACAATGGTGTTCGAATGAAGACTTTGTACTTTCAACCCTTTGTAAAGGAATCATTGACCGCCAATTATTAAAAGTTAAATATTATCCTGAGGCAGTGCCAGAAGAAATAATGCAAGAAAAAATGTTGCTGGCTCAAAAAAAATATACCCTTACTAATGAAGACCTGCAATGGCTTGTTTTTACGGGAGAGGCTTCTAGCAGGACCTACAACTTTGAAAACGAGCAAATCCACATCCTTTTCAAAGATGGTAGTATTAAAGACATTGCCGCAGTGGACAATGCCCTTATAAATGAAAATCTTAAAGGCAAGGTTAAAAAATATTACATTTGTTATCTAGTTTAGTTGCTCAACATTTGTTAAGCAGTAAATAGTTAAAGCTCTATCATATGCAATTCAGCGCAGCTCAAATAGCACAAATTATTGGTGGCACAGTGGAAGGGAATCCCGAAACGGCTGTGTATTCTTTTGGGAAAATTGAAGAAGCAAAACAAGGAGAACTATCATTTCTAGCAAATCCAAAGTATGAAGACTTTTTATATACTACCAAAGCATCGTTGATTATCATAAATCAATCACTTGAATTAAAACAACCCGTTACAGCAACACTGATTAGAGTGCCCGATGCATATTCTGCCTTCGCATTACTGTTAGAAAAATACGAACAAATCCAATCACAGCAGTTAAGTGGAATCGAGCAACCTGTATTTATACACGCCTCTGCTAAAAATGGCAAGAATACCTATATAGGAGCATTCGCTTACTTAGGAGAAAACGTAGTTATTGGAGATGATGTGAAAATATATCCTGGTGTTTACCTTGGAAAGAATGTCAGTATTGGCAACAATACTATTGTGCATCCCGGAGCAAAAATTTATAATGATTGTATTATTGGCTCAAATGTTATCATTCATGCAGGTGTTGTTATTGGAAGCGACGGATTTGGATTTGCACCCCAAGCAGATGGATCGCTTAAAAAAGTACCGCAAATTGGCAATGTTATTATTGAAGATGATGTAGAGATTGGTTCAAACACCACAATTGACAGAGCCACTATTGGTAGCACAATCATTAAATCAGGAGTGAAACTCGACAATTTATTACAAGTGGCACATAATGTAGAAATTGGCAATCAAACTGCTATCGCCGCTCAAACGGGCATTAGTGGCAGCACAAAAATTGGGAAGAATGTAATGATTGGAGGTCAAGTAGGCGTTGCTGGTCATATTCATATTGCCGATGGAAGTAAGATTGCTGCAAAAAGCGGCATCACTAAAACCATTAAAAATCCTAATAGCACTCTTGCTGGAAATCCAGCCCTTGATCATATTACCTCTCTTAAAATACAAGCACTTACAAGAAACCTGCCTGAACTTGAAAACAGATTAAAAGAATTAGAAAAAATAATTAAAAAGTTGACTACAGGACAATAAATTTAATTTCAATCAGCTTTTGCTATACTACAATAAGGCATCTCAAAAATAATTTTCACTTTGATTTTTAGATTTTTTTTAATTTTTTCATTGATAACCTTAGCCCTTCATACCCAAGGGCAATTTATTAAAATCAACGGAAAAATAATTGACGCAGACTCCAAAGAGCCGGTCCCTTATGCCTCCACGTATTTTAGCGGAGCAGGAACGGGGACCGTATCAGATAGCGTTGGTAATTTCAGCATCTCCATTGCTACAAACTCATCAGACACATTAGTCATTAGTTATATTGGCTATGAGGAATTTAAAAAAGCTGTCAATAGTAATCAAACAGACGGAAGCATACTGATTCAAATGAAAAGAGGCGGCCTCACTAAAGATGTAATCATAAAATCAAAGAAAATAAATCGAGGGCTTTTTTTATGGAGAAAAATCATGAGCAAGCGGAATCAGTACAACCGATATAATCTAGATAATTTTTCCTACGAAGCATACAATAAACTAGAGCTTGACCTTAAAAACTTTAATGTTCAAAAAGTAAAAAACAACTTCTTATTAAAGCCCTACTCTTTTATTTTCGATAACATAGACAGTGTTTCGGAAAAAGAACCTTTTCTTCCGGCTTATCTTATAGAAACACTCAGTGATTATGCATACCAACGGAACCCTAATAAGTTTTTTGAAAATATAAAGGCCTCTAATATTAAGGGGTTGAAAAATGAAAGCATTACAAAAATGCTGGGAGTGATGAATCAGAATGTAAATATGTATGGAAATTATGTTACAGTAATAGACAAAAACTTCATAGGACCTTTCAATGAAAATGCAGACGCCTATTACAACTTTTGGGTTCCAGACACACTAGTCGTTAACGGAAATAAAATATTTCACTTCGTATTCAAGCCAAAATATATTGGACAAAATACTTTTGAAGGCGACGCTTGGGTTGCCGCAAGAACTTTTCAAATAAAAAAATTATCACTTTATGTTGGGAAAGACGCAAACATCAATTTTGTTGATAAGCTTAGTATTTTTCAAGAATTTATCCCACTCAATGACAGTGTATTTTTCTTAAGCAGAGATAAATTTGTAGCTGACTTTAAAGTATTGGGTAAAAAAAATATTGCCGTTATTGGGAGAAAAACTACCACGTATAAAAATATTATTATTAACAACGACTCCATTGGCAATGCATTTAAAGGCCAATCAATTAAAGAATTGGTAAGTACAAACGCAAACACTAATAGCATTTCCGATTCTGCCTGGCAATTTCTTCGCCATGATAGCCTAACAAATAACGAGAAGAATATTTATGCTACCACTGACAAACTATTACAAATGCCTAAGTTTCAGCAACTGCAAAGGCGACTGCTTTTTCTTGGAACTGGTTATACGGAAGTAGGAAAAATTGAATTAGGCCCTTGGTTTAATTGGGTTAGTAGCAATGCCTGGGAAGGTCCTCGATTTCGTTTTGATATAGGCTCAAACTATAAATTCAAGAAGAACGTTTATTTACATGGATACCTAGCATACGGAACAAAAGATGAAAAATTAAAAGGTACTGCTGAAGCATATTGGATTGTTAAAAAAACACCGAACGTGTTTCGTTTGCATGCTGCCTATACCAATGACATCGACAATGGGATAAGCCGTTTAGGTGAAGTAAGTCAAGATAATATTTTTTCATTGGCAATTAGAAAGCCAAACATTAGTTTAAGTTTTTTACAAGTACAAGACACCCGATTTGAAATTTTTAAAGAATTAGGAAAAGGTTTTTCAGCTGAATTGTTTTTCTTACGTCAAAATTTTTCTCCTTTACAGAACTTGCCCTTTATTCAACTGCCCAACCAAGATCCAATTAAAAACTTTGAGCTTTCTGCAAAATTTCGTTTTGCATATTTAGAGAAATTTTTTGAGGGAGATTTCTTTCGTTATTCTTTGGGCAGCAATTATCCAATCGTTGAAATGGTTTTTTCTAAAGGAATATCAGGTGTATTAAAAAGCAACTACTCATACAATAAATTGTATTTTTCTATAAAAGACAATTTCAAAATATCTCCTCTGGGCAGCATTTCCTATAAGTGCTCTGCTGGAAAAATCAATGGAACAGTACCCTTTACTTTTTTAGAAAATCATCCGGGAAACAATCTTTATTATTACAGTGACAACTCTTTTAACCTTATGAATAGGTTTGAGTTTTTGAGTGACCAATTTGCAGGATTACAAATAGAGCACACCATCGGATCGGGCATATTTCGCTTTATCCCTCTTACCCGAAAACTCAAATGGAGGCAATTTTGGTATGCTAAATCAGTTATTGGCTCATTGAGTGAGGCCAATAAGCAACTAAATAATCCCCAGAATAATTTTAAAACACTCAATAATAAACCCTACGTAGAACTAGGCACAGGAATAGATAACATTCTAAAACTGATACGATTAGATTTCGTTTGGAGGCTTCAAAATGCAGCCGGCTACTCAAATTCGAGCAGCAAATTTGGTGTTTTTGGCAGTTTTCACATCCAATTTTAGCATTTCAACTACTATATTTCAGCCGGCTTACACGCTGAGTAAGATTTATTTAAAATATCTTTGCAAAAATTGTTGAAAACAGCATGGATAAAAATTTTAACCCAGATAAGCAACATACCCTTTCTTCAGCTATAAGCATCTCAGGTACAGGACTTCATACCGGCGTAAATGTAGATATGACCTTGAATCCTGCCAATCCTGGTTTTGGGTTTCAGTTTCAACGGGTTGATCTTCCAGGGTCACCTGTTATAAAAGCGGATTGCGATCTTGTAACAGACACTTCCAGAGGAACAACCATTGAATTTAATGAAGTAAAAATAAGCACCGTAGAACATATTTTAGCCGCATTGGTGGGAATGGGTGTAGACAATTGCTTGATTCAAATTAACGGACCAGAGATTCCTATCATTGATGGTAGCAGCGAACCTTTTGTAAATATTATTGAAAAGGCAGGAGTCCTTGAACAAGAAGCAACAAAAGCATGGTACACCATCGATACCAATATTTCTTTTTATGATGAAATGAAAAGAGTAGAAATGACTGCTCTCCCATCAACCAAATACGAAATAACTACCCTGATTGATTTTAATAGTCCAGTTCTTGGAACACAACATGCAAGCTTAAAGAGCATGAGTGAATTTAAAACAGAAATTTCTCCTTGCAGGACTTTTTGTTTTTTACATGAACTAGAAATGTTGTTAGAAAACAATCTTGTAAAAGGGGGTGATATTAATAACGCCATTGTTGTGGTAGACAAGCCTGTTACAGATGAAGAAATGAACAGACTCGCCAAGGCTTTTGGAAGAACCAAAGTGGAAGTAAAAACAGAAGGCTACTTAAATAATCTTGAACTGCATTTCCCTAATGAACCAGCTCGCCATAAATTACTTGATGTGATAGGCGATCTTGCACTTATCGGCTACCCAATTAAAGGACAGATAATTGCAAACAGACCAGGTCATAGCAGCAATGTGGAATTTGCAAAAAAAATAAAACAATACATTAAGAAGAACAAACACACCAAGGACATACCCGTATATGACCCAATGCAACCACCGGTATACACATTACAACAAATAGAAAAAACACTCCCACATCGTTATCCTTTTTTGTTAGTAGATAAAATTGTGGAACTATCAGACAATTGTATATTAGGTATTAAAAATGTTACATTTAATGAGTTTTTCTTTCAAGGACATTTCCCTGGAAACCCAGTAATGCCAGGTGTTCTTCAAATTGAGGCATTGGCACAAACCGGGGGTATTTTATGTATCAATTCAATGCCTGAAGGAGAATATGATACCTACTTTTTAAAAGTGGACAATTGTAAGTTTAAACAAAAGGTTATACCTGGTGATACCATGCTTTTAAAAATGGAGTTGATTGAACCGATTCGTAGAGGAATTTGTGTGATGAGAGGAAGTGTATACGTTGGCAACAAGCTATGTACCGAGGGAGAGTTTACAGCACAGCTAGTTAAAAGAAGCTAAATTAAAAAATAATTGAGTTTTACTCGATTGAAAAAATATACACAATGATTCATCCACACACCTACATTCATCCCAATGCCAAACTGGCGACAAATGTAAAAATTGATCCATTTAGTGTTATTCATCAAAATGTAGAAATTGGAAATGGCACTTGGATTGGAAGCAATGTAACCATCATGGAAGGTGCTCGTATTGGAAACAATTGCAGAATATTTCCGGGGGCAGTTATTGCTGGTATTCCACAAGATTTAAAATATGAAGGAGAAAATACCACTGTAGAAATTGGAAACAATACCACTATCCGTGAATTTGTCACAATCAATAGAGGCAGTAAAGATAAATGGACCACTAAAGTTGGCGACAACTGTCTTATCATGGCGTATAGTCACATTGCCCACGATTGTGTGATTGGAAATAACTGTATCATGAGCAACAACACTCAAATGGCAGGCCATGTAACCTTGGGCGACCATTCCATTCTAGCGGGGATGTGTGCAATTCATCAGTTTGTACAAATTGGGCAGCATGTATTTGTAGCAGGAGGATCTCTTGTAAGTAAGGATGTGCCTCCATTTATAAAAGCCGGCCGAACACCTTTGAGTTATGCAGGCGTTAATTCTGTTGGGCTAAAACGCAGAGGATTTTCTCTTGATAGAATCAATCATATTTTAGATATCTACAGAATTATTTATAATAAAAATTTAAATACCTCTCAAGCACTTAATTTTATTGAGGAAGAACTTCCTGCAACAGATGAAAGAGATGAGATTGTTACATTCATTAGAGAAAGTGGCAGAGGAATTATTAAACGCTTTAGCAAAAGCGGATCAGATGACGAATAAATAAAATGCAAATTACCCTAACCAATGCCGGAAAAAGATTCAATCGAGAATGGATATTTAGGCATTTTAATCAAACATTTATAGCGGGAAATACCTACGCAATAACCGGTTCTAATGGATCGGGAAAATCTACCTTGTTACAAGTGATTGCAGGAGCAATTATGCAAAGTGAAGGCAAGGTGACATTTCATCATTACAGTGCTACTGAAGGAAATCACAATCCAATTGAAATAAATGAGGAGTCATACAAAGGAATCGTAATAGCTGCACCTTATATAGAATTAATTGAAGAAATGACTGCAGTTGAATTTCTTGATTTTCATTCAACATTTAAAAACCTTTCGAAACCAGTTGCCGAAATACTGAAGGAAGTAGGTCTAGAAAAAGCTGCAGCCAAACAAATAAGATATTTTAGCAGCGGAATGAAACAACGACTAAAACTTGCTCAAGCATTTTTTAGCGATGCTTCTGTGTTGTTATTAGACGAGCCTACCACCAACCTCGACACAGAAGGAATTGAATTGTATCGTCAATTAATAAATAATTATTCTTCCAAAAAGCTCGTGATAGTGAGTAGTAACGACAAACAAGAATATGATTTCTGTAATGAAATCATATCAATTGAAAAATATAAATAGCCTTATCTTCTACTGGCTATCAATAAATTTAGATCTGTATATTTTAAATCAAATTTTTCACTCAAGTAAAAATTAGTGAGGCTTCCTTTAAAAAGATAAACACCTGCGCGGATATTTATCTTATGCCAAACAATATTTTCTAATCCACCGTCTTCAGCCGTTTCGAGCAACAATGGCATTAACACATTGCTAATTGCCTGAGAGGCAGTTCTTGCAAATCCACTTGGAATATTGGGAACACAATAATGTATTACATTGTATTTTGTAAAGACAGGTTTTTTATGTGTTGTAACCATACTTGTTTCAAAGCAACCTCCATGATCAATACTTACATCTACAATCACAGCTCCAGGACGCATGTTACTCACCATTTCTTCGCTAACTACAACAGGTGTTCTGCCAGTTGCTCCACTCAATGCACCAATAGCTACATCGCAGGATTTTAATTGCTTACCTAGAATTTTGGGTTCAATAACAGAAGTCCACAAACGAACTCCAATATTGTTTTGCAATCGCTTTAAACGATAAATGCTATTGTCAAAAATTTTAACACTAGCTCCCATTGCCAACGCTGTTCTTGCCGCATATTCACCCACGATGCCTGCGCCTATAATAATTACTTTAGTTGGCGGAATACCACTGATACCCCCAACCAACACTCCTTTCCCATTGTTAGCATTGCTAAGGTATTGACCTGCTATTAACATTACGGCACTACCCGCTATTTCACTCATGCTTCTAACGATAGGATTATGCCCACTATCATCTTTCAGGTTTTCAAAACTTAAAGCGGTTACTTTTTTCTCCATCATTTTCTCCAAAATGCTCTTTTTCATTACAGCAGCATGTATGGGAGAAATAATATTCGTATTGGGCTTTAATAATTCGCAATCTTCTTCGCTTACTGGAGCGCTTTTTACAATAACATGGCACTTGAAAATTTCGTTCTTATCAAAAACAATTTTAGCACCTGCTTCGCTGTAGTCATTATCGCTGTAGTTTGCCCCTAGTCCTGCCTCCGACTCTACACATACTTCATGTCCGTTAGCAATCAACACTCCTACAGCCTCCGGAGTTAATGCAATTCTGTTTTCATTAAAAGAAGTTTCTTTGGGAATGCCTATAAGCAAAGATTCTCCTTTAGGTTTAATGTCTAACTTTTCCTCTAAAGTTTCATATGAAAAGGAAGCAGATACAAATGGTTTAGCTTTTGCCATATACTTATGTGTTATTATTCAGTAATTGAACTGATTGTACAAATTACAAATTTATTAGCAGCTTTCTTTCATTGTTTCCTGTTGAAGTCAAATAACAATGAAGAGTGTCTGGCGGAAAAATACCTATGGCTTTCTCTGGCCATTCAACAAAACAGTAACTATTAGATTGAATGCATTCTTCTACTCCTGCAGCTATCGCCTCCGCTTCGTCTTTAAGTCTATATAAATCAATATGAAATACAACCCTTTCATTAGAGGTTGTATACTCATTGATGATTGAAAAAGTGGGACTGCTGATCATGTCTTTTACTTGTAATAAACGACACACGGCATTGATAAAAGTCGTTTTACCCGCACCCATCTCACCATGAAAAGCAACTACTTTATTTTGCTTGATTGCGTCTATAAATTTAATAGCCGCCTGATCAATATCAGTCAATGTAAAATTCACAACCATGATGCAAAGATATTTTCATATTTAGTAAATAATAAACTCTAATTAAAAGATATTTTTGCAATATGGAAAGGATTGACCTGAAAGTTGAGGGAATGACCTGTAGCAATTGTGCGTTAAGCATTGCTAAGTACTTGCAAAAGGAGGGCCTACAAGACGTAAAGGTAAGTCCCATCGATGGTAGCGTTAGCTTTGATAAGGAAGAAAATGTTCCTCTTGAAAAGCTCAAATCCGGAATTAACAGCCTTGGCTATACTGTTGTAGATAGCAGTTCTCCTTTAAAAACACCAAATGGGCTGTTTTCTAACAATAAAAAGCGCTTTCTCTTTACCCTTCCATTTACGTTAGTACTCATGCTTCACATGATTCATCGATGGTATCCCATTCATTGGATCATGAACCCATGGATACAAATAAGTATTTGTCTTCCTGTTTTTATAGTAGGAATGAGGTTTTTTGGAAAAAGTGCTATCAAAAGTTTACAAAGTGGTATTCCTAATATGAATGTATTAGTAGCACTAGGCGCCTTAGCAGCTTTTGTATATAGTATGGTGGGGATGTTTTATTTTAAAGACGCCAATTTTCTATTTTTTGAAACCACTGCGTCAATTATTACATTGGTTTTTTTAGGAAACTATCTCGAAGAAGCTTCTATTCAATCTACTCAAAAAGCCCTCCACTCTTTGGTTAAATCTCAAAAAGTAATGGCCAATATGATTGCTTTTGACGACAATCATTCAGAACAAATATTCTCTATTGAAAATACACAATTAAAAACGGGAGATCTGTTGCTGATAAAAACAGGAGAACAAGTTCCCATAGATTGTAAAATTCTCTGGGGCGATTGCAGTGTAAATGAAGCAATTATTACAGGCGAAAGTATTCCTATTCAAAAAGCAAAAAAAGATTTTCTTATAGGAGGCAGCATCCTAGAAGACGGAATAGTAAAAGCTCAGGTGACTGCTGTTGGAAATGAAACGGTGCTTTCTGGTATCTTAAAAATGGTTCAAACAGCGCAGTCAGAAAAACCTCCCATGCAAAAAATGGCAGATCGCATCAGTGCAGTATTTGTACCAACGGTGATAGCAATTTCCATGGTAACTTTTTTCATAAATCATATTGTATTTGATATACCATTTAGCATTTCTCTAATGCGATCTATCGCCGTGTTGGTTATTTCTTGCCCTTGCGCAATGGGCCTTGCTACTCCAGCTGCTATTGCTGTGGGACTTGGTAGAGCCGCAAGAAAAGGAATTATATTTCGCAACGCATCAAGCCTTGAGTCTTTTAAAAAAATAAAACAAGTCGTATTTGACAAAACAGGTACACTTACAACTGGACGATTTGAAATTGACACATTTCATTCAATGATCGATGTTTCTACGTTTAAAGAGCTAGCCTATTCTTTAGAAAAATACTCCAATCATCCTATAGCAAAATCAATCACATTACATTGGAAAAGTACTCATTTTATTCAGTGGAAAAAGATAGAAGAAATAAAAGGAATGGGAATTAAAGCAGAAGATACAGAAGGCAATATTTATGAAGCAGGGTCAGGTCAATTGCTCCCATCTGAATCAAATGATCAAGAACACAATGTTTATATACTTAAGAATAAAATTCTTTTGGGATGGATTGATGTGAAAGACGAAATAAGACCGGAGGCCAAAATGGTTATTCAATGGTTACATAAAAAGCAAATCAATACCATCCTGCTTACCGGCGACACAGCACAAAAAGCTGGAGAAGTTGCAAAAGCCTTAGGAATAAAAGAAGTGTATGCAAGACAATCTCCCATACAAAAAATGGAAAAAATTGCAGCCTTAAATAAATTAACATCTACCGCAATGGTGGGAGACGGAATCAACGATGCGCCCGCTTTAGCCAATGCAACACTGGGAATTTCTCTAAGCGATGCTTCACAATTAGCCTTACAACATGCTGATGTAATATTAATGAATCAGGGCCTTCAAAATCTACCAGAAGCACTGGGCGTGGGTAGACATACATTCATTACCATTAAGCAAAATCTTTTTTGGGCCTTTTCTTATAATATTGTGGCAATACCAATCGCTGCAGTTGGATTGCTTACTCCTACTTTTTCTGCACTAGCAATGGGATTCAGCGATGTAGTATTAGCTGCTAATTCATTAAAATTGTTTGTAAAAAAGGTTTTATAACTTCACTTCCCACATCAACCTAGCAAATTGGAAAGCAGCCATTCTATATTAAAAAAATATTGGGGTCATCCTCAGTTTCGGCCATTGCAAGAAGACATCGTGCAAGCAGTACTGAATAAAAAAGACGTACTAGCATTGCTACCAACTGGTGGAGGAAAATCGGTTTGTTTTCAAGTGCCTACATTGATGATGGAAGGTATTTGTATTGTTATTAGCCCACTAATAGCTTTGATGAAAGATCAAGTGCAGAATCTTACCCAAAAAGGAATTCCCGCTTTGGCCATTTATTCCGGAATGTCGTTTGTAGACGTAAAGAAAACATTGCAAAATGCAGCCTTTGGAAATTATAAGTTTTTATACGTATCACCTGAAAGACTTGAAACGAGTTTATTCTTAGAATTTCTTCCCGCCATCAAACCTTGCCTAATCGCTGTTGATGAAGCCCATTGTATATCTCAATGGGGATACGATTTTAGACCTTCTTATCTGCGCATCGCCGGACTAAGAGAGCAATTGCCTAATGTTCCCATAATAGCACTCACAGCCTCTGCTACTTTAGCAGTTCAACAAGACATCTGCGAAAGACTCCTGTTTACAAAAGAGCAAGCTCGCTTTCAACAATCATTCGCAAGACCGAATGTTTCATACAGTGTATTTTCTCCCGTATCAAAACAAAATAAATTATTAGAAATATTACAAAATGTAAAAGGCAGCTCAATTGTGTATTGTAAAAGCAGAAAACAAACACAGCAAATGGCAGAACTATTAAAACTTCACAAATTAAATGCAGATTTCTATCATGCAGGCTTACCCAATCAAGAACGTACCACTAGACAAGAAAGTTGGATACAAAATCGAATCAACACGATTGTTTGTACCAATGCATTTGGAATGGGCATCGACAAGCCCGATGTTAGAGTGGTAGTACATTATAACATTCCTGAAAGTGTAGAAAATTATTATCAAGAAGCCGGAAGAGCTGGCAGAGATGGCAAAAGGGCTTATGCTGTTTTATTGTGCGATAAAAAAGAAACAGACGACCTCCTTGAACAAAGTAACATTCGTTTTCCCTCTTTAAAAGAATTGAAAGAACTTTATACGGCACTCATGAATTACCTGCAAGTGCCCGCCGGAATTGGCGAAGGACAAATATTTGAATTTGATTTGGCACATTTTTCTCAAACATTCAAGTTTAATATTCTTAAAGCAACCTATGGATTGCAAGCTATTAGTCAGGAAGGATTGATTTATTTTTCTGAGAGTTCATTTAAGCCATCCACCGTAGTGTTTGAAAGTTCAAAATCAGACTTATATGAATTTGAATTACAACATCCAGAATTGGAGCCACTCATTAAAGGCTTGTTAAGAAACTACGAAGGCATTTTTGATTACCCTTCTGTGATTTACGAATCCTTGCTGGCTTCTTTTGTAGGAATTCCAATCGCTACTATAATTGAACAACTTAAAAAACTACATCAATACCAAATAATACAATATACCCCACAAAGCGAAAAGCCACAATTGACGCTTTTGAAAAACAGAATGTATGCAGACGACTTTGCTTTCAATGCAGACAATCTTACCCTACGCAAAGAAAAACATATAGAAAGAATTAATGCAATAGTAAATTATAGCCTAAATAAAAAAATGTGTAGAAGTGTAATTATTGGAAATTATTTTAATGACACTGAAATAAAATCTTGCGGTATCTGTGATAATTGTATTGACAATAGAGAAGGCGATTTTTCAGAGAAGGATTTTAAACACCTTTCTGAATGCATTATAAAAGAATTAAGAAAAAATATACTGTTCGCAAAAGAAATGGAAAAAACATTTAGCCATTTTGATCAAAAAAACCTCTGGAAAGTCATTCATTTTTTGCAGTCAGAAAACATCATTACCACAACCGATTCGGGAGCATTTACATTACAATAAATAGGAATAAAAATAAAAAAGGGGCCAAGATAAAAATCTAGCCCCGCTTTAAAATCCAATATCCTATGAAAAACCGATGTAAAAGTAATAGGTATATTAATGCTAGCCAAACCATTTGTACTATTTTTTTAAGTGTTTTTAACGCTCTTTTGCCGTTAAAACACCTTCACTTTTTTGATTCTATTGATTGAACGGTAATTTATTGAGCTTGTATTCACCTTGTTATACAAATAATTAGCAATCTTATTGTAGTAAATCCAAGGCTTATCCAGGTTCTAAATAATAAAAATCATTGTAAGGATGATTAACTTTACATCTATGCGATTAACGATTTTTTCAATTTTATTAGTAGTGGCTTGTTTTGGTATTGCTGGTTTTTCTACATTTTATTCGCCTCGAGAAAACGACAATCCCGCCACTTTAGGCGAAAAATTATTCAACGAAAAAATACTCTCTCTTGACTCGTCGTTAAGTTGCGCTAGCTGTCACAAGCCCGCTTTCGCCTTTGCAGACACAATGGCTTTTAGTATTGGCATTGGGGGCAAACTGACTAAAAGAAATACCCCGTCTGTATTAAATATGAAAAACAGGCCCTACTATTTTTGGGATGGAAGATCCGCTTCATTAAAAGAACAAGCGCTCATGCCCATCAGCCATCCAGATGAAATGGGATTACCCATTCAAGACGCAATTATCCGATTAAATAATTCGCCCCTATATAGCGCGCTTTTTAAAAAGATTTACAATCAAACTGTCACCGCTCAAAATATAGGCGCCGCATTTGCTGCTTACGAAAACACACTTGAAACAATCGATAGTAAATTCGACGATTGGGGCAATAATATAAAAAAAATATCAGCAAGTGAAGAAAGAGGCAGACAGGTATTTATAAGCGAGAAAGCAAAGTGTTTTGATTGCCATTTTAGAGAGGACTTTACAAATGATGATTTTAAAAACATTGGACTTTTTAATGCTAAAGATTTAAATGACAGCGGAAGATTTCTAATTACAAAGCAAAAAAAGGATCTAGGAAAATTTAAAACGCCTGGACTGAGAAACATTGCTGTAACTGCACCCTATATGCACAATGGAATGTTTGCTACATTGGAAGAGGTGGTAGATTATTACAACAATCCTAAGAAGATTGTTCCCGATGCTATTAATATCGACCCTTCACTTCAACAACCACTTGGATTGACAGAAAAAGAAAAAAAGGACTTAATAGCCTTTTTAAAAACATTGACAGATAAGAAGTTTGCAAAAAGAGAAGCATCAATGCGCAATCAACTGACTTCAATTATTCATAAGTAAAACGCTAGTCAGAGGCTTGTCGGCCGTTTATCCTACCTTGAGACCTTTAACAAAAAATTAGGCAGTATAATTGGTAATTAAAAAATGATTAGTCTAATTTGTAATTATAAACTAACTATATATGGAAACAGCAAAACCAAAAATCTTACTGTGTGAAGATGATACTAACCTCGGAATGGTATTAAAAAATTACCTCGAATTAAACGATTATGATGTAATACTAGAAAGAGATGGTCGTTTAGGATTGGCTGCTTTTCAACGAGAGAAATTCGATATCTGCTTGCTAGATGTAATGATGCCCAATATGGACGGATTTAAAGTAGCAGAAGAAATTAGAGACATTAATCCTGATGTGCCTCTTTTCTTTTTAAGCGCTAAAACAATGAAAGAAGATATTATTCAAGGATATAAATTAGGAGCGGACGATTATATTACAAAGCCGTTTGATAGCGAAGTATTATTGCATAAAATAAAAGCGATTCTTAAAAGAAATGAAGAAGTGCATCGTGAAGAAACAAATGCAGAATTCGATTTAGGAAAATATCACTTTAATCCTAGATTGCGAGAATTGGGTGTTAACGGAAAAGTTCAAACGCTTTCTCCAAAAGAAAATGAATTGCTTAAAATGCTTGCAGAATATAAGAATGATTTATTGCCAAGAGAAGCAGCCCTTAAAAAAATATGGGGAAGTGATACTTATTTCAATGGAAGAAGCATGGATGTGTATATTGCAAAATTGCGCAAATACCTGAAAGAAGATGCCAAATTAGAAATTGTAAATATTCATGGAAATGGATTCCGATTGGTTATTACAGAATAAACTACCTCAAAATAAATCTGATTGAGTGCCGCCTTTGTGCGGCACTTTTCCTAAGTGCTTGTATGCTTTTTCTGTAGCCTCTCTACCTCTAGGTGTTCGCATGATAAATCCTTCCTGAATTAAAAAAGGCTCATACACCTCCTCTAAAGTACCAGTCTCTTCTCCAACAGCGGTCGCAATAGTAGTTATTCCAACAGGACCTCCCTTAAATTTTTCAATAATGGTGCTTAGTATACGATTGTCCATCTCATCCAATCCATGCTGATCTACATTCAAGGCTTTTAAAGAATGTTTTGTGATCTCCATATCAATGATACCTGTTCCAAGCACTTGAGCAAAATCTCTTACCCTTCGTAATAAACTATTTGCAATTCTAGGAGTGCCTCTGCTTCTGCGTGCAATTTCAGCGGCAGCATCTGCATTAATGATTGTGTTGAGAATTTTTGAGCTTCTTAGAATAATATTTTTTAATGTTTCGGCATCATAATATTCTAGTCGAGCTTTTATGCCAAATCTCGACAATAAAGGAGCCGAAAGCAAGCCGCTTCTAGTAGTAGCACCAATTAAGGTGAAGGGATTTAAATTTAGCTGAACACTTCTAGCATTGGGGCCGCTATCAATCATAATGTCAATTCGATAATCTTCCATTGCGGCATATAAATATTCTTCCACCACGGTGCTAAGTCGGTGAATCTCATCAATAAAAAGAACATCATTCGGTTCTAAGTTTGTAAGTAGGCCTGCTAAATCACCTGGTTTTTCTATTACAGGGCCAGAAGTTTCTTTAATGTTGACCCCCATCTCATTCGCTACTATTCTAGACAAGGTTGTTTTGCCTAATCCTGGAGGACCATGAAATAAAATATGGTCTAATGCTTCCCCCCTTAATTTTGACGCCTTGATAAATACGGTAATATTGTCAATGATTTGACCTTGGCCACTAAATTCATTTATAAATCCTGGGCGGATATTATTTTCAAACTCCTTATCGGCAGATTGTAAAGAATCTTTATTCGCATTTAAATTGGGATTTCCCATCTGAAAGTGTGTCTTTGTTGTAAAACTAAACATAATCGGCTAATTATTTTAATAGTAACAGAATAATAAATAGCAAGCCCTCTAACATTCGAGGTGCCTCCCAAAACGAGATTTGGCCATTTGTCAAGTGTTTGAACCGATTTTTTAAAAAACTGATTAGCTTTACAATACTATGTTTAAACGCATTTCAATTTATTGGTGGTGTCAAATTGCTGGCTGGACAACCTTTGCTGCAATCAATATTTTTTTTGTATTAACATTCGGAAAAGCCGACTCCCTCTATTTTCCAAGTTTATTATTAACCATTTTAGTGGGATTGATGATTACTCACTTCATGCGGTGGAATATTCTTTACTTCCATGTGCTTCAAAAGTCATTAAAAAAACAAATTTTATTTCTGATTTCCTTTACCCTACTTTTTTCTTTGGCCTTTGGATTTATAGCAGAACTCATTGACTACACGTTACATTATCAGCCTGAAAGATTAAAAAAATACAGCGAAATAGAACGTTTCTTCTTGAGTAGCTTTAGTTCAGTTTGGATCTTGCTCGTATGGAATATGATTTATTATATCTACCACTTTGTAGAAAGAAATAGACGTCAGCAATTAGATACCTTAAGATTAGAGGCTACAGTAAAATCATTGGAATTAAAAACCATTAAAGCCCATATCAACCCGCATTTTATTTTTAATTCCCTCAATAGCATTCGCGCACTTATTGATGAAAATCCTCAAAGAGCAAGAACTGCTATTACAGAAATAAGCAACATCCTGCGCAGCAGTATGCAAATGGAAAAACTAGAAACCGTTCCCTTAAGCCAGGAATTAGAAATTGTAAAAGACTACCTTGCTTTAGAACAAATGAGGTTTGAAGAAAGATTAAAAATAGATTTTGACATCGAGGAAAACACCATCACTCAACCAATCCCTCCCATGATGCTACAAACATTGGTAGAGAATGCGATCAAACATGGTGTGAGCAAGCAGATCAACGGAGGATTTATTAGAATAAGCTCAAGTTTTAAAAACAATACTCATCAACTTATTGTGCAAAATTCTGGGCAATTAAATGAAAATAAAATACATACCGAAAGCGGATTTGGCATTAAAAGCACACAGGATAGATTGAATCTATTATACAATGGAAAAGCTCATTTCGAAATCAGAAATTTGGAAGACAGCAATATAGTAGAGTGTAAAATTGTAATGCCAGTCAACATTACTCCTGCTTAAATTTAAAAATTGAATTGCAATGTATAAAGCACTGATTATTGATGATGAAAGGCTTGCTAGAAATGAACTAAAAAAACTTTTACAAGATTTCTCTGAAATAGAAGTAATTGGGGAAGCCGCCAATGCAAATGAAGGAATTGAAAAAATTGAAGAGCTATCTCCTGATCTGATATTTTTAGATATTCAAATGCCTATCAAAACAGGCTTCGATATGTTGCTTGAAATAGAGAAATCGCCTCGTGTAATTTTTACCACTGCATACAACGAATTCGCCTTGAAAGCATTTGAAGTAAATGCACTGGATTATTTAATGAAGCCCATAGAGCCTAAGCGACTCAGCGAAGCAATTCAAAAATTAGCACAGAGCGAAGAAAAAGAAATGGCAGTAATGAATGTTCAAAACAAGGGATTGTTAACAGCCAATGATCAGGTTTTTGTGAAAGATGGAGAAAGATGCTGGTTTGTAAAACTTTCGGAAGTGCGCTTATTTGAAAGCGTGGGTAACTATGCTAAAGTTTTCTTTGGAACGAATAAGCCCTTAATATTAAAGTCTTTGAATGCATTGGAAGATAGGCTTGATGAGAAAACATTTTTTAGAGCAAATCGAAAACAAATTATAAACCTTCGGATGATAGATAAAGTAGAGCCCTATTTTAATGGAGGCCTTCTAATTGATTTAATTGGAGGAGAAAAAATTGAAGTCAGCCGAAGACAAGCTGTTAAGTTTAAAGAAATGATGAGTTTGTAATGAATGTTAAACAGCCATTTTTTTTACACTATGAACAGCTGCAGCAATCTCTTTAATTAATATTGGATCTTTTTCTATAGCATTCCCCACTACGATAATATCTGCACCAGCCTTACAATTGAGATAGGCTTTTTCTGCACTGGTTATTCCACCTCCTACAATGAGCGGAACTTCAATACAAGAAGAAACTTTTTGTATCATTTCTTCAGAAATGCTTTTTTGCGCTCCGCTACCTGCATCCATATAAATTAATTTCATTCCAAGCATCTCGCCTGCCATAGCCGTGCACATAGCAATTTCATTTTTATTGGATGGCAAGGGCGCCGCATTGCTAATATAAGAAACAGTTGTAGGAGCACCCCCATCTATCACCATATATCCAGTTGACATAATTTCAAGCCCACTTTGCTTTACAAGGGGAGCAGAAATAACATGTTGACCAATTAACAATTCAGGATTTCGGCCGCTGATTAAAGAAAGATACAAAAGCGCATCCGCATACTTGCTCACTTGGGAAGGACTTCCTGGAAAGAGCACCACAGGGATATCGCAACTCTTTTTTATAAATTGAACACATTCATCTAAATAATTAGAAATCACCAAACTTCCTCCTACAAAAAAATAATCAACTTTAGCTGTTGTGGCTAACTCAATTAATTCCTCCATACTGCTATCATTCACCTTATCAGGATCAACCAAAACAGCGAATGACTTCTGCTGCTGTTGCTTGCGTTCAATAATTGAATGATACACCCGTTGTGACATATTCGAAGAGTCGTTTCATGCAAATTTGTGCAATTTTTCGTTCTTACCGAAATATTAACCAAATGAGTGGCTATTATGACCTCTTTTTAGATGTATTTATTGGTAATTTTGGGTATGCCCGACTTTCAAAAAGAAATACAATTTAAAACTGCCAGAAGCGGTGGAAAGGGCGGTCAGCATGTCAATAAAGTGGAGACAATGGTAGAGGGATATTGGAACGTGGAATCTTCAGCGCTATTTTCAGAGATAGAAAAAAGCCTGATTAAAGAAAAACTAGCTAATAAGATTACTTCTTCCGGATTTTTACTAGTAAAGAGCCAACTCCATCGAACCCAGCTGAGTAATAAAGAAGAGGTAGTAAAAAAGATGGCATTGCTTGTGAAAAAAGCACTAATTGTTCCCAAAAAAAGAAAGGCTACCAAATTAAGTCGTGCTAAAAAAGAAAAAAGATTGGATTCAAAAAAGAAGTCTTCCGAAAAAAAGACTCAAAGAAAAAAAATCAAATTGAATGATTAATCAGCAATCAAAATTGTTGGGAATACTCAAGCAACAAAAAATAATTTATAGTCTACTTTTTTTAATGAGCCCTTTGTTGTCGTACAGTCAGGCACCTACAGGTCAATTGAAAATAACATTTACAAATTCTGTAAACAATGTGCCAATTATTTTAAAAGACAAAGTTTATCAAAATCCTTTTGGAGAAGATTATACTGTCAATAAATTAAAATATTATGTGGGGAATTATAGTCTTTCAGAAAGTATCATAAAAAAAAGCAAGCACCATTATTTCCTTGTGGATGCTTCTGCACAAAACAATTGCTTAACAATAGAAGTACCCGTTGGGGAGTATAATAATCTCGGATTTACGTTAGGGGTAGACAGCATTGATAATTGCAGCGGGGCGCAAACAGGTGCATTGGATCCAATTAATGATATGTTC
Source organism: Chitinophagaceae bacterium (assembly GCA_947474815.1). GTDB lineage: Bacteria > Bacteroidota > Bacteroidia > Chitinophagales > Chitinophagaceae > Ferruginibacter. The sequence continues at coordinate 19,552 of CANJJU010000002.1, read as the reverse complement.
TGGACATGGAACAGCGGATACGTTTTTTTTAAGCTAGAAGGCTTTTCTCCTTCTTCCTCTGCAGATTTGCAAAGAATTCAATATCATATAGGAGGATATAAGGGAGACAATAATGCAGCTACTGCCATTCAATTGTTTCCAACAGATCAATCAATGATAGCTATTAAAAAAAATACAACAACTGAAATAGAAGTTGTGTTGCATCTTGATGATTTTTGGAATAATCCCCATGCTATAAAAATTAATGAAACACCTGTCTGTATGTTGCCCGGAGCCTTAGCTAAAAAAATTGCTAGTAATTTCAATGGTCTATTTTCAATAAAACACATATCCTATCTTGAAGAAGACAAAAATTAGTATCTGCATTTTATTATTTATTGTAGTTGCTTTATTATTAATGAGCGCTTCAAATAAATTTGGCTACAAACAACCTGATCCTATCAAGTTGATTGTTCCAAAGGGATGGCCAGTACCTAAGATTGACATTTTTGCAAAAAATAAATTAACGGAACAAGGATTTCAACTTGGAAAGAAATTATTTTATGATGGACGCTTGAGTAAAGATGGAGAAATCAGCTGTGCTAGCTGCCATCAAAATTTCGCTTCTTTTTCTACATTTGATCATGATCTAAGCCATGGGGTAGAAAATTCTTTTACCAAACGAAATGCGCCTGCATTGATCAATCTAGCTTGGATGAAAGAATTTCATTGGGATGGAGCAATCAACCACATAGAAGTGCAGCCACTGGCGCCCATTACCGCTGCAAATGAAATGGGAGAAACCATTCCAAATGTGTTACATAAATTAAGAAAAGATAGTGTGTACTTGAGTATGTTCAAAGCAGCTTTTGGAGACACGATGATCAATAGCCAACGTATGCTCAAAGCATTGGCTCAGTTTACCGGAAGCCTTGTTTCTTATAATAGCAAGTACGATAAAGTAATGCGCGGAGAATCTAGTTATACTGATTACGAAAAAAGAGGCTACCAAGTTTATAAGCAACATTGTTCTTCTTGTCATCAAGAGCCGTTATTTACAGACAATAGCTTTAGAAACAATGGACTTTCCCTGAATAGATTTCATGATATAGGGAGACAAGGGATTACCAATGTAAGTAGTGACTCATTGAAATTTAAAGTGCCTACCCTTAGAAATACCCAACGCAGTTTCCCTTATATGCATGATGGAAGATTGTATTCTTTATATGATGTAGTTGAATTTTATAGAACCGGCATAGATACTTCACAACCTACATTGGATAAAAAATTAAAGAACAGGATTTCAATAACAATCAAAGAAAAGAATGAACTAGTGCACTTTTTATATACTTTGACCGATAGCAGCTTCCTTAATAACACAAGATTTTTACCAACTATTTCGGCAGTAAAAAGAAACTGAAATAAAATTCCGAATTATACAAGTAAATTACACTCAAATCGATTCATAGTTGAGTAACATTAAAAAATTAGCAAGTCAAACATTATGGTATGGTGTCCCTACGATTGCCAGTCGATTTTTGGGATACTTAATGAACATGGCTTTGCCTTTTTTTATTGCTTTGCCAGAAAAAACTGCTGATCTAGTTCAGGTCTATACATTAATCCCTTTTTTGAATGTTGTATTTGCCTATGGAATGGAAACTGCCTATTTCCGATTTTCTCAAACACATGACAAAACCAAATTATACAGTACGCTTTCTATTTCATTACTATGTAGCACAATTTTATTTAGTTCTATTCTTTGGTTTCAACAAGCCGCTATTGCCAATGCGGTTGATTTAAATAATCATCCTGATTATATTATGTGGATGATTGCCATTATTGCGGTTGACAACTTGAATACACTCCCATTCGCAAAACTTAGACAAGAAAATCGTCCTAAAAGATATGCTTTTGCTCGAGTATTGGGGATATTGATTAATGTGAGTACCGTTATTTTATTTATGGGTGTGATTCCTTCTTTTTTAAAAAACAATCCAACTAGTTTCATTGCCAATTTTTATAACCCTGAAATGGGTATTGGTTATTACTTAGTAGGAAATTTATTAGGCAGCCTTTTCACACTTCTTATTTTATTTAAAGAAATCGCTCAGGTTAAACTGTCATTCAGTTTTAAATTATGGAAAGAAGTTATCAAATACAGTGCTCCTCTAATTATTGTTGGATTAGGTGGCATGATCAATGACGTATTGAGTAGATTAATCTATCGACATGTAGTTGACCTTCCTCCTGTTCAAGCCGATCATGAATTGGGAATTTTTGCAAATGTGTTTCGGCTCGCACTTTTAATTACCATCATGATTCAGGCATTTAGAATGGCTGCGGAACCCTTTTTCTTTAATCAAAGCAAAGAAGAAAACGCTCCGGTCACTTATGCAAGAGTGATGAAGTTTTTTGTAATAGCCTGTTGTTTTATGTTTCTTTTTATCGGCTTGTTTTTGGATGTCTTTAGATGGCTTTTTTTAACCCTTGCAAACAAAAACTGGGTAGAAGGAATGGAAGTAGTTCCCTTATTAGCTCTAGGCAATATATTTCTGGGGATTTATTACAATTTGAGTGTATGGTATAAATTGACGAATAAAAATAATTATGGCGCTATTATAACAGTGCTAGGGGCCTTAATCACCATCAGTTTGAATGTATTGTTGATCCCCAAATTGCATTATACAGGAGCCGCGATTGCTACTTTTTGTTGCTACTTTTTTATGATGTGCAGTAGTTATCTATTAGGACAGAAATATTATCGTATTCCTTATGCCGTTAAAAAACTAACGGCTTATATTTCAATTTGTGTGCTTCTTTATTTAATACATGTATTATTAACCGTGATAGTGAAAGACACTCTATGGTTCTCTATTGCCACCGGACTGGTGTTATTAGCAATATTTACAAAACTTGTCAGTTTTATTGAAGCGAAAGAGCTTTCAAAGCTGCCCCTTATTGGAAAATGGTATCAGCAAAAGAATTGATTCAGTAATGTTTTACATGTTGCGTCTATACTGCCCGCCAACGCTATACAACGCATTTGTAATTTGACCCAGAGAACAATATTTCACCGTTTCCATCAATGCTTCAAATAGATTTTCATTCTTAATGGCTGCTTGTTGTAATTGAAGTAGCATGGCAGCAGATTTGCTTGCATGACGTTCTTTGAACGCATTGAGTGCAGTAATTTGTATCTCTTTTTCTTCAGTAGTAGAACGAATCACTTCTGTAGGCAATATGGTGGGAGATCCTTTTTTACTCAGGAACGTATTTACCCCTACAATGGGATACTCACCTGTATGCTTAAGTGTTTCATAATGCAAACTCTCTTCTTGTATTTTATTGCGTTGATACATTCTTTCCATTGCCCCTAACACACCACCTCTGTCTGTTATTTTATTGAACTCATTCATTACAGCCTCTTCCACAAGATCAGTGAGTTCTTCAATTAGAAAAGACCCTTGATTTGGATTTTCATTTTTAGCTGTACCTAATTCGCGGTTAATGATAAGCTGTATTGCCATTGCACGTCTTACGCTTTCTTCGGTAGGGGTTGTAATGGCTTCATCGTATGCATTGGTATGAAGAGAATTGCAATTATCATAAATAGCATACAATGCCTGTAAAGTTGTACGAATGTCATTGAAATCAATCTCTTGAGCATGCAAGCTCCTTCCGCTTGTTTGAATATGATATTTTAATTTTTGACTACGTCCATTGGCCTTGTATTTGTTTTTCATTGACTTAGCCCAAATACGTCTGGCCACCCTACCAATCACACTATACTCAGGATCCATTCCGTTGCTGAAAAAGAAAGATAGATTAGGAGCAAAATCATCTATGTTCATTCCTCTGCTCAAGTAATATTCAACATAAGTAAATCCATTTGCAAGCGTAAAGGCTAGCTGCGTAATGGGATTAGCGCCTGCTTCTGCTATATGATATCCACTAATGCTAACACTATAGAAATTCTGTACATCATGTTTAATAAAATATTGTTGTACATCGCCCATTAATTTCAACGCAAACTCCGTTGAAAAAATACACGTATTTTGAGCTTGATCTTCTTTTAAAATATCTGCTTGAACAGTTCCTCTAACAGTAGCGAGCGCTTTTTTCTTTATTTGTTCGTACACATCAGCTGGCAATACATCTTGTCCACTAAGGCCAAGTAATCTTAACCCTAATCCATCATTCCCCGGAGGCATTACGCCCGCTAATTTTCCACTTTGTGGTGATACTTCTTTTCCATCAATACCTACATATTTAGGAAGCATGTTAATATTGTATAAAGACTCTATCTTCTTATTGACTGCTTCTTTTAAATTATTTTCTATTATATATTTTTCGCATTGTTGATCAATGGCTGCATTCATAAAAAAGGCCAACAGTATAGGAGCCGGACCATTGATGGTCATACTTACAGAAGTCTTAGGGTCACACAGATCAAATCCACTATATAATTTTTTTGCGTCATCTACGGTAGCAATACTAACACCACTATTCCCAATTTTTCCATAAATATCGGGGCGATGTGCAGGATCCTCTCCATATAATGTAACGCTATCAAATGCAGTACTGAGTCTTTTTGCAGGTTGCCCTACACTAACATAATGAAAACGTCTATTTGTTCTTTCGGGACCACCCTCTCCTGCAAACATCCTGGTAGGATCCTCTCCCTCTCTTTTCAGTGGAAACACTCCAGCAGTATAAGGGAATTCGCCTGGTACATTTTCTTGCATTTGCCATTTTAATATATCTCCCCAATCACTGTATTTAGGGAGAATTACTTTTGACAATGTAGTACCTGATAAACTTTTGTAAGTTAAAGGCTGCTTAATGACTTTGTCTCTTACTTGGAATTCATAAAACTCTTTACTATAACGTTCACGAACAATCGACCAATTATCCAACAGCTTTTTTGCAGAAGAGTCAAGTTTATTTTCAAGTGATTGTAAGGTTGATTGTAATTCATTTTTTACTTCGGCAGAGCCTGACGCCATGATTGCCTTAGCGCCATGTAGTTGATACAATTTTCTTGCAACATCACTTTGATCTTCTACCCACTTGTCGTACTCCTTTATTGTTTCTGCTATTTCTGATAAATACCTTACTCTGCTTGGGGGAATAATGGTAGATGGGTTGCTTGATTTATTAGAATGTGCATGATGTTTAATAGACTCATTAAATAACACACCCGTTTTTTCTTTAATTTTTTCTATTATTCTTTCAAAAAGTTCATTAACCCCGGCGTCATTAAACTGAGCAGCAATGGTTCCTACAATAGGCAACTCTTCGTCTTTGGCATTCCACAAAGAATGATTGCGTTTGTATTGTTTGCGAACATCATGAAGAGCATCCAGTGCCCCTGCTTTGTCAAATTTATTTACACAAACCACATCTGCGTAATCAAGCATATTTATTTTTTCGAGTTGCGATGGTGCACCATATTCTGGCGTCATCACATACATGCTTACATTGCAATAATCAAGAATAGATGCATCACTTTGACCCACACCCGCACTTTCAAGAATAACCATATCGTATCCGGCCTCAATACAAATATCAATAGCATCTTGTACATATTTACTTAGCGCCTTGTCGCTTTCACGCGTAGCAAGGCTTCTCATGTAAGCTCGAGGAGAAGAGATGGCATTCATTCTAATTCTATCTCCTAACAATGCCCCTCCTGTTTTTTTCTTAGACGGATCTACAGAAATAACAGCAATGGTTTTATCTACATAATTATTTAAAAATCTACGAACAATTTCATCCGTTACAGAAGATTTTCCAGCCCCTCCTGTTCCCGTAATTCCTAAAACAGGGGTACGACGATTTGATTTTTTTAATGCAGGCTGAACCACTTCATTTTCAACATTTGTAATGCCGCGTGCAATGGCTCTTACGTCTATTACTTCTCCCAAAGTCATAGGTGATTGATAAACTGCCTTCGCATCTAAATTAAAATCGCATTGCTTAATTACGTCTTCAATCATCCCTTCTAAACCCATATTTCTTCCATCATCGGGGGAATAGATTCTTGTAATTCCATATTGATGCAACTCTTCAATTTCTGAGGGAAGAATGGTTCCCCCACCCCCACCAAATATTTTAATATGTCCGCAACCATTTTCATTCAACAAATCTTTCATGTATTTAAAAAACTCCAAATGACCTCCTTGGTAACTGGTAATAGCAATACCTTGCACATCTTCCTCAATGGCACACTCTACAATTTCGGCAACGCTCCTATTGTGTCCTAAATGAATAATCTCAGCACCTTTGCTTTGTAAAATTCGACGCATGATATTAATAGCTGCATCATGCCCATCAAATAAAGCTGCAGCAGTAACAATCCTAACTTTTTGTTTGGGCGAAAAGCTCATAAAAATATTTTTTAAGAAATGGCGAAAGACTTATTCTTATTCTAATTATTAGAACCCATTTCAGGCAGCAAATTTACAGATAATAGGCTTTAAAAAGAGTTGGGGGGCCTTTTTAAGACTGCATTTTAAAAGTTAGAGCAGCAAAATCATCTATACTCAACGCTTCTGCTCTCTTTTGGAAAATATCCTCTTGCAATATTTCTGTGCTAAATTGAGCTTTCAGTGCATTGCGCAGTGTTTTTCTGCGTTGATTAAACGCCGTTTTTACCAATACCCAATATGCTCGTTCAGATTTTACCACTAATGGGCTTGCTCGTTTGGTAAGCCTAATTACACCGCTCATCACTTTAGGGGGAGGATTAAAGCTTTCGGGGGAAACATCAAAAAGATATTCTACATCATAATAAGCCTGTACCAAAGCACTTAATACACCGTATACCTTTGACCCAGGAGCAGCTGCAGCGCGCTGTGCTACTTCTTTTTGAAACATTCCAATCACAACAGGGACGCTGTCTTTCCAGTCAAGTACTTTAAACAGAATTTGTGTAGAAATATTATAAGGGAAATTTCCAATAACCGTAAAAGGCTCCTCAAAGGGCTGGGGTATTTGTAGGAAATTATTAGCAATAATTTTATCCTTTAATACAGGGTATTTAGTCGTTAAATATTGAACCTTTTCTTCGTCAAGTTCAACTGCTTTAAAATGTATAGAAGGGATTTGTATTAACTCTTTTGTTAGAGCGCCAGCTCCAGGACCCACTTCCAGCAGGTTTGTATAGGGATGCTCTTTCAATGCATCCATGATTTTAAGGATAATTTGTTCATCCTTTAAAAAGTGTTGTCCTAATGATTTTTTGAGCGTATACATCCAAACAAAAGTAAGTCATTCTGATTGGTAGGCTCATAAAATACCCAAGTCTTCTAGTACTCTCATCTTTAAATCATTAAAGAAGTTGTATTTTTACCTCATAAAGGAAAGATTCATGAGTGTATCAACAGAGCATAAGCCGGTTATTGGTTTTAGTTGCGGCGACATCAACGGAATTGGAATAGAACTAATTATTAAAGTATTGAGTGATAGCCGTGTGCTTGATATTTGTACTCCCGTCGTTTTTGCCAACAATAAAGCAATCAATTTTTATCGCAAGCTTTTGCCTGAACATAATATTGCATTCACTTCAGTAAGAGACTCTTCTCAAATAAATAATAAGCAAGTAAATTTATATAACTGCTGGGACGAGGATGTTGATATTACCCCTGGCGTAATGAATGAATTAGGCGGTAAATACGCTGTAGCAAGCCTTACCATTGCCTCTGAGGCATTAAAAGCAGGAAAAATTGATGGTTTGGTCACCCTTCCTGTACACAAAAAAAATATTCAGTTTTCAGAATTTAATTTCACTGGGCATACTCCTTATCTAAAAAATCTATTCGGAGGTGCTGATGTAGCAATGTTGATGATTGCAGAGAATATGCGGATTGGGTTGCTTACTGAACATCTTCCAGTTAAAGAGGTGGCTCAATTTATAACTCGTGAAAGCATTATTAGTAAACTCCATGTAATCAACGAATCTTTAAAGCGAGATTTTTGCATCAACAAACCAAAAATTGCTGTACTTGCCTTGAATCCTCATGCGGGAGACGAAGGATTGATTGGAAAAGAAGAGATTGAAATCATTAAGCCGGCAATTAAAGAAGCAAAAATGAAAGATATATTTTGCTTTGGACCTTACAGCGCTGATGCTTTTTTTGCTAGAGGGCAATATGAAAAATTTGATGCAGTGTTAGCTTTGTATCATGACCAGGGTTTAATTCCTTTTAAATCGCTATCACTTGGTGAAGGGGTCAATTATACTGCAGGCATTAAATCAGTAAGAACCTCTCCGGATCATGGTACGGCGTTTGATATTGCGGGCAAAGGAGTTGCAGATGAAACATCGACCAGACAAGCATTGTATAGTTGTATTGACATCATCAATAACCGCAATGAGTATGCTGCTCAGCATAAAAACCCCTTGAAGAAAAGAAGCTCGGCTGTGGTGGCTAATGCCGTAGATGAAAAAATTTCGGAATAAGTTTAAGGAGTACTATTGATTCGGCGATACATCAATGAGTGATTTTAATGTATGGGCATACTCTTCGAATGCCTGTATTCCTTTTGGTGTAATTCTGCAAAGCGTTAATGGATAATTATCTTTGAATTTTTTTACAATCTCTATATAATCCGCCTTTTTTAATTTTTTTAACTGAATACTTAAATTCCCTGCTGTCGCATTTGTTTTCAATTTGATATTGGTAAATTCCTCTTCTTTGAATACCATCAATAAACTTAAGATAGATAGCCTCAATTGAGGATGTATGATTGGATTTAATTCTTTGTACATAACTAGTTATTTTTATAGACGTATGATATTTATTCGTTATTTGAATAATCTTCTTTCTTCATATTATAAATAATAATATATTAGGTATCGATGAGCACAACCTTTTAATAAACTCATGAATTGAGATATCGCCAGCAACATCATTTTTAGGTCTATTTTAAGTATCAGCCTCAGATAATAAGGCCTCTACCCTCACCCTAAATGACTAAAAAATAGTCACGCAAAGGTAATTTTATATTTTATATAAATAAATTTATTATTACAATTAGTTTATAATATAAATAAGAATAATTTTAATTTTAGGACTTAAATAAGCACCCTTAATAAAGCGGGAAATAAACAATTTTCTCTTATAATATATTGTTAATCATTTATATACGATTATTATTAAATTAACATGTATTTGATTCCTACGGAGCAAAACTTATTCACATTTTTAAAAATTTATTTTTTTTTGAGTGTGCAATCTGTAATTTAGCAATAGAATTTAATGGGTTAGTAAGTACAAAGGGTCGGCAGTAATGCTGACCCTTTTGCTTTTTGCTATTATTGAGTTTTCCTTTTTTAATTTCTGAAGAAATTTAAAAAATAGATTCTATTTTTTTATTCTCATCTCTCCACTCGCTAAATTTTCTTCATTCATCCATTCTATTTTTTTCTTTCACGAATTTGAATTTACTTTTACTGCATGAGCAAAACCAAATCATCCTTTTTTTGTCAGAATTGTGGTTACGAAAGTGCAAAATGGGTAGGCAAATGTCCTTCTTGTAATGAATGGAATGTTTGTGTTGAAGAAGTTATTGTAAAAGGAAATGATAAAAATGCAAAAGAGGATTGGAAGGAATACAATGGAGTGTCAAAAAATAAAACTGTTTCAATAAACGATATAAGCAGTGCAGAAGAAAAAAGAATTGTTACTGAAGATGCTGAATTGAATCGTGTATTAGGAGGTGGCATTGTGTTGGGAAGCATTGTATTAGTGGCCGGAGAGCCTGGCATTGGCAAATCAACCCTCTTTTTGCAAACTGGCTTGCAACTTAAAAATTGTACTACCTTATATATAAGTGGAGAAGAAAGTGAGCAACAAATAAAAATGCGTGCTGATAGAGTAAGCAACCTCAATGAGAATTTTTTTCTACTAACTGAAACAGATACTCAAACAATATTTAAGGAAATAAAAAAACTTCAGCCTCAAGTAGTTATTATTGATTCTATTCAAACACTTCAATCGCCTTTTGTAGAATCTGCTCCTGGTAGTATCAGCCAAATAAGAGAATGTGCAGCTGAACTACAAAGATTTGCCAAAGAAACAAATACTCCTGTGTTTTTAATTGGACACATTACTAAAGATGGAAACATTGCAGGTCCTAAAATTCTGGAACACATGGTTGACACTGTTTTGCAATTTGAAGGCGACAGACATTATGCATATAGAATCTTGCGTACCTTAAAAAATAGATTTGGATCAACTGCCGAATTAGGGATTTACGAAATGACGGAAAAAGGAATGCGAGCAGTAAATAACCCAAGCGAGATATTAATTACTCAGAAGGAAGACCAATTGAGTGGTATTGCTATTGCGGCAACGATTGAAGGAATGAGGCCACTATTAATTGAAACTCAGGCACTTGTAACACAAAGCGTGTATGGAACGCCCCAAAGAACCGTAAGTGGCTTTGATTTAAGAAGATTGCAGCTTCTGTTGGCTGTGCTAGAAAAAAGAGGGGGTTTTCATTTTGGGGTAAAAGACGTGTTTATCAATATCGCTGGAGGAATTAAAGCAGAAGATCCATCCATTGACTTAGCAATCGTAAGCGCCATTTTAAGCAGTTATGAAGATGTCCCTCTTCCACAACATATTTGTTTTGCGGGCGAAGTGGGGCTTAGTGGAGAAATCAGAGCTGTTAATAGAATAGAGCAACGCATTGCTGAAGCAGAAAAATTAGGCTTCGAAAAAATTATTGTGAGTAAATACAATACTAAATCAATAGGAAAAACAAAAGCTGGAATCGAAATTATTGCTTTAGGGAAAGTAGAAGAATTGTATCAGTATTTGTTTTAATGGGAAGAAAATCTTGCCAATGTTTAAACTACCCTCTTTTCTAAAAGATGCCGTACATCTTTTTTACCCTCATATATGCACTGGATGTGGAAGTGATTTACTAAAGGACCATGCATTATTGTGTATACATTGCAACGATGAATTACCCCATACTCACTTTGCAGATTATGAGAACAATCCAATTGAAAGTATATTTAATGGACGCATTACTATTTCAGCTGCACACAGCCAATATTATTTTTCAAAAGGACAACTAATTCAACAACTTATTCATGAATTAAAATACAAGGGAAATAAAAAAATTGGTACGTATTTAGGAGAAAAAATGGGAGAAACCCTTTTACAGAGTACTCGATTTAAAAATATTGATGCCATTATTCCTCTCCCCATGTTTGCAGAAAAAGAATTCAAAAGAGGATACAATCAAGCTGCAGTGATAGCTGATGGAATTGCCAACGCAATGAACATCCCTTGCTATGATGATATAGTCATTAGACATTATTCAACTGAAACGCAAACAAAAAAACATCGTGCAGAGCGTTGGAAAAACGTAGAAGGAAGTTTCGCCATTAAAAATCAATCAAAAATTATCGGAAAAAACATCATGCTAGTAGATGATGTGATAACCACGGGAGCCACTCTCGAAGCTTGTGGGACATTAATACTAGAAACACCCAATACACAATTAAGTATAGTCTCCTTGGCTATTGCCAATACATAAACCAAACAGCCAAAAATCAAGAACAAAAAAGTACATTTGAAAGATGATGAGAACATTGATTATACGAAGCTTATGGACAATTGCTGTTTTTTCAATGATTACCTCATGTAAAAAAGAATCTTTTATAACAAGCCCATCTGCAAATCTTAATATAACAGCCGATACAATTAAATTTGATACTGTCTTCACGAGTATAGGATCTGTGACCAAATCCTTTAAAATTATAAATGAAAACAACCAGAAAATATTACTCTCACATATTAAACTTATGGGAAGCGCCCCCTCTGCTTACCATATTAATATTAATGGAGTGGCAACTAATGAGCTAACGGATATAACCATTGATCCAAATGATAGTATATACGTTTTTGTAGCCGTTACCATTGATCCAAATTTGAATACAAATCCTTTTATTATAAGTGACAGCATAGAAATTAGTTTTAATGGCAACAACAGACTTGTACAGCTAGAATCATTTGGTAAAAATGCTCATTTTATTCGGGACCAAGTTATAACAGACAATGTTAGCTGGACAAATGATTTGCCCTATGTTATTTTAGGTAACCTTCAAATTGATACGACCGCCACCTTATTCATTGATGCCGGATGTAAAATATACTTGCACGCTAATGCAGCCATATTGGTTGATGGAACACTTCAAGCGATAGGTGCTAAAAATAATGAAGTGCAATTTAATGGCGACAGACTAGATGAGCCTTATTGTAATCTTTCTGGAGCTTGGCCCGGAATTTATTTTAGAAATGAAAGTAAAAATAATCAACTGATTTTTGCCATTATTAAAAATGCAACCCGTGCTATCAGTGTTGAAAATCCAAGTATTAATAGCAACCCAAAATTACTCATTAAGCAATCTATTATTGACAATGCATTTGAAACAGGAATAGAAAGCTTAAATAGCTCAATCGATGCCGACAATACATTAATCAGCAATTGCGGCAATAACATTAAAATAGCATTAGGAGGAGATTACGCTTTTACAAATTGCACCATCGTTGCCTATTCAACTATTTACTTACTCCACACAGAACCTGTTTTGCAGATATCAAATTATTCAATGCAAAATGGAGCAATCACAACGACAAACATCAATGCACTATTTACGAATTGTATTTTTTGGGGTGACGGGGGCACAGTAGACAATGAATTATCAGTGATAAAAGAAGGATCGAATGTATTTAATGTCCAGCTTCAACATTGTTTATTTAAAAATTTGGCAGACCCTCCCAATACAATACTGACTGCTGTTATCAGCAACCAAGATCCACTTTTTAATAGCGTGGACATTGAAAATAATTATTTCGATTTTAGAACTACTAACAATCTTTCTTCACCAGTAATAGACCAAGGAGTAAATACAAGCTTCTTATTCGATCTCAATAATAATACGCGTCAAGTTGGCTTGTCAACTGATATAGGATGCTACGAAAATCCATAACCCATTTTAAAATTATAAACCTTTTTCAAATTCCATTGTTTAATGATTATATATGATAAAAGCACTTTCCATATCAGCCTTATTACTCTCTTGTGTGACGCAAGATCAAAACAATATTACTCCTATAAAATCAGCTGAAATGAATACAGTCAATGCAGACACCTCAACAAGCATTCATTCTTTTAAAATAACATCTATCGATGGGGGCATCATTGATTTCGCTGCTTTCAAAGGAAAGAAGATTTTAATAGTGAATACAGCCTCTGAATGTGGGTATACTCCTCAATACAAAGATTTAGAAAAATTATATACTGCTTATAAAGACAAGTTGGTAATAGTTGGATTTCCCGCAAATAATTTTGGACAACAAGAGCCGGGCTCAAATAAAGAGATCAAATCTTTTTGTGAAAAAAACTATGGCGTAACTTTCCCCTTGGCTGAAAAAATTTCAGTTAAAGGAACCGGCATGGCACCGATTTACCAATGGCTTACACAAAAAAGTAAAAATGGCGTCCTGGATGCAGTCATTACCTGGAATTTCAATAAATTTCTATTAGACGAAGCAGGCAGAATGATAGCAAAATTTGAAAGCAGCACCGCCCCTATGGATGATGAGATTATAACCAAATTATAATATTGCCACCGCTTAAAAAAATCTGCAGATTTTCAGTCTGATTTCACATTACTTTGCATTGTGCAATTCAAACAAGTCATAGGACAAAAAGAGACAAAGTCTCAGCTCATACAAATGGTTCAGCAAAATAGGCTGAGTCATGCCTTACTTTTTTTAGGAAAAGAAGGAACAGGGGGATTGTCGATGGCTAGAGCGTTTATTCAATATATAGTTTGTGAAAAAGTAAATGGAAAGTCTAGCAACAATATTGAAAATGAGAGTCCTTCGTTATTTGGCGAAGAACCTGTAAACAATACTGCTTCAGTTGAAATTGCGGACATGACAGATTCATGCGGCATCTGCCCTGCCTGTGTAAAGTCTTCTAAACTGATACATCCTGATATTCATTTTTCCTATCCTGTGGTAACAAAAAAGCCAGGAGAAAAGCCAATTAGCACTGATTATATAGTAGAATGGCGTGAATTTCTGAAAGAACAGCCCTATGGAAATTCCTTTGATTGGCTACAATTTATAAAGGCAGAGAACAAACAGGGAAACATCACTGCCAATGAGTGCAATGACATTATTCGTAAAATGAGCTTGAAAAGCTTTGAATCTGAATATAAATTTTTAATTATTTGGATGCCCGAATTACTAGGAAACGAAGGCAATAAATTATTAAAGCTAATAGAAGAACCTCCTCCCAATACTGTATTTATATTGGTGGCAGAAAACGAAGACCTTATTATTCCTACGATTCTTTCTAGAACTCAACTGATAAAATTAGGGCCGCTCAGATCCATCGATATTGAAGCTGCGCTTGAATTAAGCGAAGGCATATCTGTAGAAAAAGCAACAAGCATTGCAGCGATAAGCGAAGGGAATTATCATGAAGCATTGCAACAATTAAAACATGCAGAAGACGATTGGGAAATCTTATTGCGCGACTGGCTCAATAGTATCATAAAATCTGGTCCGGCTGCACAAGTAAAATGGGTGGAAGAAATCAGTAAAATTGGACGAGAAAAGCAAAAGCAATTCTTAAAATATTTCAACTATTTACTAGAACATGCCATTAGATTAAAGGCAATAGGAGACGTTTCTACTATGGAGGAAAACGACAAACAAGCTTCCATGAATGATTTTGCGCATCGTTTCAATAAAATGTGTGATGTTGGCCAACAGGAAGCTATTATTAAGGAATTAGACTTGGCTACCTACTATATTGAGCGAAATGCCAATGCAAAAATCCTATTTCATGCCCTAACTATTAAGATATACCATATAATTAGCAACAAATCAGTAATTTTGATGCAATAATTGCCCAGTTTAGGCGCCTATTGACAGACAGGAAATTTTTAGACTCAATACATGATGATCTAAAACGTGAGAAATCTAAGTGCTAAACAAACACTGGGTTATTCAATTTTTAAATATCTTAAAATAATATAGATATGAGTTGTGGAAGTTGTGGAACAAGTACACCAGGTGGGTGCCAAAGTCATGGTAGCTGTGCCAGCGGTAGTTGCAATCGAATGAATGTTCATGATTGGCTAGCTAATTTACCTTTTAGTGATCCCGAAAGCAATTGTAGAATAGTTGAAATCTCCTTCAATAACGGAAGTAGAAAGGATTACTATAAAAATATCACCTTACATTATTTCGAAAAAGGAGAAATGGTTGCAGTAGAAGGAACCAGTGGATTTGATGTAGGGATGGTAAGTCTTACAGGTGAGCTAGTTAGACTCCAATTAAAGAAAAATAATATTGACGAGAAAAGTATTGATATTAAAAAGGTACTTCGTAGAGCCACAGAGCAAGATTTAAGCAAGCTGCAGGAAAATAAAGCTCGTGAAGCACAAGTTTTAATTCGTAGCAGAGCAATGTCTCGTCAATTGAAACTTGAATTAAAAATGGCCGAAGTAGAGATACAGGCTGACGGGCGCAAAGCCACTTTCTTTTATATTGCCGATGATCGAGTAGATTTCAGGGAACTGATTAAGCTTTATGCAACTGAGTTTAAGGTGAAAGTAGAAATGCGTCAAATTGGTGCTAGACAAGAAGCAGGTAAAGTAGGTGGAATAGGAAGTTGCGGACGCGAATTGTGTTGCAGTACTTGGCTGACTGATTTTAAAAGTGTTAATACAAATGCTGCACGATATCAAAATTTAAGCATCAACCAAACAAAACTCAGCGGACAGTGCGGAAGATTAAAGTGTTGTTTAAATTTTGAACTTGATACTTATCTTGATGCCTTGCAATTATTTCCTACCGATGCAGACATGTTAGAAGTAGCAAAAGGAAGAGCATTTCTAGTAAAGAAAGATATTTTTAGAAACTTAATGTGGTATACTCTTACAGATAGCAATAAACAATACCCCTTAACGATTGAAACTGTAAAAAGAATAAAAGCACAAAACAAAGAAGGTATCAGACCAGAGGAGTTAGAAACAGCAGAAGTAATAACAGGTAAGCCTAAAGAAGTAGAACCAGAATATGCAGATATTGTTGGTCAAATAAGCTTGAAGAGCTTAGAAAAAAATTCTCGTAAAAGAAGAGACAAAGAAAGAGGGCAACAGCAAGGAAACAATCGTGGTATACAAGGCAGAAGCAATTCGTCTGCTCAAAACAGAAACAATCCTTCAGAAAATAGAGGAGCACCTCGTCAACAAAGAGGACCACAAAATAGTGGGCGACCTCAGCAAGGCAATAGACCCCCAAGACAAGGGGGGCAAGATAGACCTGCTCAAAAGCCTCCGAATAGTTAATAGGCTATGGGGTTGTTTTTAAAATAAGACAATTAATTAAAAAAAGTTTCTGTGTCAATATCTGTAAAGCATCTCACAAAAAAGTATGGTACACAGCATGCTGTAAATAATATTTCCTTTCATATAAACAAAGGAGAAATAGTTGGTTTTCTAGGCCCCAATGGAGCAGGAAAATCTACTACAATGAAAATGATCACAGGGAGTATCAACCCTGATAGCGGATCCATTGATGTTTGTGAATTGCCAGTGAATGAAGCAACTATTTACACCAAAAAAAAGATTGGCTACCTTCCTGAAGCGAATCCTTTATATACCGAAATGTATGTAAAAGAATATCTTGGCTTTATTGCAGATATCCATGAAATAAAAAATAAGGAATCTAAAATAAGTGAGTTAATTAGTTTAGTTGGACTCACTCCTGAATCTCATAAAAAAATAAGCCAGTTAAGCAAAGGATATAAACAACGGGTAGGCTTAGCTGCTGCATTGATTCACGATCCAGAGGTGCTGATTTTAGACGAGCCTACGTCTGGCTTAGATCCAAATCAGATTATTGAAATACGAGAAGTAATAAAAAAACTGGGGGAGAATAAAACAATTTTATTTTCATCTCATATTATGCAAGAAGTAGAATCTATTTGCGACAGAGTAATTATTATTAATAAGGGGAATATTATTGCCGACGACTCTCTCGGTAATTTAAAAAAAGGAACTAGTAATAGTCATTTTGTGTCTATTCAATTTAAAGAGCCTATCCATCCTTCTCGATTAGATTCAATAAAAGACTGCAGAAATATCACTTCACTTACAACCCATTCTTTTTTAATTGAAACCGCCCAACCAGAGTTGGTAAAAAAACAATTATTTGAATTAAGCCTTCAGGCAAACCTTAATATTGTTTCGCTCAGTAGTGAAAAACAAAACCTTGAAGATGTTTTTAAAACATTAACTACTTGATTTTGAACAAAGCAATAATGATTGTTACTTTGTAATAAATAATATAAAACAAAAAACATGAGCTACATCGCTTCCATCCATGCCCGTCAAATACTAGACAGTAGAGGCAATCCCACCATTGAGGTAGATATATTAACTGAAAACGAGCATCTTGGTAGAGCAGCCGTTCCGAGTGGTGCAAGTACTGGTATACACGAAGCAGTAGAATTGAGAGATAACAATAAAAAATATTACGGGGGTAAAAGTGTATTAAAGGCCGTGAAAAATGTAAATACTACTTTGGCTGATCATTTATTAGGATGGGATGTTGCTGATCAAACGGGCATCGATGCAATGATGATACAACTTGATGGAACAGAAAACAAAAGCAAACTGGGAGCAAATGCGATGTTAGCAGTCAGTTTGGCTGTTGCCAAAGCCGCTGCATTGGAAGCTAATTTGCCCTTGTATCGTTACATAGGTGGCACCAATGCAAGCACGTTGCCCATTCCAATGATGAATATTCTTAATGGTGGCGCGCATGCAGATAATAAAATTGACTTTCAAGAATTTATGGTGATGCCAATTGGAGCAAAAAGTTTCAGTGAAGGATTGCAATGGGGAGTGGAAATTTTTCATGCATTAAAAACGGTACTCAAGAAAAAAGGATATAGCACCAATGTAGGAGACGAAGGAGGATTTGCACCCAATATTCAAAGCAATGAAGAAGCAATAGAAACGGTGTTAGCCGCGATTCAAGCTGCGGGCTACAAAACTGGAAGTCAAATTGCAATCGCAATAGATGCCGCCAACAGTGAACTTTGGAATGCTAAAGAGAAAAAATATATTTTTCATAAAAGCAATGGCAAAAAACTAAGCAGTGAGCAATTGGTTAGCTTTTGGGAAAGTTGGGTAAAAAAATATCCCATCATTTCTGTTGAAGACGGAATGGCTGAAGACGATTGGAAAGGATGGAAAATGCTAACAGAAACCATTGGAAGTAAATGTCAATTAGTTGGCGACGATTTGTTTGTTACAAATGTAAAAAGACTTGAAAAAGGAGTAAAACAAAATATCGCCAATGCCCTACTCGTTAAAGTAAATCAAATAGGCACCCTAACAGAAACAATTGATGCTGTTACGATGGCCCAACACAATGGATACAATACTATTATGAGTCATCGTAGTGGAGAAACAGAAGATAGTACCATTGCAGACTTAGCGGTTGCACTTAATTGCGGACAAATTAAAACCGGGTCAGCTTCTAGAAGTGATCGCATGGCTAAATACAATCAATTAATTAGAATTGAGGAGATTTTAGGTGATCGGGCTATTTATCCAACTGGTAAAATAAAATTCGGAAAATAAGCACCCATTTCTCTTTTGATTTTTACCTAAAACACTAGTAAATTGTATTAATCTTATCATTCATGAATATATTACCCACTGTTTATTCAGTACTGAAAAACAAGTATTTCATTGCCCTTTCTGTATTTATTATTTGGATGTCGTTTTTTGATCCAAAAGACTGGGGGTTGATTTATGACAGAAATGAAAAATTACAAGAATTACAAAAGAGCGAGCAAGTACTTACTAAAGAGATTACAGAAACGCGAAAAGAGTTGACTTTACTGAAAAGTAGCGCTCAAACAATTGAGAAATATGCCAGAGAAAAGTATATGATGAAGAAAGACAACGAAGATATTTTTGTAGTGAAAACTCCCTAAGAAAAAAAAGTACTTACTCGCACAATAAATATCCATTTTCATCGTTTGAGCCTTGGATTGGGATGGTTTTTCATTAATTTATATTTTTTTACATGCCTACTACTGCTACTGAAGAGTTGATATCGTTTTTATACAATGAGACATCTTCCAAAAAGTCAGCTCAAATTAAAACAGCCCTGGAATCAGATGCTGCTTTGATGAGCAATCTTTCGGATTTACAAAGTGCTATAAATGAATTAGATAGCGTACTATACTCCCCTCGTGCTGAAAGCATAGAAAATATATTAAAATACGGTCAAAACGCTTAATAATCAATCCAAATAAGTAATTTACCCGTTTCTAAGAAACGGGTTTTTTTATGACTAAAAAAGAACGATATAAATATATAATCGACTGGTTTCAGCAACATTCACCAGACGCTGAAACTGAGTTAATGTATGATAACCCCTTTCAATTGCTGGTTGCAGTGATTCTGTCGGCCCAATGCACAGATAAAAGGGTAAACTTAACAACT
>CANJJU010000001.1 GCA_947474815.1 Chitinophagaceae bacterium | reverse complement strand
ATGCCCTTCATCCCGATTTGCCTATCAGCATGGCAATGTTTTTAAACTATTGGGATGACGTATTGCCTTTAGCGATAGCTGCCGAACAAAGAATTAAAAGTGGAGTGGCCGTTAGTTTATTTGGCCTGCCTTATAATGAAGCGGATTTATTGGCGCCTGTTCCTCATCCCACCAGCTGTAGAGATGGATATGCTTTTAGACAACATGTGGCCGCAGCAAGAAGAAACAGAAAGGTAGATATGATCCCTGAGTTTGACCAATACCCCATTTTTTATTTTACCAATCACAATAGCATTCAGGGGCCAGGCGATATTCTTTGTATGCCCGATCATTTTCAAAAATTAGATTTTGAATTAGAAGCAGCAATTGTAATTAATAAATCGGGAAGAAATATTAAAGCGGCCGATGCAGATGGATATATTGGCGGATTAATGATCATGAATGACATGAGTGCCAGAAGATTGCAAATGGAAGAAATGTTATTGAATCTTGGTCCTGCAAAAGGAAAAGATTTTGCAACAGTCATAGGTCCGATGTTGGTTACTTTAGATGAATTGTCATCTTATGAAATCCCTTGTAAGACCGGGCATACAGGGAAAAGTTGGAACCTAACCATGAAATGCATGGTGAATGGAATTCAAGTGAGCCAAGGAAATGTAGGCGATATGGATTGGACATTTGCAGAGATTATTGAAAGGTGTAGCTATGGTGTTAATTTATTTCCTGGAGATGTGATTGGTAGCGGAACTGTAGGAACAGGTTGCTTTCTAGAATTAAATGGCACAGGTAAATTGAATGATCCAAATTATACAGAACAATGGTTACAAGCCGGAGATGTGGTAGAAATGGAAATTGATGGGTTGGGTAAACTGAGCAACACTATTGTAAAAGAAGAGTCAGATTTCTCCATATTAGCATTGAAGAAGCAATCATTATAGTTTCATAGGTTGCAGATGTTTAAGAAGTTGAATAGGTAGTGTATAAATTCATTCAACGATCAAACCTTTTAAACGGATGTAACCTTTTCAACCTTTTAAACCTCAAATTGTATATGCTTTCTATAAAATTATCAGATCTCAACCCTATAGAAGTACAAAGCTACTTACAGCATGCTATTGCTCCGAGGCCGATCTGCTTTGCTTCTACGATTGATAAAGCAGGGAACGTAAACTTAAGTCCATTTAGTTTTTTTAATTTATTCTCTTCCAATCCTCCCATAGTTGTTTTTTCTCCTGCAAGAAGAGTGAGGGATAATAGCACGAAGCATACATTAGAGAATGTGTTAGAAGTTCCTGAGGTTGTCATCAATATTGTTGATTTTGATATGGTACATCAATCTTCTCTCTCAAGTTGTGATTATCCAAAAGGGACCAATGAATTTACTAAAGCAGGTTTCACCGAACAGAAAGCCACTTTAGTTAGCCCACCAATGGTAAAAGAAAGTAAAATAAAACTTGAATGCAAAGTCAATCAGGTGATTCCTTTAGGAAATGAGGGCGGTGCGGGCAATTTGGTAATAGCTGAAGTGTTAATGATGCACATGGATGAATCTATTTTAAATGAAGAAGGAAAAATAGACCAACGAAAACTTGATCTGGTAGCGCGTCTTGGAGGAAATTGGTATACAAGAGCCAATGCCTCTACTATATTTGAAGTAGAGAAGCCTAACACCAAACTTGGAATAGGAGTGGAAGCCTTGCCAGCGGCTATTCGTACAAGTAAATATCTTACGGGGAATCATTTAGCACAATTGGGCAACGTACATGAGATGCCGCATATTGAAGCTTCTTTTAATGATGAAAAATTGAAAAATATCATCTTGTATTTTTCTATTAATCCTGATGAAATGGAGAGAGAGCTTCATACTTATGCCAAAGAATTATTAGACCTTGGGAAAGTGGCCGAAGCTTGGCAAATTTTATTAGCATCTGCATAATTTATTCTATTAAATAAATATAACCTGCTGCACATAAGTTACCTTTGTGCTCCATAGATTTTTATAATATTGAGATATGAGTACACAACATTTATCTGAACAAGAAATTATTCGCAGAGGTAAAAAAGACGAATTAGAAAAGTTAGGCATTGATCCTTATCCTGCTGCTTTGTATCCTATTAATACAACTGCAGAATATATTAAAGCGCACTATAAGGGCGAAGAAAATAAAGCCGATTTTGCTGAAGTATGCATTGCAGGTCGCATCATGAGCGTACGTGATATGGGTAAGGCGAATTTTGCAGTAATGCAAGACGGCACAGGGAAAATTCAATTCTACATAAAGCAAGATGATATTTGTCCGGATGAAGACAAATCACTTTTTCAAAATGTGTGGAAAAAATTAGTTGATATTGGTGATTTTGTAGGAATCAAAGGATATGTATTTACTACAAAAACAGGAGAGACTTCTATCCATGTGAGAGAATTTTCTATTTTAAGTAAATCGTTGCGTCCATTACCTATTGTAAAAGAAAAAGATGGAGAAGCATTTGACGAAGTAACAGATCCTGAGTTTAGATATAGACAGCGATACGCAGACTTGATTGTAAACCCTGGCGTAAAAGAAGTTTTTGTAAAAAGAACAAAATTAATCAATGCCATTCGTACATTTTTAAACGAACAAGGCGCATTGGAAGTAGATACGCCCGTATTACAAAGTATTCCTGGAGGCGCCGCGGCTAGACCATTTACTACACATCACAATGCACTGGATGTTCCAATGTATATGCGTATTGCGAATGAATTGTATTTGAAAAGATTGATTGTAGGTGGTTTCGAATGGGTATATGAGTTTAGCAGGAACTTCAGAAATGAAGGAATGGATAGAACACACAATCCTGAATTTACCGTGCTTGAATTTTATGTAGCATATAAAGATTATGAATGGATGATGGATACCACCGAGCAAATGCTTGAAAAAGCTGCCATCGCCGTGAACGGAACTTCAGCATGTATGGTAGGAGAAAATGAAATCAGTTTTAAAGCTCCTTTCAAAAGAATAACCATGTATGATGCCATCAAGGAGCACACAGGTTTTGATATCAGCGCAATGGATGAAGAAGGAATCAGAACTGTTTGCCAACAATTAGGCTTACATGCAGATGCGAAATGGGGCAAAGGGAAATTAATCGATGAAATCTTTGGTGCCAAATGTGAGGGTAATTATATTCAACCCACTTTTATTACAGACTATCCTATAGAAATGAGTCCGCTAACAAAAAAGCATCGCAGCAAACCAGGTTTGGTAGAGCGTTTTGAATTAATGGTGAATGGTAAAGAAATTGCCAATGCCTATAGCGAATTAAATGATCCTATTGAACAACGCGAACGATTCGAAGAGCAGGTGAAATTAATGGAAAGAGGAGATGATGAAGCGATGTTTATTGATCATGATTTTTTAAGAGCTCTTGAATATGGTATGCCGCCTACAAGTGGTATTGGATTTGGGATTGATCGTCTTTGTATGTTGTTGACCAATCAACATAGCATACAAGATGTATTGTTCTTCCCAATGATGCGTCCTGAAAAATTGGATTAATCTTTCGATAAAATATACATTTTAAAAAATTAACTGATATGAAACAGATCATTTCTATCTGCAGCATTTTGCTGTTTACAATTCTAGCATCTGCCCAACAAAAATCATTAACCAATGAGCATTATTTTAAAAATAATTTTAAAGGTATCGTTAACGCCTTACCCGCTGCAGCTATTTGGATAGATGACAGTCATTTTACCTATAGTAAAGAGGGGAAGAATTATTTTGTAGATGCCAAAACGGGCAATGAAAGAGAAGCGACAGATCTAGACAAGAAAAAATCATCAGAAAATAGCACTCCAACAGTTTACATAAAGGGGAATGATCTTTATATAAAAGCTGCTGGTATAGAAACTCAGCTTACCAATGATTCAAGTATAGAAGTAAATCCAACATTGAGTCCTGATGCAAAGTATGTTGCCTTCACTAAAAACAATGATCTCTATACTATCAATATTGTTTCTAATAAAGTTACACGCCTTACTACTGATGGAAGCGAGGTAATATTAAACGGGTATGCAAGTTGGGTGTACATGGAAGAAATTTTAGGCAGGCGTTCTCAATACTGTTCTTTTTGGTGGAGTCCCGATAGTAAACAAATTGCCTTTTTTAGATCAGATGACACCAAAGTGCCTGTCTATACTATAACAGATGCTACTGGCCAGCATGGGTATGTAGATAACATCAGATATCCTAAAGTGGGTGATAACAATCCTGAAGTAAAAGTTGGAATTGTTCAGGCAACAGGCGGAGCAATTACATGGGCTGATTTTAATGAAAGTGATGATCAGTATTTTGGATTGCCTTATTGGAAGCCAGATGGTAACACTTTGCTGGTACAATGGATGAACCGAAAACAAAATCAACTTAAAATTTGGGAAGTAAATCCTTTAACGGGGAAGAAAAAACCTTTTTTAACAGAAGAACAAAAGACTTGGATTAATCTTGATGATGAAGGCAGCAGAATAACTTTTTTACAAAATGGGAAAGGATTTATTTATTTGAGTGATAAAAGTGGATATCAGCAAATGTATTACTACAATATGTATGGCGCTTTGGTAAATGCCATAAATAAAGGAAAGTATGTAGTGACAGAAATGAATTATATAGATGAAAAAAACAATGTTATTTATTTTACTGCTAGAAAAGAAAATACTGCTCGAAAAGATTTGTACCGTGTAAATATCAATGGAAAAAAATTGCAGCGTTTAACCTTTGGAGACTATAACCATTCTAACATCAATCTTTCGCCTGCCGCATCTTATTTTATTTCTAATTATAGCAATGCCGTCACTCCTACAAAAATTGCTCTAATTGATAATAAAGGGAAAATAATAAAAGAGTTATTTGATTCAAAAGGAATTGATTTTAAATCAACTGAATTAGCTACAACTGAGTTGATTCGAGTATTGAGTGATGACAGTCTATATAACTTGCCAATGAAAATTACCTGGCCTATTAATATGGAGAAGGGTAAAAAATATCCTGTTTTGATTTCTATTTATGGTGGTCCAAATGCAGGAACTGTAATGGATGTATGGTCACTGACTGGTACTCAGCAATGGTATGCAAAAGAAGGATTGATTCAGGTTGCCATGGATCACAGAGCCAGCGGTCATTTTGGGAAAGAGGGTGTTAATTATATGTATCACAATCTGGGCTACTGGGAAATGAAAGACTATACCACAATGGCGAAATGGCTGATTGCCAATGGTCAAGCCGACCCTACAAAAATTTGTATTACTGGGTTTAGTTATGGAGGATATATGAGTTGTTATGCATTAACGTATGGTGCAGATGTGTTCACTCATGGGATGGCAGGAGGAAGCGTAGTTGATTGGAGTTTATACGATTCACATTATACTGAACGATATATGGGAACGCCTACAGATAACCCAGCAGGATATAAAACAAGTTCTGTGTTGAACTATGTTAGTCAATACAAAGGAATGTTGCAAATTGTACATGGTATTGTTGATGAAAATGTACACATGCAAAATAGCATTCAACTTATTAGTAAACTACAAGAGGAGAAAAAGAATTTTGAATTTATGGTATATAGTGGCGGAAGACATGGTTGGGGAGGAAACAAAGGACTTCATTTTCAGAATCTGAAAACAACTTTCATTTATAAGTATTTGTTAAACAAAGAAGCGCCAAAGGGTTTATTAAAGTAAATTCAAATAGTACTCTTATATAAACAAGTCGGTAAATAGTTTTCCGCCAGGAATAACAGCATAATGAGATAAATCAGTAATGCCTGCCTCGTTGAGTATTTCATCATCAATAAAACAGTTCCCAGTGCATTCGCTAGATTTCCTTGAAAGAATATAATAAGCAGCGTCTGCTATTATTTCAGGTTTGCGACTCATATTGATTAATGCATCTCCGCCTAATAAATTTTGTACAGCAGCGGTAGCAATGGTTGTACGAGGCCAAAGACAATTCGCAGCAACATTATTTTTTTTGTATTCCGCCGCCAACCCAAGTGTAATCATCGTCATATTGTACTTACTTATTGTATAGGCAATATGTTTAGAAAACCATTTCATATCCATATTGAGGGGAGGAGAGAGTGTGATGATATGTGGGTTCTCCGATTTTTTAAGATGCGGCATGCATGCTTTAGATACAAAAAATGTTCCTCTTACATTAATGTCGTGCATTAAATCAAAACGCTTGGGTTCTGTTTGTTCAGTTGAAGTCAATGATATAGCAGAAGCATTGTTTATTAAAATGTCAATTCCTCCAAATCTTTCTATCGCTTTGTCTACTGCAGCTTGTATTTGCGATTCGTCTCTAATATCACATTGAACCGCTAATGCTTTGCCGCCCGCTGCTTCAATTTCTGCAGCAGCAGAAAAAATAGTACCCCCAAGTTTTGGATTTTCTTCTGTAGATTTTGCCGCTACAACAATATTCACGCCTTCTTTTGCAAGCCTAAGCGCGATTGCTTTACCGATTCCACGAGAAGCCCCCGTGATAAAGGCTGTTTTATTTTTTAATGAGATCATGGGTATAGTTTTATTTAAAATTACTTTAAACTTACCAAAGTTTAGTTCCTATAATTTTATTGCTTTCTAATTTATCTAATTGCATTAAGTATTGTAATTGTACTTGTTGCAATTTTGCTTCTTCTACATTGCTTTGAGAAGACAATAATTCAGCGGATGTTATTAACCCAGCTTTAAAGCGAACCTGTGCCAGTTGAAAAGCCTGTTCAGCCTGATTTACAAGCAAATTGGTTGTCACTGTTTTTTCTTCAAGATTATGGTAATCTGCTAATACGATATTGATGTCTTTTTGAATACCTGCTTCTATAGTAGTGAATGATTTTTTGGTTGTATTGATTGACACTTGCGCTAGCCTTGCTTGCATTTTCGGTCTACTAGTTGAATTAATCGGAATAGCCAGCCCAACGCCAATGGTGCTAATCGGTCTGATTGTTTCAATGTTTGGTTGAATACCATTTCTATATCCTCCAGAAAGATTTCCAATCAGGGAAGGCCTTGATTGAATACTGGCATACTTTTTTTCAAACGCTAGCAAAGCAAGTTTCTTTTGTGTTAGGATAGCATTTTCGTTAGTGTTTTGCCAATTGTCTATATTGGTAATTAATTTAATTTGATCTTCAGTATATACATAATTAAAACTTTCTTTTTGTTTTTCGCCGGTTAGCCATTCAAGTAACACAAATTGTTTGTCTAATTGCATCTTTAAATCGGTCAGCTTATTGGTTGCTGTACTCGTTTTAACTTGAGTAGAAAGCACATCATATCTCAATGCTTCTCCGTTTAAATATTTTGCGTTAATTATTTTTTCGTTTTCTTTTAAAACATCTATTTGTTGTTGCTGAACGTTCATTGCTTGGTGAACAAAAATAATGGTGTAATAAATTCCTGCAACTTGATAAGCGATGGCGTTTTTTGTGTTATCAAAATTTGCCATAAATAAATTCATCTCCGCATTGGATTTTTCCAATTGAACCTTTGTTTTACCAAAATCATAAATGAGCTGATTGATTCCTATCGTTGCGCTGTAATTATTATAAGGAGCAAACTGTACTTTATTCGGCCCAAATTGCGCTTCTGATACCGGATCATTATAACGATAATTTATATCGGTGCTAATTCCAGGCTGGTAGGCGCTTTTAGCGAGCCCTTCTTTTATGGGGAAAGCTTTCATTTGCTCTTCCATTTCCTTTATAGCAGGATAATTTGTGACCGCTTTTGATATCAGTGTATTGAGTTGCACATCAGTCATCTTTTTTTGCTGACCCTGAGCATTAATTGATAAAAATAGTAGTATTAGCCAGACAATCTTTTGCATATTGATCTTTTTAATTTTTTTAATGTGCTTCACTGATTGCAGAAGCTTTCTCTTTTAATGTCTTATCGCTTTTAGGCTGTGGTTTTAATTTTAAGAAGAACACTAAAGGGAATACGATGATAAAGAAAATAGAAATTAATCTAAACGTATCTAAATAGCTTAATAAGTAAGCTTGTTTGTCTACTTGCAAATCAATTAACTTATAAGCCTTTTCTGTTGCGATTGAAACTACTTCTCCGGTACGGGCGGTTATCGACTGCGTGATTGTATTTAATCTGTTTGTAAAATCTGCACTTGACATATTGATATTAGAAACCAAGTCGGTCCTATGTTGTGCATATTGATGAGCGATGTAGTTATTAGAAATAGCAATACCAAATGCGCCTCCTAGTTGTCTAGACATATTATTGAGTGAAATTCCTGACGCATAATCTTTTGGTTGTAATCCTGCAACAGAAGCCGTAATCAATGGCAGCTGCAACATAGACATGCCCAGTGCTCTAAATGCAAGGGGCATAAAAAAATCCCAGCGTTCCACTTCTCCATTTACTTGTCCTCCAAACCATCCAAATGCAATAAAAAAGAGCAATCCAATGATTATAAATGGCATAGGAGAGGCTCCTGTGCTCATTTTTTTTCCTATTATTGGAAACATGATGATACCAATAATGGTTGGCGGCAGTAGTGCTAAACCAGTCATTAGCGGTGTGAATCCTAATATACGTTGTGCTAATACCGGATAAATATAAACGCTTGTAAACAATCCAATTCCACTTGTAAATGTAAAAATGGTCGTGATGGCTAGTGTTCGATTGTTGAGCACATGTAAATTCACCACCGGGTTTTTTATCCGCAATTCATGCCAGATAAATACTGCAACTCCAATCAAAGCGGCAATGCCCGCATTTCTAATCAAAGGAGAGGAGAACCAATCTTCGGCTTCGCCTCTTTCTAATACATATTGCAAACAACCTACGCCCACCATCAAAAGTAAAATACCTGTGTAATCAATTTTAATAGAATCCTTCTTCTTTCCTTCCCCTTCTTTTTTATCGATAAAAGTTAATGTGAGATAAGTTGCAATAATTCCAATAGGAATGTTTACATAGAAAATATATCCCCAATTTTCAAAGTTGTCTAGGATAAGTCCCCCTACGGTGGGTCCTAATGTTGGCCCAAGTACAATGCCCATTCCAAACAAACCTCCAGCAATGGCTCTTTTTTCTGGGGGAAATGCATCAAATAAAATGGCTTGTGAAGTTGACAATAGGGCGCCACCGCCTATTCCTTGAATAAATCTCCAGGCAACCAATTCAAAAAGTCCTGTGCTAGCGCCACAGAAATAAGAAGCAACGGTGAAAACAATCATCGATACGAGGTAGTAATTTTTTCTACCAAAATATTCTCCCAAAAATCCTGTCATGGGAATAATAATCACGTTCGCAATTGCATAAGCGGTAATTACCCAACTTACGTCTTCTATTGTTACGCCAATATTTCCTGATATTTTTGTGAGTGCCACATTCACAATGCTCGTATCTATCAGCTCCATGATGGCAGCGCTGATAGTTGTAATTACAATGATTGCTCTGGCAAAACCAGTGGGATAATTATTCACTTATTTTTCTTGATAATTTATTCGGGAACAGATGCAACTACTTTTACACTCAGTCCCGCACGTAAAATTTGATGATACTTTTCAATCTCATCAATAGAAATCTTTACAGGCACACGCTGTGTTACTTTCACAAAATTTCCACTCGCATTGTCTGGTGGCAACATAGAGAATTTAGCACCTGTTGCATCACTTAAGCTTTCTATTTTTCCTGTTAATTTAATAGCAGGATATGCGTCTAAGGCAATTGAAACAGGAGTTCCTTCATGCATTTTATTAATTTGATTTTCTTTATAATTAGCTACAATCCAAAAAGTAGAGTCATTTACAATGGTAAAAAGGGGAGTGCCAGCTTGAACAAATTGCATTGCTGAAATATTTTTCTTTCCTAGTCTGCCACTCATAGGAGCATATATTTTCGTATAGCTTATTTTTAATTTTTGTTGATCAATTAGCGCTTTTTTTACATCTAATACAGAAAGCGATTTTTTTACATTCGTTTCCAATACTTCTAATTTTTTTTGAGCGCTCGCTAAATCTATTTTAGTGTTTTCTAGTTGTTGTTTTGATGTATTGAAATTATACTTGCTTTCATCTAATTGTTTGGTAGTAATGGCTTCTTGTTGATGTAGAGTATTGTCGCGTGTATAGTCTTCTGTTGCTTTATTAATCCTGATTTGCGCAAGTTCAATATTTCCTTTGTTTACTTTTAATGCAGCTTTGGTGCTAGATAAGTTTGCATTTGCATTTTCTACATCTACTTCAGCTTGTCTGTAATCTGCTTCCAATTGTTGTAATTGAATCTGCATTTCCATGTCATCTAATTCTACTAACAGATCTCCTGCTTTAACAGAGTCGTAATCCTTAACATTTATATTTTTTATATAGCCGCTTACTCTTGGTAATACGGGAACAAGTTGAGTTTCAACTTGGGCGTTGTCAGTTGTTTCATGTGTTTTTCCAAACTGCCATGCATTGATGCCAAAGTACAAACCGGTTAAAACAAGGGCACCTAAAACAATTAATCTAATAGGTGATTTTTTCTTTGCAGGAACTGTTGTTTCTTTTTCCATTAGGGGAGATGCTTTTAAAATTTAATTTCTTTTAAATAAATCGTTTCGTCGAATCCAACCAGTAGTTTATTTTTATATTCAACAACAGGTCTTTTAATAATGCTATTATTTTCTATCATAATAGTAATGGCTAGTTTCTCTGTGAGCGGTATATTTTTATATTTCTCAGCCATGCCTCTCCAGGTTGTTCCTTTTTTATTGAAAATAAATTCCCATCCTACTTGTTTGCACCAGCTTTTAATTTTCGTTTTATCTATTCCTTCTTTTTTATAATTATGGAATTGAAAAGGAACAGCGCGATGGGTAAACCATTCGATTGCTTTTTTCACTGAGCCGCAATTCGGAATTCCGTAAATGATTGTATTACTCATATTAAAAATCAGGAAGTGTTGGTTTTGTTTTCATGATGCTTTCAATTTTTTCTACTACTTCTGGAGTAAGCAGTGGCAATACGTCCAATGCCTTTAGATTGTCAAGCAATTGTTGTTTTTTAGTAGCTCCTAAAATAGCGGTACTTACATTTGGATTTTTAATACACCAAGCAATGCTCAATGCAGCAGTGGAAACGCCTAATTTTGCTGCGAATTCTGACAACTTTTTAACTTTCTTAAGTTTATCGTCTGCAACCCATCTGTCTTTTAGCCAATCAAAGCCCTGTAAAGCAAAGCGACTGTTTTTAGGTATGCCATCATTGTATTTTCCGCTCAATAGGCCCGATGCTAAAGGGCTCCAGATAGTAGTGCCCATCCCAACAGTTCTAAAAATATCCAAATATTCTTTTTCTACTTTTTCTCTTTCAAATAAATTGTATTGCGGCTGCTCCATCGTGGGCCCAATTAATCTGTAATGTTGAGCAATTCTGTGCGCTTCCATTATTTCAACTCCACTCCATTCACTGGTACCCCAATATAAAATTTTACCTTGTTGAATTAAATGATTCATTGCCCAAACGGTTTCTTCAATCGGTGTTTTTTTATCTGGACGATGACAGAAATATAAATCCAAGTAGTCTACTTGTAATCTTTTGAGTGCTTCATCACAAGCTTCTATCAAATGTTTTCTATTACAACCTGTTTGATTAGGCTTATTGTCTTTTCCTCTCCAACCCCAAAATGCTTTGGAGGATACTACATAGGAACTGCGATCCCACTTTTTCTTTTTAATTACCCGTCCCATCATTTTTTCACTTTCTCCCAATGCATAGATTTCAGCATTGTCAAAGAAGTTTACTCCGTTTTCATAAGCGATGCTCATTAATTCTTCAGCAACCTTATCATTAATTTGTTTGCTAAAACTTACCCAGCTTCCAAAAGAAAGTGTACTTACTTGTAAGCCAGAGTTACCTAAACGACGATATTCCATGTGATGATTGTTTTATTAGTTTAACAAAAAAGCATTCTTTTTGTTTATGATAAAGCACGATTTTATCCAGGAAACTTTGATGCAGGAACATTAATGGTTCCTGTTGAATTTAAAATGTGCCAATTCTTAAAATTTTGATTAGACTCCATCCCTTGGCCATCTATGACCTCGGTTTTTGTTCTAATTCTAACAGGCTTGTCGGTGTAAAACTCGTTGCCTATTTTATTCCGATCCCAGTATAATTCATTGCAATAAAGAGTGTCTCCTTTTTCTAAATTAACGACCATCACACTATCCTTTAAAAAGACGATGCTTTCTGATTGTTTATATTTTCCGTATTTAGCAGTAAGAAAACTTTCTATTTTACCATTTTCGTTGTAAAAATCTGCATGAAGCGTGTTAGGAAATTCGGTATAGGGAATAGATGCTTGCACATTAAGCATTAACGGAGCTTTTAATATAGCTTTTGTTTTTCCTCCAATGGTATAGTTTAGTATGATTGCTTTTGCTTCTTCTACTGCCACGCTTTTGCTAGACAGTTCCTTTACTTTTGCTTCATTGTTTTCGCAACTTAATAAAAAAATGCAGCCTATCATAAAGGCTGCAATAATAAGTTTATATATAAGAGACTTATTCATTAACTATTAAATCTAAAGTATTTTAGTCGTAGCTTCTTTTTTGAAACCAACGTGCATTCATTGATATTCCAAAATTGAATCTTATCACATTTTCTTTTAAACTGAGTGATTGATTGTTTCCTCTTCCACCAATTTCAAATGACGTGTTTAGGGTTACATATTCTCCTCTGCTTTGAATGAATCTTGGAGTTGATAGAGGGAATGAAGATCCAAACGTTACCGCATAGTTGTTTCTTGTAACATTGTTTATTTTAATATAGTCTGGCCCGAAATAAAATCCTGCTCTATATTTTAAATAGCTCCAATAGTTGTTATTGGCAGAATTAAATTTAACTGGGTAAAATTCAGCGCCCACTCTGATGGTCCAGTTGTTTGCAACAAGATCTTTCTCATTGTAATTACGATAGTCTGACCAATTAGATTTTTCATAATCTGCTCCCAATAACCAGTGATTATTTTTAGTACGGTAAGTAAATCCTCCCCCATACGTAGCTGGTAATATTATCTTCCCTTTAAGGTCTGCAGTTTTATAAACGCTGTCAATCGTAGTATAGCCGCCATTTCCATCATTACCGAAGGTTTCGTAAGTGTTAGATTTATAAGCAGTTAGATTTTGTTTCAAATTAGCGTATGCCCCAAGACGTAATGTTCCTGCATTTTTAAGATGCATTTCGTACTGTACTCCAGTGTTTATAAAAATCCCTGTAAATCTAGACTGAACTTCAGCATTAGACTTATAGTAGAATATGCTGTCGTTTAATAAAGTTAAACGCGTAGTAAGGTCTCTGTTTCCAAAAGTGTATCCTGTATTCAATCCTATACTAAATTCATTTTTCCTTGCACCCTTTCCAATTTTTCTAATCCCGGTACCAATATTTACTTGATTGGTGCCTCCTGTTCCTTCATACATAGTGTTTATGCTATCTATGTTATTTATTCTGCTATTTTGTTCGATTTTATAATTAATGCGTGTGATAGGGCGAAGACCAAAACTCAACCCCCAACTTGTACCTTTCTTTTCCATTTTTTTTGAAGAGATAGGAAAAGCAATTTGCAAATAAGATATTACCGCATTGGTTGCTTTGTATTTGTCTGTATTATTGGTACTTTTTAAAGTTCTTACATCTACTTCAAGTCCTAGGTCAAATAGAGTATTAGAAAAGTTTTTGCTATTGGTAATATTTCCTAGGGAGGCAGGATTTACAAGATTGATATTAAAAGGAGATCCAATGATTCCATAATCGGAGTAAGCTGCAGATATGCCCCCCATCCCTCTGTTGGTTATATTTTGACCAGGCATTAAATCCCCCATGCCATATCTTGAATAGGGAGAATTTTCCTGTGCATAGGTATTTGCAATGATTGTCATACTAAATGACAATAATAAAATGATCCTAAGCTTTTCAGTTGTTGAGTTCACTAAGTGCATACAGTCCTTTAAATAAAAAATTAGCGTCGGCAAATATCTTCTTTTTAAGTTGACTAGCAAAATACAAAGAATTGCCTCCGGTTAAGACCACGTTAAAGTTGTCATATTTAGCACTGTATTTTTCAATAATTCCTTCTATTTCGCAAGCAATACCCATGATTACGCCTGATTGCAGGTTTGTTTTAGTATCGTACCCAATGAGTGGAAAATTCCAATCTGCCTCAATAAGGGGTAATTTGGCTGTATAATCGTGCATGGATTTGAATCTCATGTCTAAACCAGGAGAGATAGCCCCCCCTAGAAATTGGTTGTATTGATTGATAAAATTGTAGGTAATACAACTACCCAATCCTATAATTAGATTGTTTTTACCTGAGAATTGCGCTGAAGCAGCTGCAACCAATGCCAATCTATCGGCTCCAATGGTTTCTTTTTTACCTACTGCAATGGTGAAATTAATTTTGGTGTCAGTGGATAGTTTATGAAAAGAGGATTGCTTTGCGAGTAAATTTTCTATGTCAATATTATGGTGAATAACCGAGGATAAAATAGTTTTTGTTGGGGTGTATGTATCTATTAAATGCTGGATGGTATTGATATTGCCATCCGTTAAGGTAATTTCTTCATGTAGCTCTCCCTTTAAAAATACCGCCGCTTTTAAACGGGTGTTGCCAAAATCAAAGCAAAGTGTGGTCATGGAGTATATTTAAGGGGTTATTGCCTTAAACAGGCTTAAAGTTATTAGATATTAAGTTAACAAGCTGCAAACCCGTAAGTAATTATTAGAAATTAAATCCTTCTAAATTTTTAAAGTGCCCGTTCAGTTTTATTTTGCTTTTCAGGCTTTCCATTTCTTGTAAAAGGGGAATGATTTGTGCAAGATGGCGTTTTAAATATTCTTGGCGATGCAATTCGTTTTCGTATTCAAGTATAGTATATTCTTGCTCCAATGTCAATCCTATGTGGTGTGCAATATCGTAACTGAGCAAAGCTTCATCAGGCTTTCCAAAATCTTTTAGCACATTAATTTTTTTATGCAAGATTCGAGCATTTTCGATTATTTTTTTCATTAAAATAGCACTGCCGTTATTAAAGTTTTTTTGATGTGAAATAATGGCACCGCTATATAATTTATCTGGTAATTCTTTAATTAATTCTAATATTTTAAAAACGCCTATGCCTTTTGTTTTAATGTCCATGCTGCCGTCCTCATATGTTCTAGAAACTTCAGTAATCTCTACAATAGAACCTAGTTCTGATAATGAATGATTTAAAACCGCTGGAATGCCAAATGGTTTTTTATTTTCAATGCAATAATTAATCAGTTGCTTGTACTTGGGTTCAAAAATATGTAAATGCAATTTCTCACCTGGGTAAACAACTAGGGAAAGAGGAAATACAGGAACGAAGTTTGTCATAGCTGCAAAGATAATTATTTGAATTACGCTAAATTGAAGCTGAAGCATTGAAATCTTTTAAATTTATCACTTACCTTCATTTTATTGTAAAATGAGGAGGTGAATCATTCGCACGATTATTAATTTAATTCATGGTTATTATTCAATTTTTAGGTGGATTAGGGAATCAAATGTTTGAGTATGCCTTGTATTATTCTTTTCATAAAAAAGGCCTTAATACCAAAATTGACTTGTCGGCATTTGAAAAAGAATCTACTCATAATGGATATGAATTAGAGCGGGTGTTTGCCGTAAAAGGAAAATATTGTTCTGTAATTGAGAAGCGATGCATAAAGGCCATTAGCAAGGTGTTGCATATTTTATTTGGACATCCATATAAAGAAAAAACACAAGACCAATATGTGTATAATGCAAAGGTCTCCTCTATTCGTTTTGGTTTTTTAAAAGGGTATTGGCAAACTGAAAAGTATTTTTTAGGAGTCGAGAATGACATAAGAAAAAAATTCACTTTTCCTGCATTAGAGGATGCGCAAAATATTGCCATTGCTGAAAAAATAAAGAGTACCAATTCAGTGAGCTTGCATATACGAAGGGGAGATTATCTTACCGATGGAAGAGATTTTGGCTTATCGCTAGGGTATTATCAACAGGCAATAAAACATATAAATGAAAACGGTCAGGAGCCGGTATTTTTTATTTTCTCTGATAATATAGAATGGGCAAAGGAAAACATAAAAAATATACCTGCATTTTATATTGATTGGAATAAAAATGAGAACAGTTATATTGACATGCAGTTGATGAGCTTGTGTAAACACAATATTATCGCCAATAGTTCATTTAGCTGGTGGGGTGCTTGGTTGAATCAAAATAAAAATAAGATTGTTATTACACCTGAAAAGTGGATGCCTCATACAAAATCAACTATTGACCTATTGAATAACAGTTGGATTAAAATGAACAATAATTTTTAAAATGAAAAAAATAAAAAATTATATTATAGCTTATTTCAGTTACAGAAAAGATTTAAAGGAGCTAATTAAACAGAAGGGATCCAACAATCTTTTTCCATTTGGTAAAAAGAGATTGATTTTAAATGAAAAATTTGCTGATTCGGGCATTGCCTCCGGACATTATTTTCATCAAGACTTATTGGTAGCGAGAAAGATATTTCAACACAATCCACAAAAACATGTTGATATAGGATCTAGAACAGATGGATTTGTTGCACACGTGGCAACCTTTCGAGAGATTGAAGTGTTTGACATTAGAGAGCAGAATAAAAAAATAAAAAACATTAATTTTAAGAAAGCGGATCTCACAAAATTGCCCACTGAATTAATTGCATACACCGACTCAATTTCTTCTCTTCATGCCATTGAGCATTTTGGATTGGGTAGGTACAATGATTCGATTGATTATTGGGGGTATTTGAAGGCAATTGAAAACATAACTACTATTTTAAAAACAGGAGGAAAATTTTATTTTTCTACTCCTATTGGACAGCAAAGAATAGAGTTCAATGCTCATCGAGTTTTTAATATTCAGTATTTAATGGATTTGTTCAAAGAAAAATACAATATTCATTCTTTCTCTTATGTAAATGATGCGGGAGATTTGTTTGAAAACATAGAATTGAGTGAAGAGGGTATAAAAAATAATCTTGGCTGTCATTACGGCTGCGGAATTTTTGAATTAATAAAAAAATAAAAACCTATAGAAATGAACTTTATAAATCAACTTGTAGAAACGGTACAAAATGCGAAAGCCGCAAGAAAAATTAAAAAATGGAAACTTGCTGGAAGCCCAGTTCCCACCCCACATCCAGTAAAACAATTAGCCATTAAAGAATATCAATTGCTTTCAGGTTGCAATATTCTTATTGAAACAGGCACCTATAAAGGAGACATGGTTGCTGCACAAAGAAAGAATTTTTCGCATGTGTACTCCATTGAGTTGAGCACTAAATTATGGGCTGATGCCGTGAAGAGATTTGAATCTTTTGATAACATTACAATACTTCAGGGGGATAGCGGAAGTGTATTAAAAGATATTATAAAGATATTGAAAGAGCCTGCAATATTTTGGCTTGATGGACATTATTCGGCTGGTGAAACTGCCAAAGGAGATAAGGAATGTCCAATTTTTGAAGAGTTAGACTGTATTTTAATCAACAATAACTTTAAGCATGTTTTATTAATTGATGATGCGAGATGTTTTAATGGCCAAGGTGATTATCCTACGATTGAAAAGCTTACAGAATACATAAAATCAAAAAACAATCAATATCAGCTAGAGGTAAAAGATGATATTATTCGTTATACCATACCAGCATAAATTATTGTTATTTATACATGACTATTGTAGAATTAAATTTTGAAAGAAGCTGGAGGGGAGGAGAACAGCAAACCCTATTTAATACACAGGGGTTTCTTCAAATGGGTTTTGAAGTGGAATTGATTTGTAGAAAAGGAAGCGCACTTGAAAAAAGGGCGTTGGTTGAAAATATCACAGTTCATTCTTTTAATAGTATTTTAGGCGTATTCTTTTTTTTAATAACTAAAGGAAGTCGGTTTGCGATTATGCATGCCCAGGGGTCTAAAATTCTTACTTATTGTATTCTTTCCAAACCTTTTCATCGTTCAAAAATTCTATTTACTAGAAGAGTTAATTTTATTCAATCTGGATTTCTTACTAAATTAAAGTACAGCTTAACCGATAAGATTGTTGCGATAAGTTCTTCTGTAAAAAATATTCTTTCAACATTTACTTCAAGAACTGATATTGAAATCATTTCAGATGTCGTGGTTGAAAATAAATTAAATAAAGATTTAGCCAATGCAGGCTTAAAAAATCTTTCTATTGGAAATAAACATATTATTGCCACCATTGCTGCCTTCACTTCTGAGAAGAACCCATTTGATACGATTAAAACCATCAAGCTGTTGAAAGAAAAAAGAAACGATGTTGTTTTCTTACACTTTGGAGAAGGGGTACTAAAGGAAGAAGCGAAACGACTGATTATAGAGAATGATTTGTCCGATACTTATTTTTTAATGGGTTTCGTTGAAAATGTAACTGATTATTTTTCGGCATTTGAGGTTTTTGTTATGAATTCAAATAACGAAGGATTGTGTAGTAGTGTGTTAGATGCATTTATGTATAAAGTACCTGTAGTTTCCACTACTGCAGGAGGATTAAGTGATTTGATTAAGGAAGATCGGGCAACGCCTTGTGAGATGAACAATCCTATGATGTTGGCTGATAAAATTGATATTCTTTTACAAAACCCCAACAGCGCATTGAACAAGGTAACAAATGCCCATGCGTATGTAATCCAACATCATTCAGCAAAGCAGATCGCCCATCAATATGCTTTATTAATTAACAAAATGACAAACAACGCTAGTATACGTTAATGCAAGCCTCTATTATCATATCGTATTACAAAAATCTTTCTACTTTAGAATTAATATTGCGCGCATTGGATTCCCAATCTGCTAAAAATCATTTTGAGGTAATCGTATCAGAGGATGATAATGATACAGCTACGGTAGATTTATTAAATTCCTTAAAAGCTATTCTGCATTTTCCTATTATTCACATTTCTCAAACTGATAGTGGTTTTCGAAAGTGTATTGCATTGAATCATTCTATTGAATCAGCGAACACGGATTTTTTAATATTTATTGATGGCGATTGTATTCCTCATAAAAAATTCGTGGCTTCTTATTTGCAAAGAAAAACCCCCAAAACTGTTTTATATGGGAGAAGGGTAATGTTGAGCGAATCGATTTCAAAAAAAATACATTTTTCAAAAAATATTTCTCTTATTCATTTATTCAATTTGATTGCATTTAAATGCAAGCGCATTGAAGAGGGTATTTATTTTCCACTTGTTAATAAGATGATTCAAAAGACAAAAAGCAATATGCTGTTGGGTTGCAACATGGGCATTAATAAAGCCGATTTGCTTGCAATCAATGGATTTGATGAAGATTATTTATTTCCAGGTGGCGGAGAAGATTCTGATATAGAATGGAGATTAAAGAAAATCGAAGGAATAAAATTTACTTCTATGAAATTTGTCGCCATTGTATATCATCTTTATCATCCTGAAAGATTTGCTACCGTTCAGCAAATTAAGAGTACAGTATTCATGAACAAAAAAATAAATGACGGAAACTTTTTTTGTAAAAATGGCCTAACAAAAATTGCCTCTTAATGAAATTATTATTTATCAATAGCGCTAGTACTGATTACTTGCAAGATCTTACCTTTTCGGGATTGGTTAAAATGCTTGGGTCTCACAATGTGGTTGATTATCCTTGGAATGTAAAATATCATTTACCCGTTAAAAATTATCCTAAAAATTTAGGCTATACTCACTTTTCATTAAATTGTCATTTATCAATAGACTTCCATTCTTTTGATGCTATTATTCTTGCTTCTGCCAAAAAAGATTCACTGGCAACTTTAAAAAAAATATTACCAAAGGTTTCTGGTAAGCCTATTGTATTTCTTGATGGGGGCGATAGACCCGAAATAGGGGGTGATTTTTTTAGATTAGGAATTGAAGAGGAATATAAGGACTTGATTAAGAAACGTCCATTCGATATTATTTTTAAGCGGGAATATTTTTTAAATGATCACGGGGAAACTCCTCATTTACATCCCTTTCCATTTTCATTTCCGTACAATGTAAATATTCCAACTATTGCAGAAAGTGAAAAAAAATATGATGTTTCTTTTTGGGCGCAACAAAAGCCTGCTATCAGAGAAAAGGCGTTAACCATGTTGCAAGGACAATATGATTGTGAAAAAAATGGGACAACGCTCAATCAGGATTTTAAAACATATAATAGAAAGGGAAAGTTTTATCTTGAAGAAATAGCTAGATGTAAAATTGTGCTGAACTTTAGGGGAGGAGGATGGGATACTATGAGATATTGGGAAGTACCTGCTGCCGGATCGTTCATGATTAGTCAAAAGCCACAAATAGTGATTCCCAATAATTTTGAAGATGGGAAGCATTTGGTTTGGTGTTCGGATTCTTTAGATGACTTATTGGATAAAATCGATTATTATTTACAACACGAAACAGAAAGAAGGAAAATTGAACAACAAGGGAAAGAACACCTACTCAAATTTCACTTAAATGTAAATAGGGCTCAGTTTTTAATAGATACGATTGAAAGTTATTTAAGTTAATATTACATTGTATTATTGTATAACAAAACTATACGTTTGATAAATTTTATTTTCTAATGCATCAATGGCAAAACAATATAGCGTTGTTGAAATCGGGGGATGTAAAATCTCTTGCTCGTTGTATTTCTTTAATTGAGAATGAACAAGCAGGGTATGAGGATTTTCTAAAATCTTTACCACCCTCCACAACACCGATTATTGGCATTACAGGTCCACCGGGTGCAGGCAAAAGCACTTTAACGGATTGTTTAATAGAACTATTGGTAGCCCAAGATAAAAAGGTAGCGGTGTTGTGTATTGATCCATCTTCTCCATTTAATATGGGTGCATTATTAGGAGATAGAATAAGAATGAGTGAGTGGTACAATAACCCCAATGTATATATTCGTTCTTTGGCCACAAGGGGCGCATTAGGTGGATTGCATCCTAAAATAATTGAGATTACGGAAGTGTTAAAATTTGCGCAGTTTGATTATATCATTATTGAAACGGTAGGAGTTGGTCAGAGTGAAATTGAAATTGCCGGACTTGCAGATGTTACGATTGTAACTATTGTTCCGGAGGCAGGAGATGAAATACAAACCATGAAAGCTGGCTTGATGGAAATTGCAGATATATTTGTTGTAAACAAATCAGACAGACCCGGAGCAGACATTTTTGCGAACAATCTGCGACTAATGCTTGCTCCCGCATTTGCTTCTCATAGCAATGAAATTCCCATCATTAAAACAATTGCCTCTCAAAAAGAAGGAATGAATGAATTGTATGATGCGATTTTGCATTCGATACAAAATAATCACTTTAACGATAAAAAATATTATTTACTTACCGAAAAAGTGTGGGCGCTGATTCAGAAAAAACGAATGAAAGGGGTAGACAAAAAAGTAATTCTTGATACATTAATTAAAATATCGGGAGAAGAAAACTTTAATCTGTATGAATTTGCAGATCAATTTTAATATATAGGATCGACAATTATATAGAAGTCTCCTCACTTTCTGAAGGCTGATTTTTCCACCAGCGATAAGCAATGACACCTACCACTGCAAATGGTGCCAGCATCAAATAAAGAATTCCATTATTCAATCCAAGTGCGGGTTTCTCGCCCAATTGTTGTGCTGTTTTCGTGCACATAGAACATTGTGCATCCAATTTTACTGGCGTAATTGAAAGAATCAAACAAAGCAATGCTGTTGTGTAAAATGTTTTCACCATTCAAAGTTAATTTATTCTACAATAGATCTAAATAAAGGGATAAAAAAAGTCCGCACAATTGGCGGACTTAAAATATTTAATTAGGCTTCTTGCCCCATTGATTTGCTAACGCGTTTTCTGTCGTCTTCATTCAGAATGGTTTTTCTGAGGCGAACACTTTTAGGTGTTACTTCAATACATTCGTCTTGTTGGATATACTCCATACACTCTTCCAAAGACATTTGTATTTTAGGAGCAGCTTTTGATGCGTCATCAGATCCACTAGCACGGTGATTGGTTAACTTTTTAGGCTCAGTTGCATTTACTACCAAATCTCCTGGCTTAATGTGTTCAGCAATAATTTGACCTGCGTACACATCTTCTCCTGGATCTACGAAGAACCTTCCTCTTTCCTGAAGCTTGTCTATAGAATATCCGGTTGTTCTTTCAGTTGATTTCGAAAGCAATACTCCATTGTTTCTTCCAGGAATAGGCCCTTTCCAAGCTTTGTATTCGCTAAAGCGATGCGCCATAACGGCTTCACCGGCAGTGTTGGTAAGCATATTGCTTCTCAATCCGATTAGTCCTCTTGATGGAATATCAAATTCAAGGTGTTGCATTTCGCCTTTTGTTTCCATTACCAACATTTCTCCTTTACGTTGTGTAACTAGATCGATTACTTTACCGCTGAATTCAGAAGGAACGTCTACCACTAAAATTTCATAAGGCTCGCTTTTTACTCCACCAATTTGCTTAACAATAACTTGAGGCTGTCCAACAGTAAGCTCAAATCCTTCTCTTCTCATCGTTTCAATTAAAATACCTAAGTGAAGAATACCTCTTCCGTATACAAGAAAGCTATCAGCACTATCACTGTCTTCAACTTTCAAAGCAAGATTTTTTTCAGTTTCTTTCATTAATCTATCACGAAGATGTCTACTGGTAACAAATTTTCCTTCTTTTCCAAAGAAAGGGGAGTTGTTGATACCAAACAACATACTCATGGTAGGCTCATCTACACTAATAACGGGTAATGCTTCTGGATTTTCTATGTCTGCAATGGTATCTCCAATGTTAAATTCATCCAATCCTACCACGGCACAAATATCACCCGCAAAAACTTCTTCCGCTTTCTTTTTACCCATCCCTTCAAAAACGTACAATTCTTTTATTTTCATTTTCTTGATAGAGCCATCAGCTTGCATTAAAGCAATTTGTTGGTTTTCCTTTATGCTACCACGCGCTACCTTACCTACAGCGATTCTGCCTAAGAAAGAAGAATAGTCAAGAGAAGTGATTTGCATTTGAGAAAAACCTTGATTGACTTTAGGCTCTGGAACAAATTCTAAAATCGCATCCAACAAAGGAAGGATGTTGGTTGTTTCGGTTAATGAAGTATTCATCCACCCATTTTTGCTACTACCATAAATTGTAGGGAAATCAAGTTGCTCTTCAGTTGCATCTAAGTTGAAAAACAACTCAAACACTGCGTCGTGTACTTCATCAGGACGGCAATTTGGTTTATCTACTTTATTGATTACAACAATTGGGCGCAATCCAAGTGCCAATGCTTTTTGTAACACAAAGCGCGTTTGAGGCATGGGCCCTTCAAAAGCATCTACTAATAATAGAACACCATCTGCCATTTTCAATACCCTTTCTACTTCACCACCAAAATCCGAGTGACCAGGAGTATCAATTACATTTATTTTTACATCTTTATAAGTAACGGAAACGTTTTTACTAAAAATGGTAATGCCTCGTTCTCTTTCTAGGTCATTACTATCCATAATAAGCTCTCCAGTTTCCTGATTATCTCTGAAAACTTTGGTTGCGTGTAAAATCTTATCAACCAAGGTTGTTTTGCCATGATCTACGTGAGCGATAATAGCGATGTTGCGAATATTCATTTTTATTGTTTTTCGAGGCGCAAAGGTAGTGATTTTCAGCGGCTCGGCAAGGATAAAACACAATAAACTTCATCTAGCCTGTATGCTTAACAAAATCTTAAAACATCGAAACCTTTCCATCCGTACTATATTCTTTGTAATTTTAATGTAACACTAACAAAATCAACATGTCATTTAAGCTTTTTTCTGAGTATTCTCCCTCTGGCGATCAGCCAGAAGCGATTAAAGAGCTTACGCAGGGAATCCTTAATGAGGAGAAATATCAGACATTAATTGGAGTAACAGGCAGTGGTAAAACTTTTACCATGGCCAATGTGATTCAAAATCTCCAACGGCCAACATTGGTAATTACGCACAATAAAACATTGGTTGCTCAATTATACGGAGAGTTTAAACAGTTTTTTCCTGAAAATGCAGTAGGATATTTTGTTTCATATTATGATTATTATCAACCCGAGGCATATATGCCTGTATCCAATACTTATATTGAAAAGGATTTAAGCATCAATGAAGAGTTGGATAAATTACGGTTACAAGCCACAGCGCAATTGCTAAGTGGAAGACGGGATATTATTGTGGTTGCAAGTGTGAGTTGTATTTATGGTATGGGAAATCCAACGGAATATGAAAATGGTATCATTAGAATTAAACAGGGTCAAATTATTTCAAGACAAGGATTTTTACATGCATTAATCAATTCATTGTATCATCGAAGTCAGGGGGATTTTAGCAGAGGAACATTTAGAGTGAAAGGTGATACCATTGATATCAATTTGCCTTATGTTGATTTTGGCTATCGAATTTGTTTTTTTGGTGATCAAATTGAAAGTATTGAAACATTAGAATTGACTTCTGGAAAAAGAATCAGCAGTGTTGAAAACGCGGCAATTTTTCCTGCCAATCTTTATCTTGCTCCAAAAGATATGATGGCGGAAGTGATCAATGAAATACAAGATGAGTGCGCTGCACAAGTAGAATACTTTAAAAATTCTGGAAAATTTATTGAAGCACAACGCATCAACGAACGAGTTAACTACGATTTGGAAATGATTAGGGAGCTAGGATACTGTACTGGAATTGAAAACTATTCTCGTTTTTTTGATCGCAGAAAACCTGGCGCTAGACCCTT
Organism: Chitinophagaceae bacterium; assembly: GCA_947474815.1. Classification (GTDB taxonomy): domain Bacteria; phylum Bacteroidota; class Bacteroidia; order Chitinophagales; family Chitinophagaceae; genus Ferruginibacter. The sequence goes on along the minus strand of CANJJU010000001.1, from coordinate 31,989 downwards.
TTGTTTATTGGATTATTTCCCCAAAGATTATCTAACAATTATTGACGAAAGTCATCAAACAATTCCACAAATTAGTGGAATGTATGGGGGAGACAGAAGCAGAAAATTGGTATTGGTGGATTATGGATTTAGACTTCCATCTGCGATGGATAATCGTCCGCAGAATTTTAATGAATTCGAAAACCTAGTCAATCAAACTGTATTTGTTTCTGCTACACCAGGAGAATATGAATTACAAAAATGTGGTGGAGTAGTCATAGAGCAAGTGGTTCGTCCGACAGGATTATTAGATCCGCCTATTGAAGTGAGGCCTTCGCTCAATCAAATAGATGATTTGTTATATGAAATTGATCAACGAATTTCTATGGGCGACAGGGTGCTCGTAACAACGCTTACTAAGCGAATGGCAGAAGAATTGAATAATTATTTTACTCGAATAAATATTAAATCAAAATACATCCATAGCGATGTAGACACACTCGAAAGGGTAGAGATTTTAAGAGAATTACGATTAGGCGTAATTGATGTTTTAGTGGGGGTTAATTTATTGAGAGAAGGACTCGATTTACCTGAAGTGTCTTTGGTTGCTATAATGGATGCAGACAAAGAAGGGTTTTTAAGGAATGAAAGAAGCCTCACTCAAACAGCGGGCAGAGCTGCACGGAACGTTAACGGACTCGTTATTTTTTATGCTGATAAAATAACGAATAGTATGCAAAAAACGATTGATGAAACAACTCGCAGAAGAGAAAAACAATTGGCCTATAATATTGCCAATGGAATAACACCCACCACTATAAAAAAGACTACCGAACAGGTCATTGCCCAAGGAAGTGTGCTTGATGTAAAGGGCTATGATCCTGCGAATCCTTATGCATTACAACAAGATTCTCAGTCGACTTTAATGGCTGCCGAAGACCCCATTGAGTATACTACCATTCCGCAAATAGAAAAAGCCATTGGTAAAGCAAAGAAAGAAATGGATAAGGCCGCAAAAGATCTAGATTTCATGGAGGCGGCAAGAATAAGGGATGCTATGTTTGGCTTGAAAAATAAGTTGGAAGAAATGAAAAAGTAATGTCAAAATAAAAAAGGGATCAACATTGACCCCTTTTTGTAAATACATTCTTTATTTAACTTACGGTATTAAATAAGTTTCCAATTTTCTATGAAGAATAGTGAATCCCGAATTAGGATCTTTAGTAAAGCTTTCGATTAATCCAATTCCCTTTGCATAATAAAAATCTCCTGTTGAAATACTTGCAGTACCAATTCCAGGAACAGTTGCGCTGATTGTTTGATGCACTTGAATTACATCAGAGTACACAACTCCAAGTACAGTTCTCAATGTTCCCATTGAAATAATTTCATAATTAGAAGTAGTTACAACGCCATTACCTCCGTCATTTACATCCGACCAAGTAGCGCCTACATTTGAGTTAGCTCTCAGTATCGTATTTTTAATTCTACCGATGGTAGACCCTCCTGCACCAGGTACATTGTACATGATGATTGTTGTAACGTCATTTGTACAATTATGATAATATAGATTTCCTGCAAACGTGGTTTTTGAATAATCGGCAGCTCCAATAGTGGTATCTGCTATTATCGAAAGATTGGCTGTTGTAGCAGATATTCCACTTGAAGCCGAATCAATATAACTATAGGTAGATCCTGTACACCAAGGTTGATAATGACAAGATTTACATCCAGTAAAATTGCTCCCATTCGGATTGGGCGCAAATCCATTTTCAAAACTATTTTCTTTTACACAGGCGGTCATTACAACACTTAAGACAAGGGATCCGCAGAATAATTTTAATAATTGTGACATATCAACATGTTTTATTTATGGCGAAAATATGATTTAAGTTGTATATCATCATACTATCAATTGTTAATATGCTGTTTTTTTAAGATAAAATAATACTCTGAAGTGATGAATTTCAACCTTTGTTTACTGTCCCATACCTCTTTCTATCAGTAGAAACGCATACTCAAAAGGATTTGCATTCTTTAATGGCAAATTGTTTTACTTTTATGCCATGCAGAAAAAATTATTCTTATTAGATGCACTGGCACTTGTTTATAGGGCTTATTATGCATTGATCCGTAGCCCACGGATAACCAGTAGTGGTAGAAATACCAATGCGCAATTTGGATTCACCAATGCGTTGGTAGATCTTATTAATAACCAAAAGCCAACTCATATTGCGGTTTGCTTTGATACACATGCTCCCACAGAAAGGCATATTGATTTTGTTGAATATAAAGCCAACAGACAAGAAACTCCTGAAGATATATTGTCTGCTATCCCTGATATTAAGGAAATTATAAAAGGGTTTAATATTCCGGTAATTGAACTTGACGGATATGAAGCAGATGATATTATTGGAACATTGGCTAAGCAAGCAGAGAAAGAAGGGTTTGAAGTTTACATGGTTACTCCGGATAAAGATTATGGTCAGCTGGTGTCTGAGAATATTAAAATATACAAACCTCCTTATCAAGGAGGGCTGGTAGAAATATTAGGTCCTGCAGAAGTATGTAAAAAATGGGATATAGAAAATGTATCTCAGGTAATTGAAATTCTTGGATTAATGGGAGATGCCGTAGATAACATTCCTGGTATTCCTGGAGTAGGTGAAAAAACGGCGGCCAAATTATTAAAGGAATATGGAAGCATTGAAAACACACTTAATAATGCTGATAAAATAAAGGGAGCACTAGGAGAAAAAGTGCGCAATGGAAAAGAGATGGCGATCATGAGCAAAAAGTTGGCAACGATTATTCTCAATGTGCCGGTTAGTTTTCATGCAGGCGATTTTGAATTAAAAGAATTCAATAAGGAAGCACTGACACAGATTTTTGCTGAGCTCGAATTTAAAACAATAGGGAAAAGAATTCTTGGAGAAGACATTCCTGGCGCAACCAATAACAGCCCCAAGCCTGCCCCTGTTGGGCAAATGGATTTATTTGGCAACAATGTTGATACGCCCATTACATCTGTAGTTGAAAGAGAAGAAAAAGATTCGGATCAAGCAGCAATAATCGTTGATAAAAACATTCACAATACACCCCACGAATATCATCTTGTAAACAGCGAGTCTGATATCAAAGCGCTATTAAAAAAACTGAGTACAGAAAAAGAAATTTGTTTTGATACCGAAACAACCAATATTGATGCCAATCTTGCCGAATTAGTTGGAATGAGTTTTTCATACAAAGCAGGGGAAGCCTACTATTTACCTTGCCCCGCTGAAAAAAAAGATTGTATTCAATTGCTTGAAAAATTTATTCCCTTGTTTAATGATGTCAATAAAGTTTGGATAGGACAGAATTTAAAATATGACATGTTGGTATTGAAATGGTATGGCATTGAATTGGCAGGAAAAATATTTGACACCATGCTTGCCCATTATGTTATTGAGCCTGAAGGGAAAAGGAGCATGGATATGCTTAGTGCCAAATACCTTGGATATGAACCTGTGCACATTGAAGAGTTGATTGGAAAGAAAGGAAAAAATCAGGGTACGATGAGAGATGTTGAGTTGGAGAAAATCAAAGAATATGCCGGAGAAGATGCCGACATCACCCTGCAATTAAAAAATGTTTTTTTGCCGCAATTAAAAACAAACCATGTTGAAAAGGTATTTTATGAAATTGAAAATCCCTTAGCGAAGGTTTTAACCGACATGGAATACGAAGGAATCAATGTCGATATCAACTTCTTACATTCGTATTCAAAAGAATTAGATATTGATGCCAAACAAGCGGAAGAATTGGTTTATACTCAAGCAGGCGTTCGGTTTAATTTGGCTTCCCCCAAACAATTAGGAGAAGTGTTGTTTGACAAATTAAAATTAGATCCCAAAGCAAAGAAAACCAAAACTGGCCAATATGCTACAGGGGAAGAGGTGTTGGTGAAGCTTGCTACGCAACATAAAATCTGTAATGATATATTGGTTTTTAGAGAACTGACTAAGCTTAAGTCAACTTACGTGGATGCATTGCCCGCTTTGATCAATCCAAAAACAAATAGAGTGCATACAAGTTATGCTCAGGCCATTGCAGTAACGGGTAGACTTAGTAGTAATAATCCCAATTTACAAAACATACCTATTAGAACAGATAGGGGAAGAGAAATACGAAAAGCGTTTATTCCAAGGAATGAAAACTATGTGCTGGTGTCTGCGGATTACTCACAAATTGAATTAAGGATAGTGGCAGCCATCAGCGGAGATCAAAATATGTGCGAAGCGTTTAAAACAGGGAAGGATATTCATACGGCTACTGCTGCTAAAGTGTTTAATGTAGCAGAATCAGAAGTCACAAAAGAAATGAGGTACAAAGCCAAAAGCGTAAACTTTGGTATTATTTATGGGCAAGGGGCTTTTGGCTTAGCAGAAAATCTTGGAATTTCAAGAACAGAAGCCAAAGAGATTATAGACAACTACAAAAAAGAATTTCCTAGTATTCAAGAATATATGGACAAAACAATTCAATTTGCCAAAACAAATGGATACGTAGAAACGCTCATGGGAAGAAAGCGATGGCTCAAAGACATTGGCTCTGCAAACTTTACCCTACGAAGTTTTGCTGAAAGAAACGCTATCAATTCTCCTATACAAGGTACGGCTGCGGACATGATTAAAATTGCTATGATTAAAATTCAAGATGAATTTAAAAAAAGAAAATTTAAATCAACAATGTTATTGCAAGTGCACGATGAATTGGTATTTGATGTATTAAAAGAAGAGCTGGAAATAGTAAAACCAGTTATATTAAATTGCATGCAACACGCCTTGACGCTCCCCAATGATGTTCCTACAGATGCAGAAATAGGATCTGGTGCAAATTGGTTGGTTGCGCATTAATATTTAATTTTTTCGCTGTTTTAAAGACTACAATAATGAACAAGCCTTTATTAATATACTGTTACGATGCATATTGTGGATGGTGCTATGGCTTTAGTAAAATCATTCAGCAGGTTGCCGCTGATTATAGCAATGAATTAGATATAGAAGTGTTGAGTGGAGGAATGATTTTGCCAGAAAAGCCCGTTCACATAAAGGTTAGTGCAGGATTTATAGCCAATGCATATACGCAAGTAGAAGAGCTTACGGGTGTAAAGTTTGGACAAGATTACCTTTGGCATATTTTAAATCCAGAAGAAAGTGATTGGTATCCGCATTCTGAAAAGCCTGCAATTGCCCTGTGTATTTTTAAAGAATACTATCCTGATCGTGCAGTAGAATTTGCTGCCGATTTGCAATATTCACTTCACTATGAAGGAAGAGATTTAACAGACAATGAAGCCTATCGTCATCTGCTTGAAAAGTATGGTATCAATGAGGAGGCTTTTTCCGAAAAGCTTTCGAGCGAATCATACAAAGAAATGGCACATTATGAATTCTCTCTTGTGAAGCAATTAAAAGTGGAGGGCTATCCGTGTGTTTTTATTCAAACAGGAGACACTACTTTTCATATGGTTGCTAGAGGGTATACAGAAGAAACAGTGTTGTCGGATAGAATCAAGCAAGTATTACAATCGCTGTAAAATCTTGCAATCGAATACTTTCTACAAACATGAAATGTTATAAAGTGTGTATAGATTAGTATAATTTTTTACGGACTTCCCGGATATCCCACCTTTGGAATAAAGTCATCTTTCATTTCTTTTTTCACAGGCTTTCCAAAGTTTTTTAAGTTATAACTGAATGTCAACATATAATATTGTTTCAGCACTTCGCTTCTAGAATCTTCTATGTAAGTATTGGTAACTAGTCTGCTTACGCTTTGGTTTTCTTTTAGAATGTCAAAAACAGAAACTTTGATTTCGCCAGTTTTGTTTTTAAATAATTTCTTCCCAATACCGGCATTCCATAATGTAAAATTTCTATCGTATCCAGCAGAAAGTCCTTTAAAGATTTGATGATTTAAATCATTTTGAAGAAACCATCCAGACTTACTGAGTAAGTTGAAAGAAAAAGCAATGGTGTGATTTACATAATTATTGTTTACAATAGAACCACCCGTAGTTTGGGCTTTATTAATATTGGCAGTATAGTTTAAATTGTAATCTATGTATTCGCTTATATTACTTACAAATCCTACCCCTACATTATATAGGTAGGTGTTGGTATTTGTTGCAACTGCATTAATTATACCAGGCAACTTAGTATAGACCATGCTTGAGGTGAAATTAACTGTTGATTTTACCCATTTCACTGGCATGCTGTAAGTAAAAGATGAACGAAATAATAAATATCCATCAAGATTCAAAGGCTTAGATAACTGAGAACCTTGTTTTAGTACAATGCCATTCTCAAGAGTAGAATCAGTTGAAGCAATGTAGGTAGCGTTCGCAATATAGTTGTCTGATTTCTGAACAAAGTAGTTTGCAAAAATACTTTTATTTGTTTTGGTATTGGAATAACTAAATCTGCAACCTGTGTATTGAGTAAAAGTTTCAGAAAGGTCTTTGTTACCCGTACTGATATTTAAAGGATTGCTTAAATTGTATACGTTTTGTAATTGTGTAATCGTTGGAAATCCAATGGTTGCTCTATAAAATGCACGAATATTTGCGTACTTATTTATTTTTTTTCTCCAATACCCAAATGGGATAAAATTTGAAAAACTACGATTCAGTTGTTGCTGCTGCGGGACTAGGCTTTCGCTGGTAAATTGCGTTTGCTGGTAGTTCAAATTAATACCCATTTGCTCGTCCTTGCTTCTGGTAAATCTGTAAGTAATTCCGCCAGTGTTGGTTGTAATTTTATTTTCAAATTGACTAGACAGGGTTGAATCATATTTGGTGTATGCTTGTCCATCGTAGCCAAACGTTTTTTGATCAGCCTTGTTTATTTGTACAGAGGGCGTATACTCAAATTGAAATTGGCCTCTTCCTTTTTTACCAACTGGTTCATTGTAAGTGATGCTTCCTCCAATGGTTGATCCATTGGCATTATTATAAATAGTTTGTTGTTGGGTAGAATCGGTAGGTGGATTGCCTGTTAAATCAAAGAATTGATAATTTGCATAAATATCACCTGTTCCATCATTTTTAGTGAAAGTAGTATTCAGGCCCATTGTCAAGATTCTATTCTTCTTTTTAAATGAATGTCTAAATAAGAAATTGTTTTTGATATTGTACCCATCTTTGTTTCTACCGGTTACTGCATCAGAATATGACAAAGAATCATCAACATTCATATAACTAAGGGCTGTTCCAGAAGAGGAAGATTTATTTTTTTGGAAATTAATACTTGGAATAACAAAAAGCATATTATTGGTATCAATCTTGTATTCGATTCGGGCATTGATTCGGTGGTTAAGATTGTCAGATATTGCATCACCCTTTTTAAAATTATTAAGATTGCCTTCAAATATTTTAGTGTTGGTAATAGATGTGTTGTTGTTTCTTGTTTCATTAAAAAAGTAGCTACCAGTTACGGTTGCTCTGCTTCCCCATTTGTCACTATAATTAACTCCAATTGCATTTGTAATATTAATACCGCTGCTTGCATCAATGGAAAAGCTTTCTGCAGGTGCACCAGGTCCTCTGAATCTATTGTTATCATTTGACGGCTTGCTGCCTGTTAAGCCTAAGAAATCCTGAGATCCAAAATTTTGTTGATTGACATTATTAAAATTTCCTACTATAGAAATTCTTCGATCCTTATTAAAAAAACTCATATTCCCTCCCGCACTATACGTATTGTCTGTTCCGGCTCCTGCAAATACACGTCCAAATTGAGAGTTATTTATTCCGGCTTTGGTAATGATGTTGATTGCCTTTTGAGAGTTGCCATCATCTATACCTGTCATTTGCGCTTGGTCGCTCATTTTATCAAACACTTGAATTTTTTCCACGGCTACTGCAGGAATGTTTTTTAGCGCTGAAGTGGCATCATCTCCAAAAAAATCTTTCCCATCTACTGTTACTTTTTTCACTTGTTCTCCCTGGGCTGTGATGGTCCCTTTATTGTCAATCGTAATGCCCGGCATTTTTTTTACTAAGTCCTCTGTAGTAGCATCTGGATTTACTTTGTATTGTTTCGCATTATATTGAGAAGTATCATCTTTTTGTACAATAGCTGGACCTGTTGCTATTATTGTTACATTGCTCAAATCTTTTTCTTTTCTGTTAATCCCAATGGTTCCAAGATCTTGCTGATTGGCCGCAATTACAGCTATATATTCCCGATATCCAATATTGCTTATTTTTAAAATAAAAGTGTCAGGAGTTACAGAGGCGAATTCAAATATTCCTTTATTATTAGTGAGTAAGGTTTGAGCGATGCTGCTGTCTTTTTTAAACAATAATGTTACAGTAGCGCCTTGAACAATCCCTTTGTCTGCCGCATCGTTCACGCTTCCTCTAATGATGTGGCTCTGTGCCAAGGAAGCCCATCCTGAAAATATACATACAATGATGGCGATTAATTTTTTCATATATTTTTTTATCTTTTTCTCAACCGTTTTTAATAGGATTGAATATTTAGCAATTATTTATTTCTTTCAAGCAGACTAATTTGATTTAATACATTTATATTGCACCTTTAAATAATTGAATTATGGAGTACAACAAATTAGTAGCCGTAACCGGGCTTAGTGGTTTATTTGAATTGGTTTCCTCAAAGGCAGACGGCGGTATCGTTCGTTCTTTAGAAGACAAAAGTACCAAATTTGTAAGTAACAGACTGCATGCATTTTCGCACCTAGAGAGCATAGAGGTTTTTACAATGGAAGACAATGTGAATTTGGTGGAGGTTTTTGAAGCGATGAATACCAGCAAAGAGAAGATGCCTGATGCAAAAGCTGATGCTAAAGAAATTCAAGCGTATTTCAAAAAGACTTTCCCTAAAATGGATTTAGAAAGAGTTTATGGGAGCGACATGAAAAAGATGATTAAGTGGTTTGATATTCTAAAAAAGAATAATGTAGAAATAAAGCTATCTGAAGAAACGGCGGAAGACGCTGCTGCTGATATTGTGTCAGAAAAGAAAACGGCTGCTTCTTCAAAAACAGCTACTCCTAAAGCAGCAGCTGTAAAAAATGGGCCTGCTAAGAAAATAAATACGCCTAGAAAAATGGCTTAAGTTGATTTATAACATTTTATTTTAAACAATTAATTTCCGCCTCAGGCGGATTTTTGCTATGACATATACAGCCGACATACAAAAAATTACTAGAAACTTTTTACCTCAAAATTTTTCTATAACCGATTGGGCATCCCTCGAGCCTTTTTTTAAAAATCTGCTAGAAAGAGAGATAAACTCAAAAGAAGAACTATCCACATGGTTGAAAGATCAAAGCGAATTAGAAACAGTCGTAAGTGAAGATGCTTGCTGGCGTCAAATAAAAATGACTTGTGATACGCAAAACAAAGAACTAGAGACTGCATTCAATTTCTTTTGCATGGAAATTCAGCCAAAAATTCAACCTTTTGCAGATGCGCTCAATAAAAAATTATTACAATCTCCTTTTTTAGCAGAATTGGATCAACAAAAATATTTTACCTATTTACGCAATGTTCGTAAAAACATAGACTTGTTTAGAGAAACAAATATTCCCTTGCAGGCAGAGGTAGCTGTTCTACAGCAACAGTATGGACAAATTACAGGAGCTATGACGATTGAGGTGGAAGGAAAAGAATATACGCTTCAACAAGCAGGTAAATTTTTAGAAAGTCATGATAGAACGATTAGAGAAGAAGTATATCGTAAAATACAAGAGAGAAGACTACAAGACAAAGATAAATTGGATGAATTATATGATAAATTAATTGTCTTAAGAAACAAAGAAGCTATTAATGCCGGTTTCGATAATTATCGTGATTATCGATTTAAAGAATTAGGGCGATTTGATTATAATAAAGAAGACTGCTATCGTTTTCACGAAGCGGTAAAATTACATGTGTTGCCTTTGGTAAATGATATTTATAAAAAGAAGCAAGCGTTATTAGGTGTTGACAAGCTTATGCCATGGGATCTTGAAGCAGAACCTCAAGGAACAAAACCTTTGCATCCTTTTCAAACAGGAGAGGAATTGCTTAATAAGTCCATCGAATGTTTTAAAAATCTTGATCCATTTTTTGGTGATTGTCTAACTAAGATGAATGAATTAAAACATCTTGATTTAGAAAGTCGTCAAGGAAAAGCTCCCGGAGGATACAATTGTCCATTGGCAGAAAGTGGTGCGCCATTTATTTTTATGAATGCTGCAGGCCAAATGCATGATGTAACCACCATGGTACACGAAGGGGGGCATGCTATTCATTCTTTTCTTTCTCATCCATTAGAATTAAATGGATTTAAAGAATATCCAATGGAGATTGCAGAAGTTGCTAGCATGGCGATGGAATTGTTTAGTATGGATTATTGGGAAACTTTTTTTAATAACGCAGATGATTTAAAAAGAGCTAAAATTCATCAACTGGAAAGAGTAATTACTATTTTTCCTTGGATTGCAATTATTGATAAATTTCAACATTGGATCTATGAACACCCCGTTCACACACATGAAGAAAGAACCACCTCTTGGGTAAATATTTTAGCTGAATTTAAAGATGACATTATTGATTACAGCCAACTTGATAAGTATCGTAGTAATTCTTGGCAACGTCAGTTGCATTTGTTTGAAGTTCCCTTTTATTATATTGAATATGGAATTGCTCAACTCGGAGCAATCGGCATGTGGATGCAGTTTAAGAAAGACAAGAACAAAGCCCTAGATAATTATTGTAAAGCATTGCAACTTGGCGGCACGAAAAAATTACCCGAACTATATCAAGCGGCAGGATTGGAATTCGATTTTTCTCCTGAAAAAATAAAAGTATTGATGGAATTTGTGAAAAAGGAAATGGATTCTTTATAGGTTGATGAAATCAATTCCCTCTGCATTCGTTGCAAATGCCTTTTACAATCATGGCGGATTGAGAAGGCTTGAATCCTTTTGGAAGTTTTACATTAGGTACAATTACATCATCTAGGCAAATAGTTTTGTTGCAGTTGTCACAAACAAAATGAACATGTTCATCATGGTGATGACCTGCTTCGCAGTTGTCTTTACACAAAGCATATAAAACAGCATTGTCTGTTGTTGGTATCTGATGAATAATTCCTTTATCAACAAAAGTTTGTAGCGTACGATATACCGTTACTCTATCAAATGCTCCTTCCGTCTGCTTTTCAATATCAGCATGAGCAAGCGCATCCTCGCGTTCTAAAAAAAGCTCAAGAATTTTAATCCTTCCTTCTGTAACGCTTAAGTTATTCTTTTTTAAAATTGATAATGTCTGAGTCATTGTAAAAGCTACTAATTAGGAGAATTACTAAATCCATTCAAAAACCTTGTGTGGTCTACCTTTTCTTTAATCAATGCGGGAATGTCTTTGATCAGTTTTAAAATTTCTTCTTCAATTAACCCGTCATATATAGCCCTCACTCTTCCGTATTTGTCTACTAAAGCAAAGAATTGCGTATGAATAAATTGATCTTCTATTCTTTGTGTACTATCGGGTTTGCCATTATCAATCATGTATCCTTGTCTGGCAAGCTTGTATAAATCATCTTTTTTGCCTGTTACAAATTTCCAGTTAGGATTGTTAAGGATATCAATAGAATCGCTTTTGCTTTCTTCTATTTTATATGAGCCATTTTGCTTTTTCAACAGCATTCCATTAATCATTTTTGATTCATAGGATTTTAATTTAGCAACGCTGTCAACTTCTGGCATGCAGGTATGCGAAACAATCATAAAATCTGGTTCATCTTTAAAGGCATCAAATACTCTTCTCATGTTTGCATTCATTTTTGGACAAATGCCTTTACAGGTGGTGAAAAAATATTCAGCTACATACACCTTCCCGTCTGTATTTTTTTGACTAAATGCTTTTCCGTTTTGATCAATTAATTCAAATGATGGAATAGTAGCATTAATAATAGGAAGGGGGGCATCTGTAAAGGGGTGTTCTTTAAAAATAGCCAAGTAAAAGCCACCCAAAAGCAATGTAAAAAAAACCACATATATCCAAATTCTATTCTTTTTCATCAAATGATTGATTGTTTCTGCGAAGGTACGAATCAATTATGATGACTGGGGTGCGGTCTTCCTGTCTTCCGACAAACTTGCAACAATAGTGCAAAATTAGTATCTTTGTCTTGATATGAACATTAAATTAAATTGGGATGGTGTTGGAATAGTAACGTCTATCTTATGTGCTATTCATTGTGGATTGCTTCCATTGGTAATTCCGATTCTTCCATTATTTGGTGTTAATATAGTTCACAATTTGTTTTTTGAATGGGGAATGATTTTATTGGCTTTCGTGGTTGGAATATATTCTTTGGTTCATGGGTATATTATACACCATCGTTCCTTCAAACCCATTTATATTTTTATGATTGGCTTTTCATTTTTAGTGCTAAAGCAATTTTTCATTGATTTTCAATTTTGGCTACTCGGCATAGCTGTTTTATTTATTATTTCTGCTCATTTTATCAATTATAGATATTGTGTTAGAAGTAAATGCAGTTCTCCTCATCACAAACATTAATAGCTTTCTCCTACATTATATTCAATTATTTTTTATGAAAAGACTGTCATTCATTTTGATGTTTATTTTTATATCTACTATTTCATTTTCTCAGGCGAAAGCTGAAAAAACAATTCGCTCGGCTATGGATAAACAGATTCACAGCTGGAACAAAGGAGATATAGTAGGGTTTATGGATACTTACTGGAGAAGCGATTCATTGATGTTTGTTGGAAAAACGGGGGTTACTTATGGCTGGGAAAATACCTTGGCAAATTATAAAAAAGGGTATCCTGATACTGTATCTATGGGTAAACTTACTTTTACAATTTTAACGATCAAGCAGTTATCTTCAAAATATTATACTGTTGTAGGAAAATGGCATTTAAGCAGAACGGTAGGAAATTTGCAAGGTCACTTCTCTCTTTTATTTAAAAAGATTCATAATAAATGGGTGATCATACAAGATCATAGTAGCTAGGTTACATCCTCCATTTTCTTTTTAAATGAAGGAGTAAGGCTACAATAGTTGCCACAAAAAATAAATAATAAACTATATTTTTCCAAGTGGGCTCTTTCTCAAAAAAAGCATACCCAAAATAGATCCCCACAAAAACATTGACCATCATCCATAGTAATACCAGTGAAATGGTATTTAGAATTAGAATTAAAAATGCCCTTGTTTCGTCTTCCATTTTGTTGCTATAATAATAAGTTGATATGCTTTCCTTAAAATAAGTCAAAGCTTAGCGCGATAAGCTAAATTACTAGTAATTTTGTTGTCATGCCAAGGTTTAACCGAAACGATACTTTTAACCTGTTGAGTAAGCTTACGTTTACACGTTTATGGAATGCAGGTAAGGTATTGGCCAGTTTTTATGTAAGTCGTTTAACCGGTCGGCCAATACAATGGGGGGTTCCCCTGTCTATTTCCTTTGAGCCAACAACCAGCTGTAATCTTCGTTGTCCCGAGTGCCCAAGTGGCTTAAGGGTATTTTCTCGTCCAACGGGTATGTTGCAAAATGATTTTTTTACTGAAACGATCGATCAAATACATCAACATCTGATTTATCTCATATTTTATTTCCAAGGAGAGCCTTATCTTAATCCTGATTTTTTATCAATGGTTCAATATGCCTCTTCTAAAAACATATACACGGCTACCTCTACCAATGCTCATTACCTTACCGAAGAAGCTGCAAAAAAAACCGTGGAGAGTGGACTCGATCGACTGATTATCTCTATTGATGGAACAACACAGGATGTTTATAAACAATACAGAGTGGGAGGTAATTTAGATAAGGTGATTGAAGGAACTAAAAATATAATTAAATGGAGAAAAGAACTGAATAGTAAAACGCCTTTCATTTTTTTTCAGTTTTTAGTGGTAAAGCCCAATGAACATCAAATAGAAGACATTAAGAAACTAGCAAAAGAAATTGGAGTGGATGAAGTAAGATTTAAAACAGCTCAAGTCTATAATTATGAGACTGATCCAAATCAGCTTATTCCTGATAACGATAAATTTAGCCGATACAAAAAAGACAAAAATGGAACCTATAAGTCGAAAAACAAATTGGCTAATCACTGCTGGAAACTATGGCATGCAAATGTTATCACTTGGGATGGATTAGTAGTTCCTTGTTGTTTTGATAAAGATGCCATGCATCAATTGGGATCTCTTAAAAGTAATTCTTTTAAAAATATTTGGCAAAGCAACAACTATAAACAATTTCGCGCCGAATTAATGAAAGGACGGAAAAACATTGATATATGTTCTAATTGTAGTGAAGGCGCTTCTGTTTGGAAGGATTAGCGAATAGTAAAAAATAATCAATCCACTTTTTATGACAACAAAGTATTTTAATGAAAGGCTCCGCCAACTTTTTCTATTTGGGCTTATTATCATTATTGCTATTTTGTTGATTTCTCAATTACGAATTTTTATTCCTGGTTTATTAGGGGGTATTACATTGTTTGTATTAAGCCGCACTTTTTTTTACAAACTTGTTTTTACAAATAAATGGAAAAAAGGACTTGCGGCATTGGCTATTATTTTTTTATATGTATTCATTATAGCGATACCAATATACTTTAGCATTACACTGATTTCTCCAAAAATTCATTCTATTGCAGATAATCAGGAAAAAATCATTCAAGGCGTACAAACGGCTGCTGCACAAATAAAAGAGCGTACGGGATTTTCTATTTTAACAATGAATAATGCCAAGGCTCTAACAGAAAAGTTTTCATTGTTACTTGTACAGGTAGTAAATAGCACTGCAAATATTTTTGCGAATCTTTTAATGATGTTTTTTCTTTTCTATTATCTGCTTGTCAATGGTAAAAACATAGAAAAGTATTTGAATGAAATCATTCCGTTGAAACCTGAAAACATTAAGACTTTAGGGGAAGAGACCACATTAATGGTGAAAGCCAATGCACTAGGCATTCCGCTGATTTGTATTATTCAAGGTTTTTTTGCAGCAATTGGCTATTGGATATTTGGATTACATGATTGGATATTATGGGGTGTTATAACAGGAATATTTGCATTCTTTCCCCTTGTAGGAACGATGATTATTTGGATTCCTTTAGTAATTATGCTTTTTGCTCAAGGCCTCACTTGGCAGGCTATTGCATTATCATTTTACAGTTTAATAGTAACAGGAAATGTAGATTATGTGGCAAGATTAACCTTAATGAAAAAAATGGGAAATGTACATCCCATCGTAACTGTTTTAGGGGTAATAGTTGGGCTGAACTTATTTGGCTTTATGGGACTTATTTTTGGTCCATTGTTATTAACGTATTTTATCGTTTTATTAAAAATATATATTAGCGAATTTGAACACAGAGAAAATACAAGCAATACATTTACATCTAGCGAAGAGCTATAAAAGATTGTTATTATAAAAAAATCAAAATCAGTGTTTCAAAAATCAATTGTTTTCTTATTGTTGTTTGTTTGTGTAGGAAATGCTCCTTATGCTCAGCAGGTAATTCAAAAGCCTGAAATGAGAGCAGTTTGGGTGGCTACTGTTGGGAATATAGATTGGCCAGACAAGCCTACTACTAACAGCGAAGAATTAAAGTCTTCTTTTATCCGATTACTTGATATGCACCAACGCAATGGAATGAATACATTGATTGTTCAGATTAGGCCTTCTTCTGATGCCATGTATCCCTCTGCGTTTGATCCTTGGAGTGAATGGCTTACGGGCAAACAAGGCACTCCGCCTATTCCCTATTATGACCCACTTGAATTCATGGTTACAGAAACTCATAAAAGAGGAATGGAATTTCATGCGTGGATAAATCCCTATCGAGCGGTATTAAATATTTATCATTCTTCTATTGCATCCAATCATATCACAAAGCTTCACCCAGAGTGGTTTATCACTTATGGGGAAAAGAAATATTTTGATCCTGCAAATAAAGAAGCCCAACAATATGTAGTAAATGTGGTTCAGGATGTAGTGAGCCGATATAATGTAGATGCCATTCATATTGATGATTATTTTTATCCTTATCCTATTCCTGGAAAACCTTTTCCAGATCGTGCTTCCTATATTAAGTATGGCAATAATCAATCTTTAGATGATTGGAGAAGAAGCAATGTTGATACGATTATATTAAAATTACACAATACCATTAAGGAAACGAATAGTCATTGCCAATTTGGAGTTAGTCCCTTTGGGGTGTGGCGAAATGCTGATAAAGATCCAAGAGGCAGCAATACCAAGGCAGGCCCCACTAACTATGATTATTTGTATGCAGATATTTTACTTTGGCTTAAAAATGGCTGGATTGATTATGTTGCACCTCAATTATATTGGGAAATAGGTCATAAGCTTGCACCATACGAAGTGCTCATTGACTGGTGGAGCAAGAATACTTACGGAAAAAACTGTTATATAGGATTAGCCATTTACAGGGCAGGATCCAATAGAGCATGGAGGGAGGTTACACAAATACCTAAGCAAATTGAAAAAATAAGAAACACTCCTAATATACAAGGCATGGTTTTTTATAGCAGTAAATCGTTTGAAAAAAATCCCAATGGATGGAGCGATAGCCTTAGACTCAATTACTTTAAGACTCCTGCCCAAACGCCCAAGAGTAAATAGTATAATAGCATATGTATTTTGTCTATTATCCAGTGGTATGTAGCAGACTGCCCCCAAAAATTAAAAATAACAGTTTTTGTTACATTTTAAGCGATGCAATATTGTAATTTTATACTTGATTAAGGATATGTATTGGGGTTAAAACTTTATAAATCCCCCATTATAATTTTTAATGATTAACGAATATGGCACTTCATCAAACCTTACAGCATAAGTTGCTTCAAAAGCTTTCTCCTCAGCAGATTCAATTGATGAAATTGCTGCAGGTGCCTACTGCTTATTTAGAAGAAAGGATAAAGGAAGAGCTCGAAGAAAACCCTGCCTTAGAACATGGAGAAGATAGTTATGAAGATGATATTGATAAAAAGGATGAATTTGCTGATGAAACCGATAGCGACACCGATCTGGATGGAAGTGAAGAGGAGTACGATAACATTGATGTGAGTGAATATGTTCAAGAAGGAGATGATGAAGTGGGAGACTATAAACTAAGAGACGAAAATTATCCTGAACTGAATGATGATAGAGTTATTCCGGTTAAAGTGGAGGCTTCATTTAATGAACAAATGTTGCTTCAATTAGGTTTATTAAAATTGAATGAAACAGAAGGAAAAATTGCAGAACAAATAGTGGGGAGTTTGGATGACGACGGATACCTAAGAAGAGATGTGACTGCTATTATTGATGATCTCGCCTTCAGACAAAATATTGAGGCATCGGAAGAGCAGATAAAAAAAATCATCACCCAAATTCAACAATTCGATCCTGCAGGGGTAGGGGCAAGAAATTTACAAGAATGTCTTTTATTACAGCTCCAAAGAAAAACGAATCAGGGAGAGCATGTTGAATGGGCAATAAAAGTATTAGATAAGTATTTCGAAGAGTTTACAAAGAAGCATTACGAAAAAATTCAAAAAGGATTAAATCTTTCAGATGCGCAACTTAGAGAAATTATTAATCAAATTATTAAACTTAATCCTAAACCAGGGAGCAACATTGGAGATTCAAGTAAAGGACAAAATTATATTATCCCTGATTTTTATATAACCAATAGTAATGGAACACTGGAGTTGTTGTTGAATAGTAAAAATGCCCCTGATTTACGTATTAGCGAAGGGTATAGAGATATGCTCAAAGAATATGAAAAGGGAACCAAGAAAGATAAGCGTCAAAAAGAAGCGGTATTGTTTATAAAGCAAAAATTAGATTCTGCAAAATGGTTTATTGACGCAATCCAACAAAGACAAACGACCTTGCTCAATACAATGGGAGCAATCATGAATTATCAGTATGCTTTTTTTCTTACGGGTGATGAAATTGACTTGAAGCCAATGATATTAAAAGATATTGCAGAAGAAACCAATTTAGATATCAGTACAATCAGTCGAGTTGCGAATAGTAAATTTGTGCAAACTGAATTTGGTACTTATCGACTTAAGTTTTTCTTCAGCGAAAGCTTGCAAACAGAAAGCGGAGAGGAAGTAAGTACAAGAGAAGTTAAAAAAATTCTGACGGACATTATTAATGCAGAAAGTAAAAAACATCCACATAGCGACGAAAGGTTAACTGAAATGCTCCAAGAAAAAGGATATAACATTGCTAGACGAACAGTAGCTAAATATAGGGAGCAGCTCAATATTTCAGTAGCCCGACTAAGAAAAATATTATAATAAGAAAAACATGACAACAAGTACGGCAGAAAATAAAATAGCAGATGACTCAGTGAATGCATCTAACCTCATCGTTAGAGTCTTTGCAAATATCATTTCCTATTGCTTTCATCCCATTTTCATTCCGTTATTTGTTGCTTATTTTTTAATTTATATACATCCTTATGCCTTTACTGGATTTTCTTCTTCGGAAAAAGCGCAGACAATTCTAATCGTTATATTGAATCTTATTCTTTACCCTTTATTAAGTGTAGTATTGCTCAAGGCAGTTGGATTTATTGATTCTTTGTTTTTAAGAACGCAAAAAGATAGAATTATTCCTTATATCGCTTCAGGGATTTTTTTCTTTTGGACCTACACTGTCTTTAAACAACAGCCGGCTTATCCATTACTACTTACCTCTTATGTTTTAGGAATCTTTTTTGCTTCATCAGGAGCTTTGTTAGCAAATATTTATTTTAAAGTGAGCATGCACGCCATTGGTATGGGAGGGTGGTTGGGTTTCTTTTTATTATTATTTCAATTTAATTCCATGCAGATGACTTGGCCTTTATGTTTGGTGTTATTGATAACGGGCATAGTATGTTCTTCAAGATTATTTTTAAATGCACACAATTCAAAAGATATTTATATGGGCATTCTTATTGGAATCCTCACTCAATTTCTTTCTTATTATATTCTTTATTAATTTTTTTTATATGAAAAAAGTAATACTCCTATCCTTGTTGATTCTGTTAACATTGATTGGTTATAGCCAGCGATTAAAAAACTCTTCAGGAAGTACAGTAGGATACATAGAGGACGGTAGAGTAAAGAATTCTTCAGGAAGTACAATAGGGTATATACAAGACGGGAGGGTAAAGAATTCCTCCGGCAGTACTATTGGCTACTATGAAGACGGCAGGGTAAAAAACTCTTCAGGCAGTACAATAGGATATATAGAAGACGGCAGAGTAAAAAATTCTTCCGGAAGTACCATCGGTTATGTAGAAGATGGCAGAGTGAAAAATTCATCTGGAAGCACTATCGGATATTTTGAAGGAATGAAACCATCCAGTGCTGCCTTGTATTTTTTCTTTTTCTTCGATTGAAGTTGAAAACTTTCTCCTATAAAAAATGCTGCTCAAAAGCAGCATTTTTTATTCAACGATATTGTTAGATTTTTTATTTTTTATTCCCATCAGAATCCAACTCAATAATTTCATACCCAAACTTTTGTATTCCTGAAAGGATTTTAGCTTTATCGCCCACTAGTAAAATAAACATGTTATTAGTTTGTAGCCACTTTTTAGCTAAATCATCTATTCTTGGTTTAGTTATACCATTCAAAATAGAGCTTTGTTTTTCTATATAGTTACCCGGAAGATTGTATTCCAATATGCGTCCAATGAATCCAGATTTTTGCGCCATGGTTTCATATTGAAGCGCATCTCTCTGTCCCAAGGCGCTTTTCATAAAAGTCACTTCTTCTTCAGTGATTCCATTTATAGCATAATTATTAATTTCTTTAATAACTTCTGTTAAGGCACTATCGGTGGCATCGGCTCGTATGCCTGAACTAAAAGTGTATTTAACACTGTATTTGTCTCCGCTAAAATTAGCTCTAGCTCCGTAGGTCCAAGCTTTGTCTTCTCTTAAATTTAAATTTAATCTACTATTGAAATTGGCACCCAATACATAGTTCATCAAATCTGCTTGATAATATTCTCCTGTAAGCTCATAGGGGAGAGGCACTATTTTTCCTATCCTAAATTCAGTTTGAGCAGCCTTGGGAACATCTACTAGGTAAACTACTGTTTTAGCGGATGTAGGAATGACCACAGGCGTAGGAATAACAATTTCTTTATTGGGTAGTTTATTTAGAAAAGTAAGTTTTGAAAGAATTTCATTTTGTTTAATATCTCCTACTATTACAATCCTTGCATTTTTAGATGTCATGTAATTATTGTAATACTCTTGGATGTCACTTAAACGAAGGTTTTTAACCGTGTTCTCTGTGCCGTTGTCGCTCATTCCTAGAATATTTCCAGCACCATATGAAAGTTTTTCATACACAGCACTTGCAATAGTTGCTGGTTGCGATTTAGCCTGCTTGAAACTTTCTAAAGATTGTTTTTGTATTCGAGTAAATGCATTCTCCGTAAAATTTGGATGAAGCATTCTTTCTTCAAGCAATGCAATCGTTTTATCTATATTCTTTTTTTGACTCTGCATCGAGAATCGGATACCATCAAGGGTATTATTCACCGAGATGCTGCTGCCTAATTTTTGTAATTCAACAGATAACTGTTCAGCTGAATAATTTTTAGTGTCTTCGTTTAGCATGCTGCCAACAAAACCAGCCAATCCAATTTTAGAAGTGTCATTTGCTTGTAATAAATGGCCGCCAGGTATCGTGATTGAAACATTCACTAAAGGAAGCTCTGTATTTTCTGTACCAATAATTTTTATTCCGTTCGCTAGGTTTTGTTTCCAGAATGCGGGTACTTTCAATACTGGACTTGGCCCCGTAGTAGGAATTTTACTTCTATCGAATTTGTCTTTCCCTTTAGTGTACATCAATCCATCATATCCATAGGAAGGTTTTGTATAATTAGTTGAGTCAATGATATAATTATCTGGCATGGCAACTCCTGTTGTATTACCTTTTGTAAGAACACTTACCGTTACACAGTTTTTATCTTTAATATAAGTATTGTAAACGTTCATTACATCTTCTTTTGTAACAGCTCGATACGAGTTCAGCATTTTACCAATCATATTAGGATTGTGGGTAAAAGTTTGAAATGCTGCTAATTGAGACACTTTTCCTGATACACTTTGAAGTCCATTGATATATTGAGATTCAATACCTCCTTTAAACTTTTCAATGTCCTCATCTGTTACTCCTCTTTTTTCAAACACCATTAAGGCCTGCTTATATAAACTATCCATATTGCTAAGTGATTTTCCCGGAAGTGGAACTAACTGAATAGTAAATTCTCCTGCCAATTCAGATAATCGGCTACTCGCACTTGCTTGTAATGCCTTTTGTGTTTTTACAAATTCTTGATATAGAATAGATGTTTTTCCTTGTCCAAGAATTTGAGCCAAACAAGCCAATGCCGACATGTCTTTATCATAATTAGGAACTGTTGGATATGTTTTAGCCAATAACGGAACTCTTGCGTAATTGTCTACATAAGAAACATAACGATTTTCATTGATGACAGCTTTTGGTAAAATTGTTTTTGTTACGTCTGGTCCTTTCGGAATACTTCCAAAATATTTCTCGGCTAGCTGAATAGCTTTTGCAGGGTTGATATCCCCTCCAATTGTAAGCGTTGCATTATTTGGTCCATACCAACGCAGAAAAAAGTTTTTTAAATCATTTGCATTTACTCGATTGAGGTCTTCTACGTATCCAATAGTTAACCAACTATAAGGATGTCCGTATGGGTATAAATTTTTACTGGTAAATTCTCCCATTAAACCATAAGGCTTATTGTCGTAATTCTGACCACGTTCATTTTTTACCGTACTTCTTTGTATTTCAAATTTTTGTTGGGTTACTGCATCTAAAAAATATCCCATTCTATCTGCTTCTAACCATAATATTTTTTCAAGTTGGTTATTAGGGACTGTTTCAAAATAATTCGTGCGATCTAGATTTGTACTTCCATTAAGGGTGCCTCCGGCAGCAGTGATCATTTTAAAATGTTGCTCATCCGCCACATGGTCGCTTCCTTGAAATTGCATGTGTTCAAAGAAATGAGCAAATCCGCTTTTCCCAATTTCTTCCCTTGCGCTTCCTACATGATAAGTAACATCCACATGAACAATTGGATCACTATGGTCTTCATGCAAAATCACCGTTAATCCATTAGACAACACATATTTTTCATAGGGGATAATAATTTCATCACCCTTTTTCACAACTTTTTCCAACAATTTTGCTTGGGAGAAACTATTTATTCCTGCTACCAATAAAACAACTACTGCTAATATTTTTTTCATAATATAAATTAAGACTTCAAAGTAATAAAAAAAGCCGAGATATTATTTCGGCTTTTTAAAGAGTTACAGGAAATGATGTTTAGTTTCTGCTGTTTAATTTCGAAAGCAATCTTAATATTTCAAGATAAAGCCAAACAAATGTTACCATTAATCCAAAAGCACCGTACCATTCCATATATTTTGGAGCGCCCATTGCAGCACCCTGTTCAATCATATCAAAATCTAGAATTAGGTTTAAGGCGGCAATTACCACTACCACCAAGGAGAATACAATGCCAAATGTGCTTCCCTCGTGTAAGAACTGGAGATTATTGTATCCAAAAAGACTCATTACCCAAACCAATAAATAAAATATGGCAATTCCTGCAGTAGCAGTGAAAACAACTGCTTTAAATTTTTCTGTAGCCCTTATAATTCTAAGGGAGTATAGCAGATACATTGCTACGCCAACGCCAAAAGTTAATCCAACTGCATTTAGTACAATACCATTATACAACTCATTAAACATTGCTGAAATGGCCCCGATGAAAAGTCCTTCCAACAAAGCATATAATGGAGCAAGATATGGAGACCATTCCCTTTTAAAGGCGAGAATCAGGGCAACAACCAACCCGCCAATAGCCCCTCCTCCAATCATTATCATTACGTTTTCTCCACTTCCAATAACTTCTTTCCAAGAATAGAAGGCGGTTCCTACAAGCATAAGTAACATAAACCCAAACTTTTGGAGTGTTCCATTGATGGTCATACTATCTCCATGTGAAACAGTACTTGCGATTACAGTATCTCTGAATTTATTTTCAGAAAGTGTTGGATTGCCAGATTTAAATAATGACATAGTTGAATAGTTTTATTTAATAAAGTTATTCTTTTTTTCAATTACTCAAGCTTCAAGTAATATAATTAGTATTTGCGTATTACCTTTGATGTATGGACCAATTAGTTAAACAAATTGAACAACACAAAAAAGAGATATTGGCTCTTACGCTTAATAACAAAGAAGCGGTAGAGGCTTTTAGAATAAAATACTTGGGTACTAAGGGCTTATTGAAGATGATTATGGGGGAAATGAAAAATGTGCCAGTAGATCAAAAGAAAGAAGCCGGACAATTATTAAATGAATTTAAAATCTTTACAGAATCCTTTTATGAGGAATTGTTACAAGGTCTTGGCGCTGTCGATAAAAAATTTAGTGCATCTATAGATGTTACACTACCAGGAGAATCACTTCCCCTAGGATCACGTCATCCTATTAGTATAGTACACAATAAAATTGTATCTATCTTTCAAAGACTTGGATTTTCTATTGCAGAAGGTCCAGAAATAGAAGATGATTGGCATAATTTTACAGCCCTTAATCTTCCTGAAAATCATCCTGCTAGAGACATGCAGGATACTTTCTATATTAGCCAGAACCCTGATTGGCTCTTGCGTACACATACAAGCAGTGTGCAAATTAGAGAAATGGAAAAAGGCAATTTACCCTTGCGTATTATTTGTCCGGGTAGAGTATATAGAAACGAAACCATCAGTGCAAGAGCGCATTGTTTTTTCAATCAAGTTGAAGGATTATACATTGCTGAAAATGTATCCTTTGCTGATTTAAAGCAAACCTTGTATTTTTTTGTGCAGGAAATGTTTGGCAACGATGTGAAAGTAAGATTCAGACCTTCCTATTTTCCTTTTACAGAGCCAAGTGCTGAAATGGACATTAGTTGTTTGATTTGCAATGGAGATGGTTGCAATGTTTGTAAAAAAACAGGATGGGTTGAGATTTTAGGCTGTGGCATGGTGCATCCGCAAGTATTAGATAATTGTGGAATCGACAGTAAAAAGTATACGGGCTTTGCATTCGGTATGGGAGTAGAACGTATTACCATGCTGACTTATC
The DNA here is from genome assembly GCA_947474815.1 of Chitinophagaceae bacterium. Lineage (GTDB taxonomy): Bacteria > Bacteroidota > Bacteroidia > Chitinophagales > Chitinophagaceae > Ferruginibacter. Next base: position 7,758 of record CANJJU010000001.1, on the reverse strand, counting down.
AAGTGAAAGACCTTAGATTGTTTAGTGAAAATGATATTAGATTTTTAAAACAATTTACCAACGCAGTATAAGGTTACTTAAAAGATGTTATTATGGTAGAAAACATATGCGTTGCCGGAGCGGGAACAATGGGAAGCGGTATCGCGCTTTCTTCCGCACAAAATGGCTACAAGGTTATATTGTTTGATACAAATGAACAGGTTCTTACCAACGCAACAATTTCTATCAATAAAAATCTAGATTCGCTTATTGATAAAAACAAAATCTCTCTAGAAGAGAAGGTGTTTATTTTAAAAAACATTTCATTTTCTTCCATTATTGCAGAATGTAAAGCTTCCCTAATAATAGAAGCAATTATAGAAAAGGCAGATGCAAAAATTACTCTCTTTAATCAATTGGCTTCTATAAATTCTGATCAAACAATTTTTGCAAGCAACACGTCTTCCTTATCAATTTCTGCATTACAAAAGCAAATCTCACATCCAGAAAGGGTGGCAGGAATGCATTTTTTTAACCCTGCTCAAATAATGAAATTGGTTGAGGTAGTTAAAGCGGAACAAACCAGCGATGGCGTGATAGCTGATTTAATGCAAGTGTGCCATCAATTAAAAAAGATTCCGGTTCTTTGTATAGATGCTCCTGGTTTTATTGTAAACAGGGTTGCTCGTCATTATTATCTTGAGGCAATGAAACTTGTTGAAAACAACATTGCCACCATTGAAACCGTAGATGAGTTAATGGAAGCAACTGGTTTTAAAATGGGCCCATTTAAATTAATGGATTTAATAGGAATGGATATTAACCTTGCTGTATCCGAATCGTTATATGTTGCTTTTGAAAAAGCCCCCCGATTTCAACCTTCACTTCTACAAATAAATAAAGTAAAAGAAAATAATCTTGGCAGAAAATCTGGCAAAGGATTTTATGATTATTCAAAATAATCACTCGTTTCTAAAACAATAATATGAATGCAGCACAATCAGAGCATGTAATAAAGAAGGAGGTGTCGTTGGTAACAGGCGCTGCTGGGCTATTGGGAATAGAGTTGGTAAATCAATTGCTTGCAAAGGGAGTAAAAGTAAAAGCTGTATACAATAAAACACCTATTAAAATAGCTAATCATAATCTCCTTCAAATTGTTCATTGTGATTTACTAGATGTGGTTGCGCTAGAAGAAATAATGGAGGATGTGACTGTGGTATATCATTGTGCAGGGATGGTGAGTTTTTCGCCTAAAAGTAAAAATGTATTATACAAAGTAAATGTGGAAGCAACAGCGAATGTTGTAAATGCAGCAGTAGAAGCAGGAGTTAAAAAAATGGTTCATGTAAGTTCTGTTGCTGCCCTTGGACGACTTAAAGAGCACGAGTCCATTAATGAAAAGAGTCAATGGACTGTTGAAACGAATAACAGTGTATACGGACATAGTAAGTATCTCGGTGAATTAGAAGTGTGGAGAGGGGTAGCGGAAGGATTAAATGCTGTTATTGTAAATCCCACAATCATTCTCGGTCCGGGGAATTGGAAAGAAGGGTCAACTGCTATTTTCAAAAATATTTATGATGGGTTTAATTGGTACACAGAAGGCACCACAGGGTTTGTAGATGTACGAGATGTTTGTAGGGCAATGATCTTATTAATGGAATCAACTATTACAGCAGAGCGATTTATTATTAGTGCTGAAAACACAACCTATAAAAATGTCTTCAATTTAATCGCAGATGCGTTTAAGAAAAAAAGGCCTATTAATAAAGTAACGCCTTTGCTAGCGAGCTTTGTTTGGAGAATAGAGAAACTTAAAAATATATTTTCAGGAAGAGAGCCTTTGATTACCAAAGAAACTGCTGCAACTGCTTTTGCTAAAGTGTATTTTGACAATACAAAACTAAAAAAGCATTTGCAAGACTTTGAGTATATCCCTTTGAAAGAATCAATTGAGTATACTTGTGCAATGCTTACCGAAAAAATTATCGTGTAGTATTACTTTCCCATTACCTTCTCCCATAATTCAGGGATTCTTTTAATCCACACCAATTCTCTTTGTTTTTCTCTTGCTTCTACCGCAGGGGTGCCAAAATATACTTTGTTTCCCTCAAGATTTCCCGGAACACCACTTTGTGCAAAAACCACTGCATTTGCTCCAATGGTAAGTGTTTTGTTGATGCCTACCTGCCCCCATAATGTTACTCCCTCTTCTAATGTAGTTGCACCCGCAATACCAACCTGAGCAGCAATCAAGCAATTTCTTCCAATGACCGTATCATGTCCAATATGAATCATATTGTCAAGTTTGCTTCCTTTGCCTATAATCGTATCATGACTCACTCCTCGATCGATGGTGCAGTTTGCTCCAATTTCAACATCGTCTTCAATTATCACTCTCCCACAATCAGGCATTTTTTTATACCATACGTCTCTATTTTTCTTTGTATTATAATAAAAGGCGTTGCTCCCAATCACACTACCCGCTTGAATAATCACGTTGTCTCCAAGTGTACAATGGTCTAAAATGTTCACATTTGGATAAATAATACAATTTTTTCCAATTGAAACATGGTGTCCAATAAAAGCACTAGGGTAAATGAAGCTATCCTTCCCGATTACAACTGTATCGCTTATCATTTTATCTGCTGCTTCAAATGGTCTGAAATGGTTTACAATTTTACAATAGGCTTCAAAAGGATTTTCTACTACAAACAATGTTTTTCCTTCTGGCACTTCCATTTCTTTATTAATAATTATAAAAGTAGCAGCGCTATTGATACAGACATCGTAATATTTTGGATGATCAACAAACACAAGGTCTCCTTTTTCAACTTTATGAATTTCGTTGATGCCTGTTGCATTGTTTGTTTTGTTGCCTATTATTTTTGCATCAATAAAAGATGCGATCCATTGTGTTGATACAGGAGAAGGGAATTGCATAATGATTGTATTTCTGTTTACACAAAGATACTATCGTTTCATTTTATGAGAGTTTTCGTTTAAAAACCGCTTTTTAATGAAAAAAACGCCTTTTTTATAAAAAATAATTATAGGATATTTTATGAGTCATCTCTTTCAATTATTTTAATTTTTTAAGAGTGAATATTGTAAACACAGAATAATATTTTATAATTCACTTCTGTTGAAACTCAATATTTTCAATACTTTCATTGAAGTTTATTTTTTATATCAAAAAGTATTCTGAAAAATTTACTGCTTGATGACGTAGATTTTTTTGATTGCGCGCATCCCCTTATCCACAAGTAAAATAAAAATGTTAATAAAATAGTTGCTCTTTTTTTTCTTATTGGTAAAAATAATTTTTAATATTGTATAAGGGATTTGGTCCCTGTACTTACTAACCCACCTATATACTAAAGCCCAGCTCAAAATTGTTGGGCTTTTTTAATGCAACAAACTACTGCTGGTTTTCCTCGCTTGATTACTTTAATACATTTAATAAAAAAATAAGTAACAAGCATTCGATACAATCATTCTCATTCAATGTAATAAATAATTACATTGCAGTTAAATAAAAAGCATATGCTCAAATCAATGACTGGTTTTGGAAGGTCAGAACAAACAATAGGTGAAAAAACTTTTCTAGTTGAAGTAAAAGCATTGAACGGAAAACAATTTGAATTGCAGCTCAAATTACCTCCATTGCTTAAGCCATACGAATTTGATATTCGAAATATGTTACAGGAGCAGTTGGTAAGAGGAACGGTGGATTGTTATGTAAGCATCAAACAAAATGGCGCCTCAAGGCCAGTGATCATCAACACAGACCTGATTAAGGCTTACTATCGTCAAATCAAAGACTTGGCAGCCGAATTGCAAATTGATACCAATGCTGTATTGAGTTCGCTTTTACGACTACCTGAAGTGGTCAGTCCGAGTAACGAAATTATAAATGAAGGAGATTTCAATGATTTCAAAAAAGTGCTCACCAATGCTTTAAATGAACTCAATAATCATCGTGAAGAAGAAGGTGCTTCTTTGCAAAAAGATCTTTTAAGTAGGGTCGATAACATTAAAATTCAAGAAGAGGCTATTTTGGTTTTAGAACCCAATAGAAAAGTTAGAATTAAAGAGGAAATCAATAAGCTTTTAAATGAACATGTAGGAAAGGAAAATATAGATAACAATAGAATGGAACAAGAGTTGATCTATTACATGGAAAAAATTGATATTCATGAAGAGCAAATTCGTTTGCGCCAGCACTGTGAATATTTTAATGACATCATTCATGGATCCGATGTAAGTAAAGGCAAAAAGCTTTCTTTTCTGCTTCAAGAGATAGGAAGGGAAATTAATACTACGGGTAGCAAAGCATATGATGCCGATATCCAGAAATGCGTAGTAAAAATGAAAGATGAACTTGAAAAAGCAAAAGAACAAATATTAAACGTATTGTAAGTTTTTAAATTTCTCGTATAAAAAATGAAAGGTCTTTTCAAACATCCTGTTTATTTAATAGTGTTGGTATTTCTTTATTCTATTTGCTGCTCTTCTTGTGGTCAAGTGGATGTATTTGAAAAAAATACTCCTTTTATAAAACACGAATGGAGAAGCATAGATACTGCAAAGGCGATTTTTAACATATCAGATACTACTGCTGTATATAATGTATACATTGTCTTGCGCCATACGGATGCCTATAAATACAACAATATCTGGCTACTAGTGGGTATCCAAGAGCCCGGGGATTCCACACACTACCAAAAAGTTAATCTATCACTAGGCGATGATGCCAATGGATGGGAAGGAAGCGGGATGAATGATATATGGGAAGTAAGAAAACCTTTTGGTTACTATAAATTCAATAAAAAGGGGGATTATCATTTTAGCTTAACTAATATCATGAGGGATGACCCTCTCTTGCATATGATGAGCGCAGGACTTCGAGTAGTTAAAGCAAAATGATTGTTTTTAATTTCTTAAACCTCTGTTAATTATATATGTATTTTCTATTTTCTCACTTTAGTATTATCAATTAATGTAGGTTGGCATATATTTACACTCAATTAACTAGAATCTAATAAAATTTATCAAAGTGAATCGAATTATTATTGTCTTTTTAGCAGTATTACTTTGCGGCAATTCTTTTGCTCAATCCAATGGGTATTTTCATGAAGGAGAATTTGGAGTAACAGTTGGGGCAGGTCATTATTTCGGCGATTTAAATACTAAGCTTGGCTTAAATCAGCCCAAACCCTCTGTAGGAGTGTTTTTTAGGAAACAATTCGGTAATTACATAGGTATTAGAGCTGCCGGAAGATTTGTTCAATTAGGGTACAGTGATACCTATAGCAAAAATGCGTATCAGAAAACCAGAAATCTTAGTTTTAATTCTAATGTATATGAATTCGCTTTGCAAGGCGATTTCAACTTCTTTAAATATATTCCAGGAGATCCAGCTTATAACTTTACTCCATACGTTACTTTAGGAGTTGGAGTGTTTAGCTATGATCCATATGCCTATTATCGTGGCACCAAAGTTTTTCTTCGTCCTCTTGGTACAGAAGGTCAAAATGGTGGCTACCTTGGAAGAAAGCCCTATGGAACAACAGCCTTTAGCATTCCTTTTGGAGTGGGAGTTAAATACAGCATTAACCAAAAAATGAACATTTCCTTTGAGGTAACTCAGCATTTTACTACAACAGATTATTTGGATGATGTAAGCACAACCTATGCTCCAAAAAATCCTTATTTTCCTGATGTCCCTTCTGGATATTCTCTTGCCTATTTAATGCAGGATAGGTCTTATGAAATAGATCCCAACAATCCGCTTAGTAATACACCTGGTAGACAAAGAGGTTGGAGCAAACAAAAAGATCAGTTTGTTGTAGCTGAAATTGGCGTTTCTTTTAATATTGGAAGTTATCGTTGCCCAACTATCAACTAATTACATATCAATTCGTTATAACTTAAAACCGCTACAGATTGTATCGGTTTTTTTATTTTAAATGCCCATAAAATAAATAAACTTCCTTCCTTTAAAGATTGAGGCTATTTGAAGGGATTCTCTTAAATATTGGTTACTTTTGCTGCCCTATAGAATGGTCAATTAGAGTGATTGTATGAGTGCTAGAAACACAATTCAGGCGGAAAATCTTCCAAAGCATATTGCCATCATTATGGATGGCAACGGGCGTTGGGCAACCGAAAAGGGGCAAGATCGCCTTTTTGGTCATCTTCATGGAGTAGAAAGTGTAAGAGACATTGTAGAAGGAGCGGCCGAATTAGGGATTCAATATTTAACCCTTTATGCTTTCAGTACTGAAAATTGGGATAGACCAGAACAAGAGGTTGCTGGTTTAATGGAATTATTGGTTGACACAATTAGAAAAGAAGTTCCTACGCTTAATAAAAACAACATTAGGCTTCATGTGATTGGCGATACAAGCCTATTGCCTGTAAACGCAAAGAAAGAATTAGCAGAGGCAATCAGTGAAACAAAGGACAATGAAGGGCTCAATCTTGTTATGGCACTTAGTTACAGCAGTAGATGGGAAATCGTGAATGCAGTAAAGTTAATCGCCTCAGCGGTAGAGGAAGGCAAGTTAGAATCTAAAAATATTACACAAAGCACGTTTCAACAATATTTAACAACAGCCTCATTTCCTGATCCTGAATTGATGATACGTACAAGTGGAGAATATAGAATCAGTAACTTTTTATTATATCAGCTTGCTTACGCCGAATTGTATTTTACCAATACACTTTGGCCCGACTTTAGAAAAGAGAATTTATACGAAGCAATTGTAGATTATCAACTAAGAGAGAGAAGATTTGGAAAGACAGGAGCTCAAGTAAAAAAATAAACTCATAATAATAGGTGATTGCCTATTATTCAAACAAAATAAATTAATCAACAGGCCGCTATTTTTTCTTAGATGAATCAATGTAAGCCTTCATTTAACAAATAGTTTTCATTAATGGGCTTAATTTGCCCATCGTAAAATACCAATTGATGCGTAGGAATTTCCCGAAACTTTTAGTTATTGCCTTTTTGCTCTTAACAAGCCAGCATTTATTGGCTCAAATTGATACAGTTCCTGTATCTGTAAATCCTGCTTTACAAGAGCTGTTGAATTCCAAGTATCCCAAAAACTACACTATTGGTGGTATCACGGTAAAAGGAACCAATGCATTTGATCCGAATTTAATTATTTCTATATCGGGGTTGGCTATTGGTGACAAGGTGCAACTTCCCGGCTCAGATGTGTTTGGTAAAGCCATTGCTAAATTATGGAAGCAAAGCCTTGTGTCGAGCGTTGATATTTATATTGTTAAGCTAGAAGAATCTTCAATTTTCTTGGAAATAGAAATAAAAGAAAGACCACGGCTCATCGACTATAGTTTCATTGGAATTAAAAAGGGAGAAAAGGACGACTTAGAAACTAAAATCGGATTATCGAAAGACAGGGTGCTTACTGAAAACATGAAATTAAGTGCCGTAGAAGTAATACGTAAATTTTTCTATGAAAAAGGGTATAGAAATGTTGATATTATTTTAACAGAGGCGGCTGTATCGGGTATTGCCAATGGAACTACATTAACCTTCACTATTGATAAAGGGAATAAAGTAAAAATCAACTCTATCAATTTTACTGGAAATGAAACAGTAAGAGATTTGAAATTAAAAAAACAAATGAAGGGTACCAAGGAAATGACTAGGTTTTCTTTATACCCTAACTCGCCTGTCAGTCCATATGGAGATACTTCAAAAGGAATCACAAGAAAACAATACCTACACGATTTAGGTTT